>JAIOPX010000058.1 GCA_021413705.1 Planctomycetota bacterium | reverse complement strand
TCAAGGCACGGGCAGATGGCTTGTTCGCTACGCTTGCAAAAGCAAAAGGATGTGAACTTGGAGTGGAGCATTTTTCCGGCGAGTACGGCTGGCCTCAATACGAAGATCGTGGCCAGGAAAACCTAGCATAACTAGGTGCTGCTATAGACGGGCCGCAAAGCCGCCCCGCTGGAGAGCGACTGCGTTACCGACTCATTACAGCATGAATTAGACGGGGAGGCCAAGATTCGGAATCGTCAACAAACGGTTCTAACCGTGTCCTGTTGCCCCGACTTGACGAGACAAGTAGCCCTTCGACCACCAGGCCGAAGGGCTTTCTCATTTCAGGGCGTTCACGCAGACCAGGGGAGACGAGGCTAGAATCGGGATGGTGATTCTTGCCGTCTGGAAGGTGCTGCGATGTTCATCTTGGTTGGAGCGGGTCCGTGGTGGGCGCCATTTGTTCCCATCGCCATTATGGTCATGCTGCTGGCGGCCCCGCTGGCCCTCGCAATAACGCTGGTGCGGTTCTTTTTCCGGAAACAGCCTCGCTTACCACTTCGTGGCCAGGACGAGACCGGGAACCCTTACCCAAGCAACACGCCGCGTTCGACAGCAGACGAATTTATCGGTCAAGGGTGGAGCGTACGAGCATTGGGTGGCAAGTTTTACTTTGCGTACATTTCTGGTGAGCTAGCGGGTCGAAAAAAAGAAATTGAGATATCGGAGTCGGACTTTCAGCAGGCGAAATCAGGAAATATTGGCTTTGATGAACTGTGCATCAAATACGATGTATCCTGATTCCGAACTTTCCAAAAAATATTGGCCGCTAGCACGGCTATGCAGGCTCACGCCCCGCACAGAAGATCGGATGGCACCGTCCAAGCTAGCAAGCTGAAAAGTTCTAACCGTGTCCTGTTGCCCCGAGTTTTCTGCGAAGTAGGATAGTCGCTGTGACCTACGCACCCCGTACTACGGATCGCGCCCGAAAAGTTATGCAACTTGCGATCAAAGAGGCACTGCGGCTCGACCACGAGTACATCGGCACAGAACACATCCTGCGTGGGCTTGTGCAAGAAGGGGGAGGTGTTGCTGCCGATGTGCTGAAGCAGCTTGGAGTACAACTGCACGCAATCACCTTTGAGATCCAGAAGACCGAGCAAAGAGGAGATCCGGCAAGCTGTTTTGTCGGGAACCTTCCGCAAACGCCGCGAGCGAAGAAGGTCATCGAATACGCGATGGATGAGGCGAGGCAGCTCGGAGATGATCTCGTTGGCACGGAGCATGTTTTATTGGGATTGTTGCGCGAGGACGAAGGGTTCGCCGCTCAAGTGCTCATGAATCTTGGCCTGCGACTGGAGCAAGTGCGGGCTGCAATTCGGATCCTCGCTCGACGTTCTGAAATTGAAAGGGATTGATGAACGTCGATATTTTCAAGGTCGGCCAATACGTCGAGTTCACAGGGGGACCCCATAAGGGAGAAGAGGCTCTTGTCTGGAGGATTGGTGACGAATACCTGGAACTGCTGCGCCAGGAGGATTTTGCACCCGCCAAGACGCCGTACTTTGTTGCGATTCAGGATGCGAGTTCGGAGATTCGGCTGCTGCAGCCAAAGTTGGAGCCGAACGAACCGAGATCGTTAACGTGCCTTCCCCCCAACGCCGAGTCTGTCTACGAGACGCGAAACAACCGCACTAAAGACGAGTTCGAAGAACATGGTATCGTGGTTTGGAACGGTCCTTTTGGCCCGGTATTAGATGTAATACGCTCCCGAAGTCTTGGTGTTCTCCCTGTTGCGACGGACCTGGAACCAGAAGCCGGTATGGATGGAAGTTGGTCGTATTTTCGGAAGCTGACAACGCAAGAGTGGGATTCCGTTCAACAAGCATTCGAAGTCCTCGACTTCTGGGCATTGCCTTATGACGATGCGGTTCGCACAGACGATCAAGGAGAATACTGGGAGTTGCTTGCCTATTGTCACGGGCGTCAACATGAAGTGCTGCGTACTTATACGCCGAATGATATCGAGCCTTTTTGTCGATTGCTGTTCTCGATAGCGGAGGAACCCGGTTTGACGCGAGGTGATTCATCCATGCTGAGTTAAACGCGGCTGAAGAAGACTCGTCCAGTCACCGCACAGAAGGTCGGTCGGCAGTCTGCAAGCGTTTTCGGTGAAAAGTTCTAACCGTGTCCTGTTGCCCCACAGTCACACTCAGGCAAAGGAGATCTACGGCGTGAAAGACCGCTTCTCTAAATTTCTCGCTCAACTCCCACCGTCGTATATAGCCTTCATCGAGGAACACAACGGCTGGGAGGGAGATCTCGGAGAAAATCTTGGATATGTTGTCCTATGGGCAAAAGAGACTATCCAAGAGCGGTACGACGCATACGAGATGGCTTTGTATCTGCGCCCACACTGGTTTCCGTTCGGCTCGAACGGTGGCGGCGAGATGCTGTGCTTCGATCTGCGGTCTGACAGCGACCGGGTGTTCTGGATGCCATACCTCGGCATGTCCGATGACGAAGCAATGTTGAGGTACGATTCGTTTGCAGATATTGCACAGGCAATAGCCCGGTCCATGTAGCCGAGCCCGGCCAGCAACACAAAGGTGACCCACGACCCATGGAAGAGAACCCTCCTGAGAACAGCGTGACGATTACCGCGCCGTGGACGCCGGAAGAAGTCAAGGAGCTCAACGAGATCCAACGGTGCGGGGACTTCGACCCCTATACTTGCACGACCGAATCTTGCCGTGAGACGCGAACCGGGGGCGTTCTCATTGCAACGGAGGAGGGTTGGATTTGTGAGACGTGCGATTACCAACAGAATTGGGCACACGGTCAATCCGTAGATCCCCCTTCACCCAAGCTCCCTCCGTTAGGGCGCAGAGTGGCTTCCTCGCTGATTCTCATTCTGGCTGCGCTGCTTGCCGTCTGCGCGACTTTCATGGTGGGTTTAATATTTTCCCGAGGGAAAGCAGAGACAATTTGGGTGCCAGGCACACTCTATGTTGTCGCTGCTGGGTTGTGGAATTGCGGCGTATACTTGCGCCGCCCAGTCCCATGAGGCCGCGTTTCTGGGGTGCCCGCCAGCATTACAACTTTGGGACACTACCCTGCAAACCTCAAAGCCATGACGCCACCCCGCTTCCAGTTCACCATTCCAGGGTAGAATCGGAACATGCGAAAGTTAGTTATTCCCATCGTGATGTTGATCGTTGGCCTGGCGGTGGTCATTTTTGTGTGGCCGGAACTGAGTCGCCAGTCCTCCGCCTACACCAACGTCGCCGGCAGCTCTGGCGTGGCCTTGATTGTCGCTGGATTCCTCGATTTTTGCAGAAAAGCATTTCCGAACCTTTGATCCAGCCGTTTGATCAGCACGAACCCGGTAAAACCAGCCCGATGCACGACCCATTTTCGCCACTAGCCATGGCTAGAATACCGGCATGGAAGACAACCCCTATCAGTCGCCAGAGACTCTCGAGCGAGCAGCCCCTGCCAGACCGGCGTGGCACTTGGGACTCTTCCTCGCGCGATTCTTTTTGTCTCTGATTGGCGTATTCTCGATCGTTATATCCGCCAGTTTCCAGTTCGCGATCCGCAACCTGCTCTGGGCCACGTTCTGGGTGGCGGTGGGCTGACGGCGTGGAAAGTCTTTGGCAACTCGCGACCTGGGGATAACGCAGTTATAGTAATCGCTGCCGCCATACTTTCGATTCGGATTGTGAAAACCACTCCAGGAGAATTGATCATGCCATTTCACTGCCTGCGTTCGGCCGCCTTCCTCATCGCTCTGCTCCCTTGTCTGGCTCAGGGGGCCGATCTCGATCCTAATGCTCCGATTCAGATTGCGGATTACCAAGGCAAAATCCGCCTGGCTTGCGTGGGCGATAGCATTACGGCGGGAGTCGGTGCGGCCGGAGGGCAATCTTATCCGAATCAATTGGCCAAGATGCTGGGTGAGCGGTGGGAGGTCCGCAATTTCGGCGTGAGTGGCTCCACATTGATCAACCAGGGAGACCGGCCCTACCAGAAGGAAGGCGCATTTCAAGCGGCGCTGAAGTATCAGCCCCAAGTGGTCATCATCATGCTCGGCACCAACGACACGAAACCGCAGAACTGGAAGCTCAAGAGCAAGTTCGCGGCCGACTACAAAGATCTGTTGGAAAAGTTCGCCAAGCTGCCGAGCAAGCCGAGGATTTTCGTTTGCCATCCCGTCCCGGTGCCGGGCCAGGGTAATTTCGGCATCAATGAAGCCGGCGTGCGGGAGCAGGCGCCCATGATCGACAAGGTTGCCCAGGAGAATCAGGCCGGAGTGATCGACATGCACAGCGCCCTGAAGGACCACCCAGAGACGCTGCCGGACCGCGTCCACCCCAATACGGCCGGGGCCACGCTGATGGCCAAGGCGGCCTACAAGGCGCTGACGGGGAAAGAGGCTCACCAATAACTCTGTCCGGCCCCCTCCCCGTACCCGGGGAGGGTTGGGGAGGGGTGTCCCGGGGAGGGGCGCATCGAGACCATGTACCGCGATCAGGAACAACGCGATTTCGCCCGCCAACTGCGCAACCAGCCCACCGAAGCAGAAAAGCGGCTGTGGTGGTTTCTCCGCGCCGAAAGGCTGGGCGTCAAATTCCGAAGGCAGGCGGCGATCGGCGCGTACATCGTCGATTTCGTCTGCTTTTCGCACAAGTTGATTGTGGAACTCGACGGGCCGCAGCATCTGGATGCGGCTGCCCGGGCACATGACGCTCGGCGCACAGCTTGGCTCGAGTCGCGAGGATTTCAAGTGATCCGATTTCGGAATCAGGAATTGGATGAGAACATCTGGGAAGTGGTGGAGAAGATTAGGGGGGTGCTGGAGGCCCCTCCCCAGCCCTCCCCGGGTACGGGGAGGGAGCCGGACAATTCAGATGGGCCCTCCCCGGGTACGGGGAGGGAGCCGGAGGAGTAGGTTTGATTGTCGGCGAGAGAGGCGAGTGCGGCCCAGAGATCGTCTTCCTTGAGCCGGTGGTAGAGTTGGATCGAGATCTGCTCCAGATACTCAAGCCTTTGCCGTTCGCCAGGGTGCAACAGCATGGCCGCCGCCCAGGCTTCCTGCCAGTCGGCGGCCCACTCGGCAACGAATCCTGGGTGATAGGGGTCGCCGGAATAAATCATTTCGGCAACCGGCCCTGCCAGGCATACATGCACGGCCTTCGCGGCGAACTCCTTGTCGCTCTCGGCCGATCGCCTCCACAGCACCTGCGTATCGCCCTGGCGCTCGGGGCCGTCGTCGTTGTCCGGCTCGATGGTGACTTGCTTCACTCGGCCGCCGAGCAGGACTGCCATGAGAGCATGACCGGCTTCGTGGTAGGCGATGAGTTCAGTCATGGTGGTTCAAGATAGCACCAGGAATAATGTATAACAACAGCGTGACTTCCACCGGGCTCTGTCAGGAATAAGGACAGGCGATTCAGAGGATTCGGTGCTCAACAAGCGGTTCGGCAAGTTCTTTTCACCCACCAGAGGGAGCACGGCTCTATGAGTAAAAAGCAAGGGAGAGAGAAAGAACTCAGCCAACCGGAAAGCGACGGCCTCTTTCAGCGTGTCGCCGCCATTCTGGATCAGGCAAGAAGCAACGTCGTTCGGTCTGTCAACACAAACATGGTGCTGGCTTATTGGTTGATCGGCCGGGAGATCGTGGAGGAAATGCAGGGGGGCGAGGACCGAGCGGAGTATGGGAAACAGGTGCTGGAAAACCTATCGTCCAGCCTGACTCGGAGCCACGGCAAAGGCTTTTCCGTCACCAATTTAAAGTATTTTCGGCTGTTTTACCAAGCATATCCAGATCGCTTGAATGCAATTCGTCACCCGTCGGGTGACGAATTGGACGATTCGGGAAAACTCTTCCCAGTGGGGAGAGATTCGGCAATTGGTGTCCTACCCGTCCTGTCGGGCGATGATGCCGTCCAGGGCTTCTCTCCCCAACTTTCCTGGTCGCACTACCGGGCCTTGTTGCGCGTGGCGGATGACGATGCCCGGGCGTTCTATGAGCGGGAAGCTGCCGAGAGCGGCTGGAGCAAGGTTCAACTCGAACGGCAGATTCAATCGTCCTACTATCAGCGAATCATTGCCAACCGTGGCCAAGCCGGTCTGGACGCCGCCGACCGGGAAAGACTACGCGGCGAATCGACGCCGGCAGAAAGCATTCTCAAATCCCCCTACGTGCTGGAGTTCCTGGGTTTGCCGGACTCACCCGTCCTGCATGAAGACGCACTGGAGCAGGCGATCATCGACAATCTTCAATCGTTCCTGCTGGAACTCGGCAAGGGTTTCTGTTTCGTTGCCCGGCAGAAGCACATTCGGTTCGACGACGACGATTTCTACATTGACTTGGTCTTCTACAACTACATCCTCAAGTGCTTCCTTTTGATCGATCTGAAGATTGGCAAGCTGACGCACCGAGATGTCGGTCAACTGGATGGCTACGTGCGGCTGTTCGAAGATCAATTCAAGGTGCCGGGGGACAATCCCACGATCGGCCTGATTCTCTGTTCTGACAAGAGTGAAGCCGTGGCGAAATATTCCGTGCTCAGTGAAGGTCGCCAGATCTTCGCCTCGAAGTATCTGCAATTCCTACCAAGCGAGCAGGAATTGATGCTGGAAATTGAGCGAGAACGCAGGTTGATTGAGGGGGCGATGGAAGAAGCCCGCGATAAACAAGAGAGTGAATAGGAGCGACTGCAAAGGAATGTGCAATTCAAGAAGCAGACCAACCGGACCGCCGCCGTTGAGGCCATTGCTTGCTGCTTCGCCGCCAGGATCGTAGACACGGACCGGCGGTCCTTGGGGGAAAAGTTGACAAAGCCCTGTTCGGCCGTGAAACTGTACTAAGATTATTGCCGCACATCGGCGGCCGAACACCTGTCAGGCTCCATCGCGCGCTATGAGAACCCAAACCCTCAAACGTCTCGCGGTCGTGCTCGGAGTTTTCTGCGCGGGTTTATTCGTGGGCAGCGGGCTCATGTTCTTGAGCAGCGGCATTCTCTTCGTGGAGGTGGCGTTCGCAGACGATCAGACGCAGATCTGCGATGAACTGCGGACACGGGCACTTCAGTCCACTTCACCGCCCGAGATCGCAAGCTTGCTGGAGGGTGTGGTCAATTACTACCCTTCCGGCAGCAAGCAGCAGAAGGGGTCGAGGCTCGACAAAGTGGTTGAGCGTCATCGCGCGGCGGTCGTGCGCGAGATCATCGCCCATCTTCGCCGCACGACCGGAGAGGACTTGGGAGAGAGTCCAGAGCCTTGGATCAAGAAGCATGTAAAGAGGTAGAAAGGTTGTGGGATCTGTTGATCCCCAGGCGTTTGCGATTGGAACGCGTGGAAGTGGATTGGTACAATGAGCATGTACCAATGGGAGGTCCATGATGATCCGCATGAATGAAAACAGCGTGGCTAGCGCAGCGCGTCAACTGTATGAATCGCGTCTCCGCAACTTGCTGGAGCCAACGCACAACGATGAATTCGTAGCGATTGAACCCGTCTCGGGCGAATACTTCCTGGGCCGTACTCTCAGCGAAGCGATCGGTGCTGCTCGCTCCAAGTTCCCAGATCGCTTGGCGCACGCATTACGGGTTGGCCACAAAGCGACGGTCCATTTCGGACAACATCTGCAATGAGAGGCACCGTTGACAGGGGTGGACGTGCTCTTTTGACTGTGGAACTGCGGTCGAACCAGCAATCCATAGTAACTCAAGTTGATGTTTGGATTGACACAGGATTTACGGGCGATCTCGTTATTCCGCAATCCATGATCGATGCCTAGGGTATGCCTCGATCGGGTAGCGTTGATGCAGTGCTGGCGGACGGCTCGCAGATGGAACTCAATACGTACAGTTGCGATATTGAGTGGTTCGGCACCGTACGAAATCTTGAAGTCATCGCGAACGCGGGTGAGTGTCCATTGCTTGGTGTTGGATTGCTTCTCGGTCTGGAATTGCGAATTGACTACCGCAACCTCAGACTGACATTGGAACTCTCACCTTAGCATTTGGTTTGAAGGAATATAGGCCACAATCATCGTCGCTTGGACTCCTTGTTCAACCACCGAGTACCGGACGGATGGATGCAAACCCCTCCCCAGACTCCGCCCGGCTCTGCTGTCCGCACGACTGTCCATGCGATCCAGCCGAATGTCGCTATGCGTTCTCGTGCGGCGCATTGCCCCCATTAGACCCGTCGGGGCATAGTGAGCGGGATTCCATCTGGTTTGCGGTGGTTTTCATTTCTGGATTCGTCGGCATTGTCAACTCGATCTTGCTGGGGTTAGGCGCCGCCGGAGCATTCGGCCATTCGGAGAAACCAATTTGGCCAGTCGCGCTAGGTTGCGCCGCTTTAACGCTCACCTGCGGGTTGCTTACGGCAGGTTGGATGTGGGTGCGGCGGGGCATATTGCGCCGCCGGATCCGGGCGCTGGCGAGAGTCGCACGCCGGCTCGAAATTCAATTCGAGATGAAAGGAGGGCTCTATGGCATCGACAAGCCACACCCTCCGGAGTTGAAAATTGATCATCCGGGCCACTTCCTGCACGCCGAACTGCTGCTCTCGGGTGTGGTCGATGGACTGTCAGTTGAACTTGTTCAATATGATTTTTTTGCGGGCAATGTAGACGTGAATCCGAGCATCAAGCTGCTGCGCAATGCCGGGTTGTTGACCGGCCAGGACATGAATGAAAACACCCAGATGCGATATTGTCAGTACGTGCTGCGTCCTCAAAGCACGAATAGGGCTCTTCCCGATTTCCAACTTACGCCGATAGACTCGCCTTTGCTGAAGAGCCAAGTTCATCGCCTCGGGGCCAGTAGCGTGCAATTCGGACATGAGCCAACCCATGACAGTTTCTTGCACAAGTACCGCCTTTTCAGTAGGCACGCAGGGTCCGTGCGGCAGATTTTTACGATGCAGTTCCAACGAGATTTGCTTGCTGCTTTTCCCTGCGCCGTACAGTGTCGACAGGGCGAACTGGTAATTTGGACGCGCACCTGGCAGATGTACAATATCACCCTCTTCCCCCATGATGCCGCTGTGCTCGAAGCAGAAATTCGGCGGATGGCATTCATTCTCAAGTCCTTGCTGGGGACAAGTGCGTTGCCAGCGGCAGATCGAGAAGGCGACAGCGGCGCTTAGTTACACACCACGAACATGGAGGAGATTTTCGGAGTGTTGCGTGCCCTGCCGCATCGAGCTTAAAACTCAATTTCCATCTCATCACTCCCCAGCACCGTCGCAGGAAAGATCTTGCGCATGGCAGCCAAGCCAAGCGGATCGGGGCCGAGGGCTTGAGGGTCGATGTGGGTCAGCACCAAGCGGCCAACCGCCGCGGCTCGGGCAACTTCCGCTACGGCCGAGGCGCAACTGTGACCGCTTGCCGTGGCCAGCTCCGCCCGGTCGTCGGCAAAGTAGCATTCGTGCAGGAGCAGATCGACGCCGCGGATCTGCTCGATGTACAGCGCGTCGGCCGTTGCCGTGGTGTCGGTCACATAGGCCAGACTATGGCCGGGCCAATCGAGCCGATAGCCGACGGTGCCCCCGGGATGCGTCAGCGGAAACCATCGCAGCCGCCCGCTATGGGAGAGCGCGACCTCCTCAGCTAACGGCCGCATCTCGAACCGGGGGGCGAGCGGAAAGAGCGGCTCGGCGAACAGGTACTCGCGTACCGCGGCCAGTTTCTCGGGCTCGCCGTGAACCGTGACTCGCTTTACGTTGCGGCCCCTCAACTGGCAGTCGTGGAGCAGACCCAGCAGGTAGGTCAGCCCCACTACGTGGTCCAGGTGCGCATGCGTCAGGAAGATGTCGAGCTCGTCGCTGGCCAGATGCTTCGGGAGACGGAACATACCCGTGCCGGCATCGAGCACCACGCCAACTTCCGGCAGCAGGAAGGAGGCCGTGTGGCGCTCGGCGCTAGGGTGATAGCCACCAGAACCCAACAGGAGCAGTTTCATGGGGGCTATATTACCGCTAAGATCAGCACTGGGTCTATGCTTCCCAAGCAAATATCGAGACCTACTTTAATGCTTAAGAGCTTACGGGAGAGCAAGTTGCGGCGATTTAGTCTGAAGCACTTTAACGCCTGGCCCGCGATTAAAATTTTTGCGGGGAAATTTTAATCGCAATAGTTTTTCGGGGCTAAGAGTTTACCCCAGAGATCAAAAAACGCGGGGCGGTGCCCCGCCGCTAAACATGCCCCACCCTCTCGACATCCTGAAAACGGTCTTCGGCTACGATGCCTTTCGCGATGCGCAGGCTGAGATCGTCGATCACATGGTCGGCGGCGGCGATGCCTTGGTGTTGATGCCCACCGGCGGGGGGAAGTCGCTTTGTTATCAGATACCCGCGCTGGTGCGGCCGGGTACGGCGCTGGTCGTCTCGCCGCTGATTGCCTTGATGAAGGACCAGGTTGGCGCACTGCTGGAATATGGCGTCCGGGCGACGTATATCAATTCGTCGCTTCCTTCTGGTGTGGCGGCGGAGTTGGAAGAGCAGATGATGGCGGGCGAGTTCGAACTGGTCTATGTCGCCCCGGAACGGTTGATGACCGAGCGGTTCATGCAGCGCCTGGCCCAAACGCAATTGGCCCTGTTCGCGATCGACGAGGCGCATTGCGTCTCGCAATGGGGACACGATTTTCGGCCCGAGTATTTGCAGCTTTCCGCACTGGCGAAGCGGTTTCCTCAGATTCCGCGGATCGCGCTAACGGCCACGGCTGACGTCCCGACGAGGAAAGACATCATCGAGCGGCTGCAGCTCGAGAAGGCCCGCGTCTTCATCAGCGGCTTCGACCGTCCGAACATCCGCTACCGCGTGGTGTTGAAGGACAATCCGCGGCGGCAACTGACTGAACTGATACAGGAAGAGCATGCCGACGAAGCGGCCATTGTTTACTGCATGACGCGCAAGCGAGTGGAGGAGACCGCGGCCCATCTGGAAGCGGCGGGGCTCAAAGCCGTGCCGTATCATGCGGGGCTCGACGCCAGAGTGCGGCACAAACATCAAGATCGCTTTCTCCGCGAGGAAGGCCTGATCGTGGTGGCCACGCTGGCCTTCGGCATGGGTATCGACAAACCCGACGTGCGGCTGGTGGCCCATCTCGATCCTCCGCGCAGTCTTGAAGCCTATTATCAGGAGACGGGCCGCGCTGGGCGCGATGGTTTGCCGGCCCAGGCGTGGATGTGCTACTCGGCCGCCGACGTGGCCATGTTGCGCGGCATGGTCGACAGCGGCGACGCCCCCGAGGAGCAAAAACGGATCGAGCGCCAGCGCCTTGGCACGCTGCTTGATTACTGCGAAACGACTCAGTGCCGCCGGCAGGTGCTGCTGCGCTACTTCGGCGAGGAACTGGCGCAACGCTGCGGCAACTGTGACACCTGCTTGAAGCCTGTGGAGACATGGGACGTCACTGTGCCGGCGCAGAAGCTGATGTCGTGCATCGTGCGCACCGGGCAGCGGTTCGGCGCCGCGCATCTGGTGAGTGTCCTGCTGGGAGAAGCCACGGATCGCGTCGTGGAATTGAAGCACGATCGGCTCAGCACGTTCGGCATTGGCGGGGAACTGTCGCCGACCCAATGGCGATCCGTCATTCGCCAGCTTACGGCCGCCGGATTGCTCGATGTCGATCAGCAATACGGCGGCCTGCGGCTCAATGAAGCCTCGCAACCGGTGCTGCGCGGCGAGTGCGCAGTGATGCAGCGGCAAGATCCCGATCCGCCGGCTCGAAAGCGGCGCGGAGAGAAGAAAACCAGAACCTCCACCGCGCCGGCGTCCGTGGGAGCCGGTGATGAGAAGCTGTTTCAAGCCTTGAAATCCCGGCGGCTGATTCTGTCGCGCGAGCAGGGCGTTCCACCGTACGTCATCTTTCACGATAGCACGCTGCGAGACATGGCCACCCGACGGCCGAGCGATCTCGCGGCAATGGGCCAGGTCAGCGGCGTCGGCGCGGCAAAGCTGAAGCGCTACGGCGAGACGTTTCTGGAAGTTATCGCCGGGTATGCGGGAGGCGATGCAGCAGCTAAGAAGCAGTCGAATCGAGTTGATGATCCGGCGCGTGGGTCGGCGAAGCCGTCGCGCCCCAAGCGCGACCCGGCCGACATGCATCTCGAGTTCGTGGTAGAACCGTTCTACGACGATGAGCCCCCGCCAGGCGATTTTTTCTAAATGTAGTAGGCACACTCCGTGTGCCTTAACCGGATTACCAATCCAGATATATTCGCAGGCAAAGCTTTAAAATTGCCGTGTGACAGGTTTTCTCAGTCAGGTGGAGTTGCTATCATGATATTAGGAAAACACATGAGGGGTGAAACATGACATCTGACCTTATTCACGATCGTGGACGCGGCCCCGAAATCGTTGGCACGCGGATCACTGTCTACAATCTGCTGCCGCACTTGCTCGACGCGACAGCGACGGAAGCATACCTTTGCCGGCTCTATGACTTGAGCCCGGAGCAGGTTGCCGCCGCCCGGGCGTACGTGTTGAACAATCCCGAGACAGTTTTTGCGGAGCACCTGAAGATCGAAGCGCGAATGTCTGCCGGTAATCCGCCGGAGGTGGTCAATCAAGCCAAGCAGACTCGCGACAGTTTTTTAAGGTTCAAGCAGTGGCTCGAAGACCGCAAACGAGACGAGCCGCCGGCTGGGACAACGGCCCGAAAGGCTGAAGGCGCTCCACTGCTTCCTCCACGCTTCTCTACATTTCGTGAGTGGCTCGCACAGCAGGAGTCAGGTCCGGTGCAGGGACCGTGAACATGCAGGGGCTCTTGGCGGACGTAAATGTTCAGGCTCATCTTACGTACCTTCGCCACCTGCTCGACTCGCTCGAACTTTGGCCAGTTTTGGCGGAACTGAATCTTCGCTTTGTCACTTTTGCTGAGTTGCAGATTGTTCCTGATATTCTCGATCGCCCACTCTGGAATCGCTGTCAGGAAGAAGGCTGGGTGCTGTTTACGGAGAATCGAAATCAAGATGACGCGGATTCCCTCGAAGCAACGCTCAGGGACTCTTGGCAAATTGGCCATCTCCCTGTTTTAACACTTGCGAATAAGAGCCGCTTCGAGCATAACCGCGAGTACGCTCAGCGTGTTGCAGCCGATGTAGCGGAACTCTTGTTTGGTATTGCACAAGGGGAATACTCCGATCAGAGTCGCATTTATGTTCCTCAGTAATGTTGTGGTTGTTTAATACTCGGCCGTGTTAGTACCCATGCTGCGGCACACGGAGTGTGCCTGCTACTTTGTATGACACCAAAACCCGACGACATTTGTCCTCGCCCCGATCGACCTGTTGACGGCGTCAGTCGCCCGCTGGCCAGTCCGATCTGTCCCTCGTCGGTCTATCGCTGCGAGTCGCCGGAAGAGGCAGCCGCGCTGTTGGCCGGCGCCACGCCAGGGTTTGTCTACAGTCGCGATGGACATCCTAACGCCGCGCAATTGGCCGACCGCTGTGCCGAACTCCACGGGGCTGAGCGGGCAACCGTCACGGGTTCCGGCATGGCGGCACTGGCACTGGCCATGCTCAGTCAGCTTCAGTCGGGGGATCATGTCATCGCCAGCAGTTCGCTTTATGGCCGCAGCCTGCGATTGTTCACCCTGGAAGCGGTGCGGCTGGGTGTGACGACCAGCGTAGTGGACTCCTGCGACGTGGCGGCAGTCGCGGCGAACATCACGGACGAAACACGGCTGGTGGTGGTTGAGACGATCAGTAACCCGCTGTTGCGCGTGGCGGACATACCCGCGCTGGCGGAAGTCGCGCATCGACGTGGCGCGCGGCTGTTGGTGGACAATTCGTTTGCTTCCCCCACAGTCTGTCGTCCGCTGGAGTTGGGAGCCGACTTGGTGATGGAGAGCATCACCAAGATCATTAACGGCCACAGCGATGTGATGCTCGGTTGGCTTGGCGGCCGAAGCGAAACTTGGTCGCGCGTGGCCGACCTCCAATCGACCTGGGGTTTCTTCGCCAGTCCCTGGGATTGCTGGCTGGCTTCGCGCGGAATCTCGACGCTCCATCTGCGGGCCGAGCGGGCGTCGGCCAATGCGCTGCGCGTGGCGGAAGTGCTCAGCGGCCGTAGCGATCTGGCGGCGGTCTCCTATCCGGGCCTTCGATCGCATCTGGATCATGCGCTGGCGCAGCGGCAATTCGGCAGCCAATTCGGCAACGTGGTGACCTTCACTTTGCCCGGCGGCACCGAGGCTGCCCGCCGCTTGATCGCAGCCGCGGCGGAGACGATCCCGTTTTGTCCCTCGCTGGGTGAACTCTGCACCACGCTCTCCCACCCTGAATCGACCAGCCACCGCACGCTAGCAGCCGACGCCAGAGCGGCACAGGGAATCACTGGCGGCATGATCCGCCTCTCGGTGGGTATCGAATCGGTGGAAGAGATAGTCAAGAACTTGGGGGGGGCGATCGACGCGGCCGGGACGCGTTAAATTGGATCGCCTACGGCGAGCCGGGGGCGTCAGCCCCTGGAGGCGTTTGGGGGTGCCGGTAGGCTCCAAACTCTCGGTTTGCTTGGGGCGCGAGTTCACTACACACGCTTCCTCCGCGGGCTTACGCCCGCGGCTCGCCACGCGGAGGATTCAGCTTGCCGCGCGCGATTTGAAATTCGCCATTCGAGCTTCGGCATTCGTCATTTTCCTTCCCTCTTGGACTTGCACCGATCAAATGGTAGGATCACAATATCTAATTCTGGTGCGCAGTGCGCCACCGGGGCGTCGTTCATTAAGGAAAGGTGTGTATGGCGAAACCGAAGGAAGAAGCGCTGGAAGTGGAAGGGACTGTAACTCAGGCCCTGGCCAACACGCGCTTCAAAGTGCAAATCGAAGGAGGCCATGAGGTGATGGCCCATGTTGCCGGCCGGATGCGAAAGCACTTCATCCGTATCGTGCCGGGCGACAAAGTACGCGTCGAACTCTCACCCTACGACCTGACCAAGGGTCGCATCACGTTCCGGGAACGGTAGGCGGATCGTATTCCGCGCGATCCATGTGAGGCCATTTTTTGGGTGGCCGCTGCCTGAAGTCGAGCCTCCCGTTGGAGTCCAGGCTTGAGCCTGCTTTTCGTAACGCAGCCTAAGGCTGTACTCCAACATCAGCCACCCAATGGCCGTGCTCAGCATTTTCGGCAATAATCCAATAGGCTTTGTCGGAAAACATCAGCCGGCACGCGCTAGCGTCCGGTCCTGTGCTGGAAGCCGGCGCCAAACCGGGGGCTAGCGCCCTGCGGCTGATCGAAATCGCCGTTTTCCGACAAATCCTAGTTGCGGCGAACGCATAAGTGGAATCGCCGTGTAGCCGGGGTCTTCGTCGCGTTTTTAGAACACCAAGAGAAAGAAGGAGCTTTATCGTGATCCGTGCCGCTGGATACTTCGGAACCGCCTTGGCGGTTTTTACATTCGTGGCCCCGTTGGCCGCTCAGGAAAAAAAGCCGATCGCGGTGATTTCCGTCGCCAGTCATGAGAAGCTCATGGCCGCCGGCAACGAATTGGTAAAGATCGTGGGGATGCCGCTGCCAGCCACGCCCGAGCAGATGATCGACGGCATGATCAAAGACATCACCAAGGGGAAGGGGCTCCCGGGCTTGGATAAGTCGAAGCCTTTCGGCGCCGTGTTGTCGGCAGGTGAACCGGAAGACTTTGTTATTTTTGCTCCGCTGGGCGAACTGAAGGCCGTGCTCGATGCGCTGCCGGAAGGCTTTCAGCAGGAAGCAGGAGAAGACGGCACGACGCGCGTCAAGATTCCCGGCAAGCCCTGGGCGAATGTGAAGGGGGCAGGGGGGTGGGTGTATGCTGCCGCGTCGGCCAAACCATTGAAGCAGGTGGTTGCCGATCCGGTTGCGCTTCTGGGCGATTTGCCGGAGCGCTACTTGATGGCGGTTCGGGTGAAGGTGCAAAACCTCGATCCTAAGATGCGCGAAGAATTGCTGCGCGAGTTCCGGGGTCTGCCAGACGAGGCGATCAGCAAAATCAAGTCGATGAGCGAGCAACTCGATGAACTGACGATCGGCTGGAAAGTGGATGGGGCCGCCAAGCAGGTCGTGGCGGAATTGACCGTTTCGGCCGTAGCAGGGAGCCAATTGGCGGGCCTCGCTCCTCGGTTGGCCGATCGGCCCACGCGGTTTGCCGGGCTCCGTTCGGCGGAATCGGCCATCTACTTTGCCACTAGCATCGAAGGCGAATTGACGCCGGATGAACTCAATGAAGTCAAGACGGCTCATGACGCGGCGCTCAAGCGTGGGTTGGAGCAAATCGACGATGAGAACTCCATTCCGGCCGATTCGAAGCCCGTGGTGAAAGAAGCGTTCTCCACCCTGTTGGCGGTCTGGTTCGACACAGCCAAGTCGGGCATTCGCGATGGAGGCGTGGCGGTGCTGACGCAACCCGCGCCGGCGATTGTCTTGGGAGGCCATGTCAGCGACGGTGCATCGGTAGCCACGGCACTGAAGCGCTTGGGCACGCTGGTTGAGGGCGATCCGTCGGTGCCGGAGATCAAATGGGACGCCGGCGAACACGGGGGCTACAAGCTGCATGTGATGAAAGTCAAACCCGACCCGGGTATCGGCATGTTGGTCGGCGAAAAGGTTGAGGTTGTAGCGGCCATCAACAAGGAGAGCGTGCTGTTGGCTGCCGGCGCCGATGCCATGACGGCGCTGAAGAAGGTGATCGACGGCTCGGCTGGCGGCGAAAAAGTTCCCGCGGTGGCTTTTGCGATTCGCATTCGGCCGCTGTTGGATGCGGCCGGCAAGATGGGTCCGCCGAACCCCATCCTCCAGGGTTTGGCCGCTCAACTTGCGGCACTTAAGCCGGGCGCCGATGAGGCCACGCTCAAGAGCGTGCCGCTGGAGCACGGCGTGATGTTCCGCCTGGCGCTCAATGAAGGAGCTCTCAAAGCAATCGTGATGGGCGCGATGATGGCCAATCAGGCGGGGCAACCCCAAGCCCCTCCGCCAGCCGCGCAGCCCGGCAATGACTTCTAAATAGTCGCTGCCACCGCGAATAGCTATTATTCTCGGCTGATTCTTTGAGTGGCCGTGTTGCCCTGCGCGATGATCAAGAGCCTGCGGACGGGCCTTTCGTATCAACATATCTACATGTGTTTATTTAATAACTTATATTTCCCAGTTTACCAAGTTGACTTAGTCGTTCGTTACGTTAAACTCCTTGACTATGGCGGCTCCTTCCTATTTACCCCATGTTACTAGGAGATTCGGTATGCAAGGCTACTTTTCTCGAGCCGGCTTGTCGCTGGCGATTGTTGGATTGTTGATGGTGGGCAGTGCCCAGGCGCAAATCGGAATCAGGGCAGGGATCAAACCGGCAGTCACCGTGGCCCCTGCGGTTACGACGGCAGCAGCAACGACGACGACCGCAGCTGCGACGACCGCAGCGACGAGCAGAACTTCCGAAACCAGTTCGAGCTCCAGTTGCAATGCCTGTTGCGAATGGGACTGTGCGAAGATCAAATGCACCGTCGAAAAGATTCAGTGTAAGACGAATGCTCTGTTGCAGGCCGAGCGCTGTTCCAGGGTTCGCAATCGCTGCTTGTTTGAACAAGTCGTGGCGCTGAACACGGAGCTTTGCAAGCTGTCGAAGTGCGAGTGCCTCTCGTCGTGCGAAGTCGAGCGGATCATCAGCTGCATCGAGAGCAAGGTCTGCGAGTTGGAAAAGCTCGTCAAGTGCTCGGGCAATCGCACCTGGATCTGCCTCGTCAGCGAGATCAAGTGCTTGGTGGGCGAACTTCGTCAGTGCAAGAAGTCGTGCAATACCGAAGCTCCCGTCTAAGGGAGAGTTCGTGCTGAATGAGTTATTGCGGCCTTCAAACGCCGCGTGAAATCAGAAAGAGCCCGCCCCATTCGGCGGGCTCTTTCATTGCTACACAGTCGCCGCCGGCTTCAGCCGCCGCAGTTGTCCGCAGGCCGCGTCGATCTCCGAACCCTTGCGACGGCGGACGTGTCGAGAAACCGCTGCTGCGCGGCGGGCGACGGCGAAACATAGGGCAAGCCGGCCACGGGATTGTAGGGAATCACGTTGAGCAGCGCCGCCCGGCCACGCAGCCGGCCCACCAGACGCTGGGCATCGATGGGTGAATCGTTCACGCCTCCGAGCAACACATACTCGAACGTCAGTCGCCGCCCCGACGCGGCAAAGTAACGATCGGCCGCCTCAAGGATTGGCGTGAGTCCCGTCGCGCGGCTCGTCGGCACCAACTTCAAGCGCAACTCATCGTCGGCCGCGTGCAGTGACACGGCCAGGTTATAGCGACATTGCCCCTCGGTCAGACGGTCAATCGCCTTGGGCAGCCCCACCGTAGAGATCGTAATTCGCCGGGCACTGATGCCCAGGCCATCGGGCCGCTCGGCCACCGCCAGCGCGGGCAGCAGCCGATCGAGATTCGCCAGCGGTTCGCCCATCCCCATGACCACGATATGGCTGAGCCGCTCGGCGAGGTCGGAAATCGGAGGTCGGAGGTCGGAGGTCGGAAAGCTTCTCCCGACTTCCGACTTCCGACTTCCCACCTTGAGGGGCAGCAGCCGTTGGAGCCGGAGCATCTGCTCGACGATCTCCCCGGTCGTGAGATTGCGCACTACGCCATCGAGCCCCGAGGCGCAAAAGACGCAGCCCATGGCACAACCCACCTGGGAACTGATGCAAATCGACCGCCGTTCTCCATCCCGCAGCAGCACGCATTCAATCCGCTGGTTGTCCGCCAACGCCAGCAGCAGCTTCTCGGTGCCGTCCGGCGACTGAGTGTGCGCGGCGATCTGCGTGGTGAAGAAGGAGAACGCCTCGGCCAGTTCGCCACGCAGCACGGATGGCAAATCGGTCATCTCCTCAAACGAGGAGATCCGGGAATCAAACAGCCAGCGGCGAAACAGCCAGCGGCGGATCTGGGCGGCTCGAAACGTACCCTGGCCGCGGTCTTTGAGCCAAGCATCAAGTTCAGCCAAAACGGCCGGATCAAGGATGTGTGGCTTGGCGGCGATTGCGGGAGTGAGTGGGAGCGCGTCCATGCCCCTATTCTAACGACTGGAATTGGGGTGTGGGGACTTCTGAGCGGCAGATCGCCCTATGTGTGACTTTTTCGGCAGAGCCGAAAGACGCTAAGGCGAATCTTTTGGCGTCACGCCCACACGCGGCCAGAAGGTCCCCCACCACGTGGCATCGCGATCGATCATGATCCGTCGGCGAAACTCGTCTCTTACCGTTGGATCTTGTGCCACCAAGGCTTGGATGCGGACTTGGACTGTCGTGTCGTACCATCCATCGTACGCGATGAGAAATGACGGAGGGTTCGCACAAGGGGATGTACAGAAGCAAAGACCTCGCCACCGTTGAATCTCCATCCGGTCCATGCGAGGGTGTGAACAGGGTATCCCGAGATCGCGTGCCACATGCTCTGCGATGGGATGGTAGGGATTGTGGAAAGTAGTGTTCAGGGGGTGCCCACACAATCTGTACTGGAGAACCGTGTGGTGAAATCCACAATCGGGGCAACCTTCAATAAAATACCACCAATCGACGGATGCGAACCATACTACGATGAGCAAAGCGATAATACCACCGATGGCAACAACACGCAATTTCAATAACCCACTCCGGAGAGCGAATAGTGCAATTAGTAATGCCAGCCCAGGACTGTAGATGATTCCCGTCAGCAGCGGCCAAATCAACAGAGAGGCGAACATCGTCGTATTCCCTGAATGAACCAACCGCTGCTCTTCCGCCAACTGTTTTGCCGGGGTCAGGCTCTCTTGCAACCCCCTAGGTACTACACCATTCAAACACGCCAGCGCAAATATCGCCGCGGCAAATGTCACGCAGACCAAGGACAAACACCAGAACTTCCAGATGCGTTGCGAGGAAAGAAGAATCAGCAGAGTGGCAAACGCCCCATACATCAGAGCGCAGCCGATCGTCCATGGTCCGAAGTGAAGTAGTCGCACTCCTGCCAGTCCCACCCCCCAGGCCAGGGTCAACCCCAACAACCTGCGCAGCGAGAACTGGTGTCGTGGACTTGCCATGCTTTCTTTCAATCTCCTAATACCACTGATACACATAATTGCTGAATCGCACGATCGCTCCAGCTTGCTTTTCGCGGTCGGTGTCATTGGCCCAGGCGGAGCGCTGTGCCTTCAGCCGCTGGGCCAATAGGTTGTCAGCCATCTGATAAGCGGTCCATCCGAGCCGTCGCTGGCGGCTGACTGTCCCTTGAGCTTCCCTGTCCGCCGCCGCGAGCATGGCTTGCACTCCGTCACGGATAATTGGGTCTGAGCAAGTCAATAGCGGATCCAACTGCAACATCCCTTCTGCGCTAATCGGATGAACGACAAGCTGCACCGCCGGTTTCGGATCGCCGGCCATGATCCGCGCTACGTTATAGCGAACTGTCAGGGCGTCGATCGGCAGTACGGCATACAAATAGACCATCAGCGCCACGGTCCACATCTGCCGCCGCACCAGCCAGGCGAAGCTCCGGTCGCGGTTGATCTTCCACAAAACTAACAGGAAACCGATCACCACGGCCGTGATACCCAGCAGCCCGACGATCCGCATCCGCGTCAGGCCGTTAAACCCGATGTAAATCAGCAAGCGGTGATAGACGGCAATGGCTAGCAGAAAGTTCAGCAACGACCAGACCCAGGCCAGCCTTCGCAACATTGCCAGCCGCGGATCGCGCAACATCCGGCCACTGAAAATCAGGGATAAAATGGCCGTGGCCAAAGCCAGAGCTAATGTGAGCCAGGCCGCCCCTTGATGCGCGTAGCCTGCATAATAGAACTTTGATGGAAACTGGCGGAACCACAAGGTCTTGAACTCGAACACCAGATAGGCCGCAAACAAACCGATCACGGCCAACAGCGTATTGCGAAATGCGGAGTACAGCGGCGCCGGCTCGCTGACGACGTGAGGTTTGGCGGCCTCGTTTAAGTCAGCATGCGACGCGGCCGAGTCAGGCGTCGGCCGGAGCAGGCCGGTGCTTAGCCAGAGTACAAACAACCAAAATAATAATTCCAAATAGGAGAAGTGGGTTAGCCACTGTTGGGCCGCAAGAGCCCATTGCTGGGCCGTGTCGGAAACGAGTGTCAGCACGTCGGGATTGGCAGCCGTGAAGATGGCGGCAAACAGCACGAGCGCGCCTGCGGGGAGAACGATACTGAGCCACCATGGAACAGGTTTGCCAACTCGATGTCCGGCGAGGCGCGCCGCATAAAACAACAGGCCATCGAAACCACCGCGGATCACCTGCGCGATAAACGTCACCACGCTCAACACATACGGCCGCTGGCCCGTGAGCGTCATCGCAAACGACAACAGCAGCGCAAAGCCGATGACGACCGCCAGCCATGACCCCTGCCAGAGAATGCGTGCCGACAATAGTGTGAGCAGACTGCCGAGCAGCCAGAAATCGCGACTCAGTCGCGGCCGATAGGCTCCCAGCCACAACAATCCCGCACCCACGGCGAACAGGGCGCTAAAGCCGGCAAATCCCTCGCCCCGATAAATGGTCACGTCGGCCAGTACGACGAGGGTCACGGCGGCCAGAACTTCGGCCCAGCGCGTCGGCGGCTGAGGGTGAGTCCGCCCGGGCAGCTTGGTATTACTGCGCGGCGCAGCGCTCTCGGCGCGGTGTACGACGGTAGCCGTGATGATGGGTTCTGGTTCGGGAACAGAGTCGCCCGAAAGATCACTACTCATAATACGCCCCTAGGCTGCGATCGCAGCGTTTCATCACGCGAATGCATGGTTTGTGCCCGCCACCATTATCAACGCAATTCTCTGGCATGGCAAGTCACACGCGCCCGACCGCTGTCGCGACTGAGCAATTCAGGCTATAACTCCCCGTTGGAGTCCAGATTTGAGCCGTTGTCGGAAAAAATCAGCCGGCACGCGCTAGCGTCCGGTTCTGTGCGAGATGCCGATGCCAAACCGGGGGCTAGCGCCCTGCGGCTGATCGAGATCGCCGTTTCCCGACACAGCCTGGCCCGCTTGGACGGAGCGTCCGAACTCTCACATGTTCAGCTGCGACAGTTCATTCCGCAGGCTTAACGCACTACGAGGAGACATGGCGATGGAATCGGAAACAGCAGCGGCTGCACCCCAATGGAAACCCATCAGCGCTATCGAGCGCCGCATCCTAGGCGTGTTGGTCGAGAAGGCCAAGACCACGCCCGATGCCTACCCCATGTCGCTCAACGCGCTGACCACCGGCTGCAATCAGAAGAATAACCGTGATCCGCAGATGCAGCTTGCCTCCGAAGATGTATCCGACGCGCTCGATCGGTTGCGTGGGCTCAACGCCGTGCTCGAAGTGCATGGCGACAGCCGGGTGGCGCGCTACAAGCATCGGCTCTACGAGTGGCTGGGTGTCGAAAAGGTCGAGATGGCCGTGATGGCCGAGTTGTTGCTGCGCGGGGCGCAAACTATCGGTGAACTCCGCGGCCGCGCGGCGCGGATGGAGCCGATTGCCGATCTGGGGGCCTTGCGCCCCGTACTCGATTCGCTCAAAGCCAAAGGGCTGGTAGCTTATCTCACACCGCCGCAGCGGGGAGCGGTTGTCACCCATTTGCTCTACAAACCCGAGGAACTGGAGAAAGTCCGTCGCCTCCACGCGGAAGGTGGCGGCAACTGGCAGGACGAGAGTGAAGCGGCCGAGCCCCGCTCGCCTCAACAACATGCCGAACCTCGCGCGCCTCAACATACTCCAGCCCCACCCACCCGAAGCGTCAGCGAAACTCCTTCCTCTGGCCCGCAAGCAGCTCGTCCATCCTCCTCCCCTGTCGATGGCGAACTGGCCGCCATGAAGCAGCAACTGAGGGATCTGACAGCCGAGGTCCAACAGTTGCGATCAACGCTGGACTCGGCCACCGGCGAGCTGCGTCGCGATGTGGACGATGTGCGAAGACAGTTGGGTATGTGATATCTGAAGTCTGCCACCCTGGTCGTGCTAGCACGAACCAGCACTGGGAAGGCAGTCCTCACACCCCTCGCAAGTAGCATCTGGCGGGCTGATGATCGCTGGATCCGCGCGTCGGCAGATAAAGTGACTTTATTTTTACAACTCTGCTGACACAGATGCGGCTTCTTCTTAAACTACGTCCTAGGGACATTGGCAGCAGGAGAACGGGGCACGGAGAGGCAGCAGTGGAACAGTTGCAAAAGCAGCCCCGAGGCATTCTGCCTCAGGTGACGGTGGTGGCGTTGATTCTGTTCATTTCAGCATCGCGAGCCGGCGCACAATCTCCCGCGCTCGGCGAAGAGCGGCCTTGGCACGCTCCCGGCGCGCTGGGTGTGGATCCGCTGACCGGCGAAAAAGAATCGTCGTTGGCCACGGATCCGCAAGAGGTGCTGGCCCAGTGGAAGACTTTCCAACCGACACCGCTGCCGACGGAGGAAGGTGCGATTGTTTTTCTCGATACCACGGCTGGTGCGCGCGGCACGGGCGGAGCAGTGACTCCCCCACCGTGGAAGAAGTGGTTGCTGCCCGGCGGGTTGGTGTTGGCCGGCGCGGTATTTTTGGCCGGGTGTCTCGGCGCATGGCGCATCATGGTTCGCCGCCGCGCCGCGCATGTCGCCGAGATCTCTTCGCGGTTTCTTCCGATGCCGGGAAGTCGTAAGTGAGTTCGCCCCCCATAGCCCCGGGCTCTGCCCGGGGGTTGCACGACGATCCTCCGCGTGGCGAGCCGCTGGCGTAAGCCCGCGGAGGAAACATGAGGGACGAACGTGCCCCAAGCCTACCGAAAGTTTGAAGTCCATCAGAACCTCAAACGCCTCCAGGGGCTGACGCCCCCGGCTCGCCAGCAGCGAGTTTGACGCGCCGCACGCCGAACATGAAGTTCTCGCGGGTCGATTGCCGAAACCATCCAAGTGAGGATGGAGCCCGGCTGACACCGCGCGCTGTGATGCGCCAGTCGTCGGGACGCTTGAACCATGCGACGGACCGCGAAGCCTGATCCCCCTGGGGGATCACATGCCCGCAGGTCTCTGCTTGACTACGTCGCATCGCAGTTCCACCACATGTTGCTCCGCGCTCGCCACGATGGCGCTGTTGCTGAGCGTCCACATCGGCGCGCTGCTTCCAACGGCGGCCAGTGCGGCCAACTGTCCCAACGGCAAGTGTTGTCCCGGCGGCAATTGTCCAGGCGCTGCGCCCCCGCTGGGTTCGTTTGCATGGCCTGCTCCCGCGAACAACACCACCGTCACAGGATATGCCATCAAACAACCGCCGCCTCCGCTGGCGGTTCCGGCGGGCGCCGATCCAGTCGCGCCGGCTGCCTCGGGCATTTGGCCCTTCAGCACCGGCAAGATGGGAGGCTCGTTTGGTCCTGGTCCGCGTGCGCCGGCGCAAGTTGCGCCCGCTCAGCGGCCGCACCCTGCCGTCGTGCGCATCGTGGCGCAAGACCGCGACGGAATGTCGTTGGGGAGCGGCACCTTGGTTTACGTTACGGACAAACATGGACTCGTATTGACCAATTGGCACGTCGTGCGGGACGCTGTTGGTCCGGTTGATGTGATCTTTCCCGATGGCTTCCGCTCGGCCGGCACGGTGATCAAGGTGGACAACACTTGGGATCTGGCCGCCGTGGGTATCTGGCGGCCGAACGTGGAGCCGGTGCCGTTGGCCATGTCGGCTCCGCTTGCGGGCGAGCCGCTGACGATTGCGGGTTACGGCAGCGGCAACTATCGCGCGGCGACCGGTCGGCGCGGCAGTCATCTGGTTTCACCCGGGACGAATCAGCCTCCCGAGTTGCTGGAGATTGTCGGCGCCGAAGCAAGGCAAGGGGATTCCGGCGGACCGATTTTCAATCAGCAAGGACAGATGGCCGGCGTATTGTTCGGCGCAGCCAGCGGCCAGACGATCGGCAGCTACTGCGGCCGGGTGGGGACATTTCTCGTCGATGTGAAGCCGGTACTCGACGTGCAGAGGACCGACGGCCGCCAGGAGATGTTCGTCAACAACATGGCGCCGCCGCCGACAGCTTCCAGCGCTGCGCTGATTCCACCGCCGGATACCCCGGCAGGCGAGGCGTGGCGCAGTGCGGATGCGGCCTCGCGCCTGGCGGCAGCGCCCGGCGCGATGTCGGGCATGCGCCAAGAACCCGCGCCACCGCTGGCCGACAACGTGCGCGACCCAGGCCGCGCCGCAGGAATTCCATCGCGGCAAAATGAGTTGCTTGATGCAGGCTTAGCCGATGCGCGCGGCAGCTTGAGCGCGCCGGGCCGTTCACACAGTCCGTCCTGGTCCGGCGGTTCATCACAGCCGCTGCCTCTGGCCGCCGCCGGACTCACCGACGGCAGCAGCAACGAACTGCGCTGGGAAGATTTCGTGGGTACCTCGCGAGGCGAGCAAGCCAAGAGCCTGCTGGCCGCCTTCGGCATGATCAGCATCCTGCTGTTGGCCTCCAAAGTGATGCTGGCTGCAAAGTAGCACTGCTAGCTTGAGCGATCTGCACGTTAAACACGCTGTCAACCGCTCTTTTCGGCCGGCCGAAAATTGGCCTTAAATCTCCCCCCGGCCAACGCTATTCTATCGCCCCCTTGAGGGTTGCCCGACTTACAGTGCGGCGCGCCGGATGCGCGCACTTTCCGCCTGCGAGTTGGGCAAGGCGCTGCCGCCATGCAGGGCCAGGCTTTTTCATTCGTAGAGGAGGGGGACTCGATGCGCAAAGCTCGCTTGTTACTCATTGTCGCGGCCATCATCGGCGCGGCATTTTACGTCCATCGCAACTACGAGTTCGATGGATTGCAGAACATCTCGCTACGGCCTCGGGCAGGCGGCGCAGCACCCACGCAGCCGGCGGGCGTCGAGCCGCCAGGGCGCGAGGCGCAGGACACGATCCGCGTCGCCTCGTTCAACATCCAGGTGTTTGGCACCGCGAAGGCCAACAAGCCGGAAGTGATGAGCATCCTGGCCGAAGTCATCCGCAGCTTCGATGTGGTGGCCATTCAGGAGATTCGCTCCAAGGACGACACGCTGCTGCCGAGGTTTGTCGAGCTGATCAACGCCACGGGTGTCCGCTACGACTATGCCATCGGCCCCCGTCTGGGACGCAGCAACAGCAAGGAACAATACGCCTTTATCTTCAATACGGCCACGATTGAAATCGACCGCAGCGGGACGTACACCATGGCCGATCCCAAGGATCTGCTCCATCGCGAGCCACTGGTGGGCATGTTCCGCTGTCGCGGGCCGGCCACCGATCGGGCGTTTACGTTCCGGCTGGTCAACATTCACACCGACCCGGACGAAGTGAAGCAGGAAGTCAATGCTCTGGACGACGTGGTGCGGGCCGTGCTGGCCGACGGTCGCCAGGAGGACGACGTGATTCTGCTGGGAGATCTCAACGCCAGCGAACATGAACTGGGAGAGCTGGGGCAGATGTCTGGCATTACCTGGGCGATTGCCGACACGCCGACGAACACGAAGGGCACCAAGTCGTACGACAACATTTTGTTCCTGTCGCGAGAGACGAACGAATACACCGGCCGCAGCGGCGTGGTGGACATGGTGCGGCGATTCAATCGCGAGACAGATTGGATCTACAGCGAAGTCTCCGACCACCTGCCGATCTGGGCCGAGTTCAGCATCCACGAAGGTGGCAACCGCGGCCGCGTGGCCACGAAGCCGGCAGCGGCTAAGCAGTAACTCCGCGGCGAATGACGAATGGCGAAATCCGAATGACGAATGAATAAAGAGACATTCATTCGTCATTCGTGCTTCGACATTCGTCATTATTTTGGGGGTGGCTTTTTTTACCTACTTGATTTTTGCAGCAGATGTGATATGGTGATAAATGTGTCAAACGGCGGTATTCATCCCTGGAAGGATGAAACGCCTGACACATGCGAGGTATCCTATCAGAGCTTGGACTGAACCTTAAAAAGTTCAGGATCAGGTATCAGACGAGCCCGCCCCAATCCCGATTCGTCGGGACAGGGGCGGGCTTTTTTTTGTGCCTGATCGGAAATCAAGGCGCATGCCTTGAGGGATCGCACTGCGCAAAAA
>JAIOPX010000225.1 GCA_021413705.1 Planctomycetota bacterium | reverse complement strand
AACTCCGCAATCATCCGGCGTCGGCGCAGCCGCCGCTATGGTCAACTGAAACTGAAGTAATTGAGATATCTCCATGGGTAGATCCAGAAAAAAAGGTCCGTTTGTCGATCCGAAAGTGTTCGCCAAGGTCGATCGCCAGCGTAACCGCGGCGCTAAGGAGCCGATCAAGACGTGGGCTCGCGCCTGCACGATCGTTCCCGAGTTCGTCGGCTACACGTTCCTGGTGCATAACGGCAAGTTGCACATGAAGGTATTTGTGACGGAAGACATGGTGGGTCATCGCCTGGGCGAGTTTGCCCCGACGCGGACGTT
This sequence comes from Planctomycetota bacterium, assembly GCA_021413705.1. Classification (GTDB taxonomy): domain Bacteria; phylum Planctomycetota; class Planctomycetia; order Pirellulales; family UBA7805; genus JAIOPX01. Next base: position 7,618 of record JAIOPX010000225.1, on the reverse strand, counting down.
CCGCGGACACGGCGGACGAGTCAAGGCCGCGGCAACTCCGGGCGCACCTTCTTAACGCAATTGATAAATCCTTCCTCTTCCTTCGGGGAGGGGAGTTTGAGAAAGAGTTTGAGCGAGGAATCGACATGGCATACGCAGCACTGCATCGCTTTGCCCGCATCAGCGCCCGCAAAGTGCGCCCCTTGGCTACGATGGTTCGTGGTAAGTACGCCGACGACGCGCTGGACATGTTGAAATACCAGCCCGAGCGCGGCGCTCGGATGCTGGAAAAGGTGATTCGTAGCGCGCTGGGGAACGCCGAAGATCGCCGAGCCAGGGATCTTCAGGCCTTGCGGATTGTTGATGTTCGGGTCGATGGCGGTCCGATGCTTAAGCGGATTCGGCCGCGAGCGAGAGGCATGGCACATGTGATTAAGCGACGTAGCGCACACATTCGCGTAGAACTCGATTGAAGATTTGGGCCTGACAAATAGGGTATTGGGACTGAAAAACCATGGGTCAAAAAGTCAATCCAATTGGATTTCGCACGGGCATCATGATCGGCTGGAAAAGCCGGTGGTATGCCTCGAAGCGGGAATTCGCCGATCTGTTGCTCGAAGACCACCGCCTGCGGAAATTCCTCAAGACCAAATACCGGTTCGCCGGCATCCCCAAAATCGAGATCGAGAGAACGCGAGACGAAGTGAAGGTTATTCTCCATGCCGCGCGGCCGGGTGTGATCATCGGCCGCAAGGGACAGGAAGTGGAGCGGCTGCAGACGGAATTGCAGGAATTGATCGGCCGGCGGATCAACGTCAAGATCGAAGAAGTCAACCGGCCGGAAATCATGGCCCAGTTGGTGGCGGAAGACATCTGCGAACAACTGGCCAAGCGCGGCAGTTTTCGCCGCACGATGAAGCGGGCCGTCGAGCAGACGATGGAGGGGGGCGCGAAGGGAATTAAGATTCAATTGTCGGGACGACTCGGCGGCGCGGAAATGTCGCGTTGCGAAAAGCAGATTGCCGGGTCGTTGCCCCTGTCAACTTTACGAGCCAAGATCGACTACGGCTTCTCCGAAGCCAAGACCGCCCAGGGCCATATCGGGGTCCAGGTGTGGGTCAACCAAGGTCACTACAACGAGGATCCGACCGATGGCGCAGATGCCCAGGCCACCATTGAGGCTGGCCGTATTGCAGCCACGCAGTATATGCGCGGCGAAGGCCGATTGTACGTGCGCATGTTTCCCCACAAGCCGATTACGTCCATTCCCTTGGAAACCCGGATGGGTAAGGGAAAGGGTGAGCCGGATTATTGGGCAGCCGTCGTGCGTCCTGGCACGGTGTTGTTTGAGGTTTCCGGTGTGAGTGAGACAGCGGCCAAGATGTGCTTCGCTCGGCTGGCGGCCAAGATGCCGGTGCGAGTGCGGTTGTTGCGGCGACGGGCTATGTAGGCGAGCGGGGGGCGTAAGCCCCCTGTTATCCGAGGCAGTGGGTCAGCGTGACGCGGAGAGAGTCGAGAACGAGGATATGCGATGAGTATCACCAAAGCAGATGAATTGCGGGAAATGAGCGAAGAGCAGTTGGCTCTGACGCTCAAGGAAACCTGCGATGGATACTTCAAGTTGAAGATCCAGTCGCAGACCGAGCGGCTGGGCGCTCCGAGCGAGCTCTCGAAGCGGCGGCGGTTGATTGCCCGCATATTGACGATTCAAAACGAACGTGTCCGCGCTGCGGATACCGTCAAGGCGTAGGCGAGAGCGGTTCAACGATATAGATGGCGGTTTAACAAAATCAGCGCGATTCAAAGTTACGACGGGAATGTAAATTATGCCGAAGCGAGTGGCCATTGGAGTTGTGACCTCGGACGGAGCGTCCAAGACGCGCCGCGTGGAATTGCCACGGCTGGTGCAGCATGCCAAGTATTCCAAGCTCATCCATCGCCGCACGGTCTGCCACGTTCACGACGAGCAGAACGAGTCGAAGGTGGGCGATACAGTGGAAATCAAGGAATGCCCGCCCCGCTCGAAGCTCAAGCGTTGGGAGTTGGTGCGAGTGGTTCGGCGCAGCCAGGCAGTCGATCTGGAGGCATTGCGGGCGGCCCACAAGAAACGTGGTCACGACGCCCGGCAGGCCGAAGCGGCAGCGGCAGCGGCGATTGAAACTTAAAAGAGAACAAAGTCGGCGATTTAGCCGGAGCCATGCGGCACGCGATGTTTGGAATTACAGCGTTGGGAATTACAGCGTAGGGAATTGCAGCGATGATTCAAATGGAAACCCGCCTTGGCGTGGCGGACAACACCGGCGCCAAGGAAGTCATGTGCATCAAAGTGCTTGGCGGCAGCAAGCGCCGCACCGCAGGTTTGGGGGACGTGATTATTTGCAGCGTCAAGAGCGTCATCCCCGGCAGCGAAATCAAGAAGAAGGCGGTGGTGCGGGCCGTGGTGGTCCGTTGCCGCAGGCCGACGAGGCGGACGGACGGGAGCTACGTTCAATTCGACAGCAATGCCGTGGTGATCATCGACAACGATAACAATCCTCGCGGGACGCGCATCTTTGGCGCCGTGGCCCGCGAACTCCGCGAGCAACGATTCATGAAGATCGTCAGTCTCGCCAGCGAGGTGGTGTAGTCATGCGTATTAAAGCCGGGGATACCGTACAAGTGATTTCTGGACCCGACCGCGGCCAGACGGGCCGCGTATTGCGGGTTCTTCCGCAGCGAAACAAGGTCGTGGTGGAAGGCGTGGCCAAGAGCTACAAGCACGTCCGCCGCAGTCAGAAGAATCCCCAGGGTGGCCGGCTTTCCACGGAAAGACCGATTCAGATCTCCAACGTCCAGTGGGTCTGCCCGTCGTGCGGCAAGCCGAGCCGAGTGGGCGCCCGCTACCTGCCCGACGGCAGCAAAGAAAGATTCTGCCGCAAGTGCGGCACGGGTGGCGGAGCGATGGCCCCGGCCCGCCCCGCCTACGCAAAATAACCCCCATAGCCCCGGGCTCCGCCCGGGGGTTGTTCCGCCCGCCGGATCATTAAACACCAGAAAAAGTAAGCCCAGCAGCAAAGTAAGCGAAGATGACAACGAAAACCAAAAGCAAACCGAAAGCCGTTCCGCGGTTGCAGGAGCGCTACGAGAAGCAGATCTTGCCGGAACTGGTCGAGCAACTGGGACGGAAGAATCGTCTCTCGTTGCCGCGCTTGGAGAAGATCGTCGTCAGCATGGGTGTAGGCAGCGCCGTGACCGACAAGAAGAACCTCGACATGGCCGCCGACGCTTTGACGCAACTGACCGGGCAGAAGCCATTGATCACGAAGGCCACCAAGTCGATCGCCGGATTCAAGCTCCGCGAAGGTCTGGCTATCGGCTGCAAGGTTACGCTCCGCGGCGCGCGGATGTGGGAGTTTCTCGATCGTTTGATTTCGTTGGCGCTTCCCCGCGTCCGCGACTTCCGCGGTCTGAATCCCAAGGCGTTCGACGGCCACGGCAACTATAGCCTGGGTTTGTCCGAGCAATTGGTGTTCCCGGAGCTCAATCCAGACAAATACACCGTCGTTCAAGGCATGAATGTTACCGTCGTCACCACGACGGACAGCGACGATGAATCGCGGATCCTGTTGCGTGCCCTCGGGATGCCGATGAAGACCGATGATGCAAAAGAAGACTAGTGCGAAGGACGACTGGATCGACCGTGTAGGAAGTATTGAACTAAACCCGTACATCACCTTTAGCCGCCGAGACGCCTGATGGCGAGCAAATCCAAAATCGCAAAAGCGAAACTGACGCCGAAGTTTTCCACCCGTCGCAACTCGCGCTGCAAGCTCTGCGGCCGGCCGCGGGCGGTGTACCGCAAGTTCGGCATTTGCCGTATCTGCTTCCGCAAATTGGCGGATGACGGCGTTATTCCTGGTGTCCGCAAGGCGAGTTGGTAGCGCAAACATTTTGATCGCGCCGTTGTAGTAGAGGAACCTGATTACCCATGATGACCGACCCTATCGCCGACATGCTGACGCGCATCCGCAACGCGGTTCGCGTGGAGCGTCCGAACGTGGAGATGCCCCTCTCGAAGGTCAAGCGCGGCTTGGCCGAGGTGCTCAAGCGCGAAGGCTACATCTGGGACTTCACCGAAGTCGAGGTTGAGAAGTTCCCTCAACTGCGGTTGGAGTTGAAGTACGGCCCCAACGGAGAGCGAGTGATCCGCCACATTCGCCGCATCAGCAAACCGGGCAGACGCATTTACAACCGGGCCACCGAACTGAGGCCGATTCTCAACGGCTTGGGAATCTCCATTATCAGCACCAGCCGCGGCGTGATCTCCGATCGCGAAGCGCGGCAACGCAACCTCGGTGGCGAAGTGCTGTGCGAAGTCTGGTAATGCCGAAAAGTTTTTGAACCACAGAGTCACAGAGAAGAAGACAGACATGTCGCGCATCGGAAAAAAACCTGTCGCGGTTCCCGCCAAAGTCAACGTGGCCGTGGCCGGGCAAACCGTCAACATCGAGGGTCCCCTGGGCAAGCTCGCCTGGACCTTTCGGCCGGAAGTGGCTGTGGCGCTGGACGACGACGCCAAGCAGGTGCGGGTTAGCCGCGAGGTCGACGATCGGCAGGGTCGCGCTTTGCACGGCCTGACCAGGGCGATGATTCAAAATATGATTGTTGGCGTCACGGAAGGCTATGAGAAGAAGTTGGAGATTGTGGGTGTCGGCTACCTGGCCGCCATTGCCGGCAGCACGCTGCAGTTGCGAGTCGGCTACGCCAACGAAGTTCACAAGCCGATCCCCGCGGGTTTGAAAGTGACCTGTCCCGATCAAACGCATGTGGTGATCAAGGGAATCGACAAGCAACTTGTCGGCCAGTTCGCCGCTGAGGTTCGTCATGTTCGTCCGCCAGAGCCGTACAAGGGAAAAGGCATTCGCTACGACGGAGAACATGTGCGCCGCAAGGCAGGCAAGGCCGTGGGAGCATAAGACTGGTTCGGTAGCCGAAGTCGTGAGACTTCGGTTCTCGCGGCCTCCGAACTCTCACGAGTTCGGCTACGATATAGATCATTCGCGTTTTGGACTGAAATCATGAATCATCAACGAACCATCGACCATCAACGTCAGCGCCGTCGCCATCGGGTCCGCAAGCGAATCCGCGGGACTGCCGAGCGTCCGCGCCTGTGCGTGGTCCGCAGTTTGAAGCATATCTACGTCCAATTGATCGACGACGACGCGGGCCGCACGCTGGCCGCGGCGAGTTCTCGCGAAGCGGAGATCAGCGGACAGGCCAAGTACGGGGGGAACCGAGCGGCGGCCGAGTTGGTCGGCGCCACCATCGCTAGCCGGGCGAAGGCCGCAGGCATCACGCAGGCTGCCTTCGACCGGGGCCACTGCCGATATCAGGGGCGCGTGGCCGCGTTGGCCGAAAAGGCCCGCGAAGCCGGATTGAGCATTTAACTTTTAGGAGCGCCAAGCGTGGCCAAATCTAAAGATCGAGATCGAGATCGCGAATCCACCAAGGGCGAATTGCTCGACAAGGTGGTCAAGATCAAGCGCTGCGCCGCAGTGGTCAAGGGTGGCCGCCGCTTTAGCTTCGCGGCCATGGTCGTCGTCGGAGACGGCAAGGGTCGTGTCGGCTGGGGCTATGGCAAGGCCAATGAAGTCCCACCGGCCGTCGAGAAGGCGGTCAAGGGTGGCACCCAAAGTTTGGTGGGCGTGTCGTTGGTTGAAGGAACCATTCCCCACACCGCGATAGGAACCTATGGCGCCGCTCAGGTGATTTTGATTCCGGCCTCACCCGGCACCGGCGTGATCGCCGGCTCGGCGGTCCGAGCGGTCTGCGAAGCGGTTGGGATTCACGATATTTTGACCAAGAGCTTTGGCTCGAACAATCCAGTGTCGCTGGTGAAAGCCACCATCGCCGCGCTCTCGCAAATGCGAACTCGTAACGACGTGGAGCGACTTCGAGGAGTGTCGTTGTCATGAATCTCAATGATGTAAACGAAGCAGTCAAGCAACGTAAGCGGCGAAAGCGTGTCGGGCGCGGTTGCGGATCGGGACACGGCAAGACCTCTGGCCGCGGCCACAAGGGCCAGGGCCAATTGGCAGGCTGGACCGCCCATCCCACGTTCCAAGGGGGCGCCATGCCGATGGTTCGGCGGATCCCCAAGCGCGGCTTTCACAATGCTTTTGCTCCCAACATTGGCATCGTCAACGTGGCTTCGCTGGACGCCGCTTTTGCCGATGGAGACGAGGTGACTCCGCAAACGCTTCGCGAGCGAGGAGTCCTCAAGGGAGACTGGGACGAGATTAAAGTGCTGGGCAAAGGCGAACTGAGCAAGAAGCTCAAAATCTCCGCCCATCGTTTCAGCAAGTCGGCCGAAGAATTGATCACGAAGGCCGGGGGCGTCGCCACCGTGCTGGCCGGTCCCAAGCCGGTTGTCAAAAACAAGATGGGTAGCGCTCGGCGGCGGCGGGTGGAAGCAAAAACCAAGTAAACGGATTTTGGAGAGTGTCTGCAAGCATAGAGTCGTGGACCAAGGGAAGCGTTTTCCCGTGTGTAGGCGACCTCTCCATCCGCATTGAGAGTTTCGGCAGCGTGTGCGTAGTGGACATGGACCGCCGCTTTTTGCCCTAGGACGGACCGAACCATGTGGGAAAAGATTCGCGTCATTTTCACGATACCAGAACTGCGCCAGAAAATTCTTCTGACGCTGATGTTCCTGGCGATCTACCGCATCGGCTGGCAGATTCCCCTGCCCATCGTCAATAACGAGGCGATGACCCGCTATTTCAAGGAGCAGCATGGCGGGCTGGGCGACATTCTGACTCAAGTGGCCGTGTTCAGCGCCAGCCAGTTGAGCCAGGCCACCATCTTCGGCCTGGGCATCATGCCCTACATCTCCGCCTCGATCATTTTTCAGCTCTTGGGCAGTGTCTGGAAACCGCTTGAGGAGTTGCAGAAGGAGGGAGAAAGTGGGCGAAAGAAAATCAACGAGTATACGCGTTATGCCACCGTGGCTCTCTGCATCCTGCAGAGCTGGATGTATTTAGGGTTTCTGATGAAGGAATCCGCGCGCGCTCGGGACGCCGCCGACCGGATGATCAACTCCGTCGTGTGGGACGCCATGCAGCACAGCGCGCTCGCCAGCTTCGGCTGGCAACTGGCGGCCGTGATGACGATGACTGCCGGCACGGTCTTTCTTATGTGGCTCGGCGAGCAGATCGATGAGTTCGGCATCGGCAATGGTATCAGCCTGTTGATCATGGCCGGCATCCTGGCCCGCATGCCCATGGCCGGATACGAACTGTTGCAGACGGTAAGTTGGCAACTCGGAAGTTCCGGCGGCGGCAAGCTGGGAATCGAGCACCTCTTGATTATGGTGGTGCTATTCGTGGCGGTCGTGGCGGGCGTAGTGTTTATTACCCAGGGGCAGCGCCGCATCCCCACCCAAAGCGCCAAGCATGTTCGCGGAAGGAAGGTTTTCGGCGGCACGCGGCAATATCTCCCCCTGCGCGTCAACCAGGCGGGCGTGATGCCAATTATTTTCGCCAGTAGCTTGTTGATGATTCCCATGCTGCTGTTCCGCAATCTGGCCCAATACGGGGGTTGGTTGACCTATTTGAGCGATATGTTTCACCGTGACACGTCGTTCGTTTACAATCTGTTG
>JAIOPX010000009.1 GCA_021413705.1 Planctomycetota bacterium | reverse complement strand
GGGTTACCGCATTGCATAGCTATCATCAGGGGGCCCCGATGCGTTGCGCCGTTCTCCAGCGCAAACAGGATTCAGCCGCCCCCCGACGGCCAATGACCCAGATCAATCCGTACAACCCCCATGATCGGCAAAGTCAGCGTGAATCTTTCATCTTTCCATTTGTAGCCGTTGAAGGTGATGGCAATGCTGCCAAGCGAAACAAGCAGGTGACGCTTAGCAGGAGGCCGCTTAGGGCCGTAGCAAGCTCGCCTTGGCAACGCTGGCACACCAACGCGACCAAAAAGCACGCCGCAATCCATCAGCGAGCTTGAGCGTGCCTATCAATCGAACTTACAATCGAGGCGGGCACTTGAAGCTGGCTGCACGGACACCCCCATATAGGGTGGGCCGTGCCGGATTCGGAGTTTTGATGAATAAAGCGACCAACGACCTTTCTTCCCCTCTCGCCTGGCTCATCACTGGCGGAGCCGGCTTTATCGGCTCGCATCTGGCAGACCGGCTGCTGGCAGCAGGGCACACAGTTCTTGCCCTGGATGATCTCTCCACGGGCAGGCTGGAGAACGTGGCTCACTTGGCCGACGACGACCGTTTTGAATTGCACCGGGGAGACATTCGCGACAACAGCCTGCTGGACGAATTGGCACAGCGGAGCCGAATCATCGTTCACCTGGCGGCTGCCGTGGGAGTTCAACTGATCGTCGAAGCACCTGTGAAGACAATCGAAACGAACGTGCTCGGGACGCAAGTCGTGCTTGAGGCGGCGCTGCGGCACCGTTGTCGCGTGTTGGTGGCTAGCTCATCGGAAGTGTACGGAAAAGGCACCAAAATTCCTTTTGCCGAGGACGACGACGTGCTGCTCGGCCCCACCAGCCGCAACCGCTGGGCCTACGCCGTGAGCAAGATGGTCGACGAGTTTTTGGCGCTGGCTTACCACCGCGAACGAGAGTTGGAAACCATCTGCGTGCGGCTATTCAACACTGTCGGTCCGCGGCAAACGGGCCGCTATGGCATGGTGGTACCGCGCTTAATGAGCCAGGCCTTGCGGGGCGAACCGCTGACAGTCTATGGCGACGGCAATCAATCGCGCTGCTTTTGCGACGTGCGCGACGTGACGGATGCCATCGCGAGGTTGGCTACGCATTCTCGTTCGACGGGCCAAGTGTTCAACATCGGAGGGACCGAGGAGATTTCCATTCGCGATCTGGCGGCCCGAGTGCTGCAGGTGACCGGCAGCCAATCCGGAGTGCAGTTGATCCCTTATGATGAGGCCTACGCTCCGGGGTTTGAAGATATGCAGCGACGCGTTCCTGACCTGCGCCGCATTGAATCGCTGCTAGGATGGCGCCCCAGCCGGACGTTGGACCAGATCCTCTCCGGCGTGAGGGACGGTCTGGCCGCGGCCGTTGTGTCGTCCGACGCTTCGCAAGCCCATTGAAGGTACACCCAAGTGAAAATACTAGTGACAGGAGGCGCTGGCTACGTCGGCAGCGCTGCAGTTGAACACTTGATCGCGGCCGGTGAGTCGGTGGTGGTTTTTGACAACCTTTCCCAGGGGCATCGAGCGGCCGTGCATCCGGCCGCGACGCTGATCGTGGAAGATCTGGCCAATCGCGCGGCGATCGATGGTGCGATGACGGCGCATCGTCCCGACGCGGTGATGCACTTTGCCGCCAACTCGCTGGTGGGCGAGTCGATGCAGCGGCCGTTTCTGTATCTCGCGAACAATGTGACCAACGGCCTGAACCTGCTGGAAAGCATGATGGCCCACGGCGTGCGTCGTTTCATCCTGTCGTCGACAGCCAACCTGTTCGATCGGCCGGCGCGAAACCCCATCGATGAAACCGAGGCCATTGTTCCAGGCAGCCCTTACGGCGAGTCGAAGTACATGCTGGAGCGGGTGCTCCCCTGGCTGGAGCGCATCTATGGGCTTCGCTACGCGGCCTTGCGTTATTTCAACGCCGCCGGCGCCACTGCGGAGCGGGGGGAGGACCATTCGCCCGAGCTGCACCTCATTCCGATTGTGCTGGAGGTCGCGCTCGGCCAGCGCAAGCAGGTGACCATTTTTGGCGAAGACTATCCCACGCCCGACGGCACCTGCGTGCGGGACTATATCCACGTCTCGGACCTGGCACGAGCCCATATTCTGGCCCTGGCGGCTCTGGAGAGCGGCAGCCGGGTGTACAACCTGGGGAATGGGCAGGGCTATTCAGTCCGGCAAGTGATCGAAACGGCTCGCCAAGTCACTGGGAAGCCGATCCCCGTGGAAGTGGGCCTGCGGCGGGCCGGAGATCCGGCCACGTTGGTGGGGGACAGCGCCAAGATCCTCCGCGAGCTGGGTTGGAAGCCCGAGTTCGCCAGCCTGCAAGCGATTGTTGAAACGGCCTGGCACTGGCACAGCCGACATCCCAATGGCTATGCGGCCGACGAAACTGCCGAATCGATGCGGCACCAGTAGCGTCGGCGTTAGTAGAGTCGGCACAGCTCGATCGCCTGCGTTGACAGTCCGCGCATTAACGAACTAGCGGCAGCTTGCGCCATACCGCCAGGATCGACTTGCCGCACTTAAACGCCAGTGCCGCATCGAGCAGAGTGGAGCAAGGAACCATGTATCGATCCCAGACAGCAATCTGTCCGGCTGTCGGCGTGCCGCGCCGCAGCACGAGCTTGTTGGCCAGCGATGCCAGCAGCCCGACCGAGTCGAGATATCGCAACTGTGCGAGCTGCATTTCGGGAGGATCAAGGGCACAGAGCGAGCGGGCGGTGTAGCGGCGATAATGGCCGACCGCACGATCCAGCTCGCTGAATAGCCAGTTGTGGGCGGGCGCCAGGACGATCAAATGTCCTCCCGGCCGGACGTGACGAGCCACCCGCGCTAGTTCGCCCCGATCGTCCTCAATGTGCTCGAGCACGTCGGCGTAAAGCACGCTGTCGAAGCATTGGTCAGAGGCCATGTCGGCGGCGGTTCCGCTGATCAACTCGCAACGTGCCGGAAGATTTCCGTCGCGGCACGACTGCTCATATCGCTGCGCTAGCCGTGGATCAGGTTCGAGGGCCACCCAACGCTTGACGGACGGTTGCCACAGAGCGCGCGTGGTGCCGCCGATGCCTGCCCCGACTTCCAGCACCTCAGCGCCTAAAAACGGCGCGATATGGCGACTTACATAGGCTTTCCAATGCGTGGCGCCGGCAAACAGATCCAATTCCTCGCCGACGTACTCGTAGGGTGCGCCTGCCGGTTCGAACTGCGCCGAGCGGCGTGACGTGGACGCCGCCACTTGGTTCGAGTGCAACACCGCCGGAGGCACGACCACCGGCAGCGCAGTATGTTGTGGGTTGTCGACAAACATTGCGGTGTTGTGCAGGTCAGACAAAGACGGATTTCCCCGATTGATCCCAGGCCAAGGCTTGCCAATGCACAGGCCCCGATTTCGAAATGCTGGGCCCGAATTTTAGGCCGGAATTCCTGGCAAACCGAATCAACGGCGGTTCGTGCCGGCGGCCCTAAACCGCTGCCTGAGCAAACATAGCTCATGGAATAGCGACGGAACCAGACAATCAGGGGCGAGAAATCACCCTGACGCTGCGGCTCGTCGACCGGAGAGAGGCCACACCGGCCGCAAAATTACTGCGCTGAAGGATAAAGAATCTTGTTCAATGTCGGTAGAAAACTGTCCGCAAAGTTCGCCAATGACGACTTGTCGGGGGTGACATTGGAGTCGGTGGTGGTGTCCGCGATGAGATACAGCTTATTCAAGGGGGAATAGCCAGGAAACTTCATACGCGGCGCATCCGGCGCCTGCCAGCCTTGGCCGGCATTCCACGTCCAGAAGATTCGCTGATGAATCGTTCCGCCGGGGACGTTCTTGGAAAAAATCGTGGTCATCACCCTGGCCTTGGTATCGCCGGTGGTCAAATCCAGTCCCTGAGGGGAACTTAACATGCTGAAGCCCTGCCCCGGATAGCAGACATCGGGAGTGTGGACGGCGATCGTCCGACCGTAGCCCGTCAGCAACAAGATCTGCACCACCTGTCCCGTCTTCACGTTGTGATAGCGCCGCGATACGTGCGAGTAAGCACCCGCCCCCTTCATCTCGATGGGGCTGACCGGCGTATCGGGCTCGTCCGCCTGCCAGTCTCCCACGACCTTGGGAACCTGTTGGTATCGCTCCATGAGAAGCTGGAGATCCTTCGTCGCGCTGGAGGTCCAACGCTGCGTCATCATGCCGTGGACAACGGCCACCGAGGCAATGAGCACGCAGGCGATGACAAGCGGGATAGTGCGAAGCATGATCGACAGACTCCGTTCTTACGAGTGCGGGCCTTACGAGTGCGGGCGGCTCACGCTACCTCAGGAGACTCCAGCCGGCGGAGGCGTGGGCTGGTCGGTCTGTCCGTTGGTGTGGGCCGAATTGTGACTGTAACCGTATCCGTAACCGTAACCATAGCCATAATAGCCGTGGCCCAGTCCAAACGAGCGGTGCGACGTGCCGTTGACCACGCACCCCAACACCTTGATGCCAGTTGACTTGAGGCGTTCGCAGGCTTCGTAGACCGGCGTAATTTGACTGACGCGATGCACGATGGAAATGATCGCGCCATCGCAATGTTGGCCCAACAGCAACGGATCGACCACGGCCAGCACCGGTCCGCTATCCACGATGATGGAATCGAACTCCGACCGCAGCGACTCGAACAATTGGCCGAGGATATTTTTGGTCAGCGACTGCAGGCTGGTGTGATCGCAATGCCCCGCGGACATCACCCACATGCCGGTCGCCCGACTGGGATGAATCACTTCCTGAACGGTGGCCTCGCCGCGCAATACGTCGGCCAGCCCCTTGTTCAGCGGCATATCGAGAAGTCGATGCACATTCGGACGGCGCAAGTCGCCGTCGATCAGCAGAGTGCGCCGGCCGCATCGTCCCAGGCTGGCCGCCAGGCTCACGGAGATCGTCGTCTTGCCTTCGCCCGCCTTGGCACTAGTGATCAAGACCACTCGCTTGGCGTCTCCACCGACCGAGTGCAAAAGCATGGCTCGGATGCCATCGACGGACTCATCCATGATCCCTTGCAACGCGCTGGTGGATGCCCCATTGGCATTTCCCGACCACCAATGGCGTCCGGCGTGGGACAGCATGGGAACATCGCCGATGACCCTCATCCCCAGCCCTTCATCGACTTCGGTCGCCGAGGTGATTCTGCGGGCGTGAAACTCCCACAAGGAGACCAGGCCCAGTCCCATGCCTAAGGAAACCAGCGCTAACAACCAGGTGTACTTGGCGCGACGATTGCTTTGTGGCACGCGGGGAATATCCGCTTCGGCATACATCGTGATGCGATCCCCGCCCCCCAACTCCAGGTCGTATTTCTCCAGGGCCAAGCCCAGTTGGTTCGTAATGCCAACCACGGTGGCCAATTCCTCCTTGGATCGATCCAGATCCGAGGTGGAATTGCCCAGATCTTCGATATCCTTGGAGAGCGATTTGTATTGCGATTCCATTTCGGTCAGCGTCGCGTCCGCTTGGGCCAATTCGTTGGTAAGAACTTCCGCTTCGGCCTTATTCTTGGGGACGATCCGCCCCTCTTTCCAATCCTTTTCCAACTGCTTTTGAATCGTCAGCTTACGCTCGTCAACCGAAGTCCTGACCTTTTCCAGGCTTTCGCGCGCGGCGCGCACGGCCGGGGAATTCGGATCTTTCACTACTTTCATCAACTCGGCCAGGGCCGATTCCATTTTCTTGATTTGCTCTTCTTTAATGCGGCAGTCCGGATCCCCCTCCAAGGCCTGTTGAAGCAGGCTTTCCGGAAGCGGCCCGCCGGCAGCCCCTCCCAATCCGTTCACCTTGATGAATCCGGCGAGATCCTGTTTTTTTCTAAACACCAAAGACCGCTGCTGCGTGATTTCCTTGCGCAACTGCATGACATAGTCCACCAGCAATTGCTGCTTTGTCTGGGCCGTTTGGGGATTGGACGTCCCCACCCGCTGGGCCAGATCATAAACGTGATCCCGCTTGCGTCGCACTTCCTCGGTCTTGGTCAGGTAGGCTTTGTCCAGTTTTTCGCGGCGCTCGATCAGCCCGCGACGTTCTTCATCCGTCACACGAGTCAAGAAGGCCTTCGTGACCGCATTCACCAAGACCTTCATTTGCATCGGATCGTCGCCTGCCATGCCGATTTGCATGGTCTCCGTGGTGGAACCCGGCGAGACTCCGGAGCTGCGCACAATGATTTGGCTGGCAACCCAGTCCACCTCGGACTGCGAAGAAATGCGACTCTTGATGCACGGCAGATCATTCACTCCCGGCATGGCCAACGCGGCGTTGATCACCATGGGGTGTTTTATCAATTCCCGTTGAGCGGCAAGCGTCAACATCTCGCCTTTCAAGTCATTGAGCAAACCGCCATGCCGTACGCGCAAAATGGCATACGTTTCATACACGTCGGGCACGGAAAACCACGTAATCACACCGGCGGGAACAGCCAGCGCCAAACCGACGGCCAAAGCCAGCAGCCAACGCCGCTGCAATGCCCTGAGCAAGTCCAGCGGCTTGGGCGTAGCGTACAAGATCGAAGGGCGGGACGGGCGCACCGCGCCCGTGTGGCCAACGACATCCAGCGCCGCCCGCCCTGCGACCAGGGCATCGACGCCGCGATCGTCCTGAAACCCAGTGGGGTTTGCAACCCGGGCGGCAGTATCACTCGAGGTCTTATCGAAGGGTGCTGACACCGGTTTGCTCTCTCACATCAAGTTGGACATGGACTGCCGCCAGGAGACGGCTGCTGCAAGCACGATAAGTTGATTTTACCCGTTACGACCACTTCCACGATGCTTTTCTTGATCAGCCTGTTACGCCCTTAGGCTTTTCCGCTCCCTAGACGCAACCCGCGTGCCCAACGCGCCCGAACTACGGCGATCTGTCAAAAACCCTGCGTTGCTAACGATTTTCCGCAAAGCTCGTGCGATTCGACTGCTTTGACCCGTCGATGGTACACATCCCATGTTGTCGTTAGGCAACGTCCATTGAAGCCGTTTCACCTGCCGTGCGATTATGCCGTTTCTGTCTTTTGCGGTTCCTGTCTACTGTGCAATCTAGGGTGGCCACTCTTCCGCGGGTCGCTTCTTCAGCCTTCGACATTACATCCGCCCAGCCATACCTAAGGGATTGGCGGCGGAGACTCGCTTCTCCGCGGGCGGCGCGTCGAGGAACATCTTGCTTAATACGAGGATTTCCAGGTACAGCATCGCCAGTGCGGGGGGCATCATCACCCATTCGCCGTTGTCGTGAATCATGTGTCCCAGCCACGGCCCCACATGGTAAAATGCCAGGCCGGTCACGGAAATGCGCAGCACATTTGCCGCGACGGCGATCGGTACGGCACTGACGAAGATCACCAACCGCTCCCAAATCGGGCGATTCAAGGCCAAGGCCACCGACGCCGTCAACGCCGAGAAAACCGTCAGCATCCGCAAACCGCTGCAAGCTTCCACGACATCCATCTGGGTGTCGCCCAAAAAGATCGTATTTCCTTCGCAATAGGCACCGTAACCAAAGGTTTGCAGCACGTAGGCCGCCCCCCTGGTCGCCACCTTTTGCAGCGGGACCAACAGCCATTCTTCCATGCGATACGGAAGCGGAAACATGAAAACCAGAAAGGCGATCACCGGCCCAGCCCAAATAAAGAGGCTCCAGCCTCCGGCCAACAAGACCACTCCAGCCAGGCTGAAGACCATCGACCAAAAGTCCAGCGATTCGATGCCGATCCGCGTTGCGACCAGCCGCATCAACAGGCCATAGGCCAATAAGCCCATCCCCCACCAGCGGGCCACGCTCGATACTTCCGCCTGCCGCGGCATCACCTTGGCGTCCCACCGCAGCCACAGCAAGACCGCGGCGAACGCCGGCACCAGCCAACCATGGGAATAGCGAGGGTCGTCCCAGAAATATTTCAATTGCGCCAAAGAGTTCCAATAGCAATAGAAAAGCATTGCCACGAGCAGGCCCAAAACGGTCAACGTGTCCAGCGGAACGGAAGTCTCCGGCGGCCCGTTTTGCTGCTTCGCTTCTGGAGCTGAGTTTGCCATAGTTAGCGTGTCTGCCGTGGCGGCGCCGTCATGGTCAGGAAGTCGAGCCGCAATTTGAATTGGTCGAAAAGCGAAAATATCCCGAGCGGACCGCAGACCGGCTCGAATTCCGACGATCTACAGCGACTTCGAAGCCAGGTAAAAACACCGAGCGTCGATATCTGCCGTATCGAGATCTGCCTTCTCGGTTCTGGCTTCTTTTCGGCGCTTCGGAGGATCCATCCCGAACGGG
Source organism: Planctomycetota bacterium (assembly GCA_021413705.1). Classification (GTDB taxonomy): domain Bacteria; phylum Planctomycetota; class Planctomycetia; order Pirellulales; family UBA7805; genus JAIOPX01. Next base: position 716 of record JAIOPX010000009.1, on the reverse strand, counting down.
CACGCCGACTTCTTCCCCTGCCCCGCAACGCCACCATGTCCGCGGCGAAAGGCGTTTGCCAAATTGCAGCCGAACAGCCTTCGGCAATACAATTGCGCCCCGCTTACGTACGGCGGGGACACACCCGCCGATGCCTACGACAGCAGCGAGGGACCGTGCCTCGGGTGGAGGCTCGGACAACACCCCATCTTAAACCGTCTCTGAAAAGGTGTCAAACAGTTTGCGCGATTCAAAAACGCTTTCTGGCTCGCGATAAACGAATAGCCAGCAGCAGGTTGCGCGGTGGCACCTTAATCCTAGGCCCCCCAATCGTAGCGATACCTACTGGACGAACAATCACTATATCCGGCCCGGAACACACGGATTTTGACGAGGCAACGCGCAGTCAGCCTTGGCCCAAAGAAAATCCGGTTCGGCTCAGGGCCGGCTGATATCACGCACGATGGAGACTGCACCAGGATGCTTACGGTTGCCTGATGTGATTTGCATTACCCGTCAATCACCACGATGGCGTCACTCGTCAACGCTTACGGTGACGGGCGAGGGCGTCCGCCCGATGAATCGTGTGGACAAAATTACTGGCATTCGATTCTGACGGCATCGGCGATGAGGTATCCAGAGCTGGAGGGGCTGTCCTTGATGGTTACCGTCAGGGTGGTGCCAGTGGCGGTCACGGTGGTCAAGAGTTCAAAAGGCTTCGGCGACGCTGCAACCCC
>JAIOPX010000008.1 GCA_021413705.1 Planctomycetota bacterium | reverse complement strand
TTAATGACCAATGACCAAATCCCAATGACCAATAAGAGATGCGCAGGCCCACTGGTCATTGGAGCTTGGTCATTGGTCATTCCTTTTCAATTCGCTAGCGTGTACTCTCCCCAACCGCGCTACCCAGCCTTTTCTCGCCCTTTCTTCTTCCCCGCACGTTTCGCCGTTTCCGGTTCGGCACCCTGGGCGATCGTGGTCCGCAAGGCTCGATACGCGCTGGGGGCCATGTTTTCCTCGCGCTGAAATACCTTGCAGAGGTGGATGGCGTCGCGGTAGCCGCACCGTTCGGCGATGGATTTCAGGGCGCTTTTCGTCTCCAGCAGCTCCCGCTTTACCCGCTCCAGCCGCAGGTGAGTGATCGTCTGGTGGATTGACTTGCCCAGCGTTTTTTGAAACGACCGGGCCAGGGTTCGCCGAGTGACCGCCGCGTGCCGGGCCACGTCGTCCACGGCGATCGGCGAGCAAACGTGGTCCGCGATGTACTTCAAAGCGGTGGACACCACCGGGTCGTCCGCCGCAAACAGGTTGCTCGACTCCCGCACCACCAGGTCGGCCGGCGGCACCAGGATCGGCCATTCCGGCGGCTTGGCCCCATCCATCATCTGGTCCAGCAGTTTGGCGGCTCGATAGCCGATCGCTTCAAAGCCGAAATCGATGCTCGACAGCGTCGGCTTCGGGTTGTTGCAGATCATCGGCTCGTTGAACGACCCCAGCAACGCAACGTCGGACGGGACGTTCAGGCCGTGCTGCTGGCAGGCGTCGACCACATACCGGCCCACCAGATCGTGCGTGGCGAACACGCCCAGCGGCGGGGTCCAAGCGTCGATCCAGGCCCCTAGGCGGGCCTGGAATCGCTGCCACTGCAAGCCGTCGCGCGAGCAATATCTTGACACCCAGCAAGCGTTGCAGTCGTACCCCGCTTCAATCAATGTCGCGCGGAATCCGGAGAGTTGCAACACCGAGCAGCGGTCGCGCGCGATGCCCAGGTAGGCGAAGCGGCGAAACCCCCGAGCCAGCATGTGCCGGGCCGCCATGCGGCCCGATTCTTCGGCGTCGTGCAGCACGCTCGGCACGCCGCGGGCACGCGAATTGAGCCACACGTTGACCACCGGCACGTTGGCCGCGCGGGCCGATTTGACCAGCGACGGCGTGGCCCGAGCCAGAATGCCGTCAGGGGCTGGACCGCGCCGCCGGCCGGTCAGCAGCAGGTCGGCATGCGGATTGATGTTGTAGTCCCACTTGCCGCTTTCGCGGGCATAACGGTCGATGCCCGCGAACACATGAAAGTGATGCGCCAGCGGCCAGTTCAAATCGATCATTACGACAACGCGGCGCATGGCGGGCATGAAGGTCAACTCCCCAAGACGCTGGCGTGGGACGATGGAATTCGGGCGGGACGCGCCGATCGGGACGCGCGACAATTGTCCCAAAAAGATAGCATTTTGTCTATAATTGTCAATTAAATTGATCCAGCTCGTGGGATTGGCAAGAGATTATTGCCCCCGAAATGGCTTAATTTGCCTTCGGAGAGACCTGCGCAGGGTATATAGTACACATTCGCGCATACGGGATTACGCGGTGATGATGCGGCAATGCCTGGAACCTTGGGATGTGTTTGAAAAAACGGCGGCATTGTAGTGCTGCGGCAGGCGACGGATTCTCGCTCGTCGAACTGTTGGTGGTGATCACGGTAATCGTGATTCTGATTGCCTTGCTCGTGCCAGCCCTGGGAATGGCGCGGGGCCGCAGCCGCCAGGCGCAGTGCGCGAGCAACCAACGGCAGGTTTGGTCGGCCTGGACCCGTGCCAATAGCCGCAATTCATCACAGCCGGTGCGAGGGATCGCCTGGACGCAACGCCTCAGTCAATATATCCAAGGGGGGACCGCCGTCCTGCTCTGCCCGGATGACGTGAACCGGCCACAAGCCTCCAGCTATGGATTCAATGCCAACGCCTGGCAGTTCCGTTCTTCGCCCGATGCAGACCGGATTGTGCTTTTGGACTACAAATTGACCGAGGCAAAGGTCATCGGCCAGACCATCGGTCAATTAAACGACCCAGTCACCGGCTGGCCGGGCGGCAATGCGCCCCGACACTTTCAACTTGAGAATGTCACGCTGGGCGATGGCCATGGCACGTCGTATGCCCCCGGAGTTATCGACCCGCGGTTTTGTGCTTACTATGCGCATTTCTGGCGGCCGGAAAGCGACCAGAATTCCAACCTGGCTGAATGCTTTGCAGTCGGGACCGTCCCGCCGGAGCAGATCTCTGCCACGACGCCGGTCTCCAGCACGTCGACCGGTGGAGCAGGTACCACCACGGGAGGTGCGGGCACCACGACGGGCGGCACTTCCACAGGAGGGACTACGACTGGTGGAACCACGACTGGCGGCACATCCACGGGTGGAACAACCACCGGCCAGCCCAGCCCGCCGGCTCCGGGAATTCTTTATTGGCTGGAGTACAGCGGGAAAAAACTGGTCAGGTCCAATGCCGATGGCACGAATCGCGTAACGCTGATTTCGACGCCCCTGCTCAGTCCGGCTCGGCTGACCATCGACCATGGCGCCGGCAAGATCTATTTCACGGATTCAGATCGAGACACGATCTACCGCGCCAACTTGGACGGTACGAATCTCCAATCGCTGGTGACCTTCAATTTCGGGCCGACCATTCAATCCACCTTGATGGACATCGCGTTGGATCCTGCGGCCGGCAAGATGTATTTCGTCGATACGGTTGATTACGGCCACGACGGTCTAATTCGGCGCGCGAATCTCGATGGCACCAATGTTGAAACAATCCTCGCCACGCGTTGGCCCTACTGCCTTGGACTAGACACCGCCGCGGGGAAGATTTATTGGTCCGATTTTAATAACGACAAGATCTGCCGCATGAACCTGAACGGCACCGGTGTGGAAACGATTGCCACCGCTCACTTTGTGACGGCGATGACGGTGGATACCGTGCAGCAAAAAATATACTACAAAGACCGGTACGACGTCGGATCCAATAGCTACAGCCGCATTTACCGATGCAACCTGGACGGCTCGAATGTTGAGCTGCTGATCGGCAGCGGACTGGGGGACGTCCGAGATTTCTACGTGGATTCGCCAACAGGAAAGCTCTACATCATCGAGTTGTCCAAAATCTGGCGGGCCAATCTCGACGGCTCTCAACTCGAGCCATTGGTCACCAGCGGGATCTCGGCAGGGTTCAGCATTGACATGCATCGATGAGAGTCTAGCTCCCAGCAACAGCGTCCACGGTCCGGTTCCGATCGTTACTTATTCGACATCTTCGTGCGTTTGCCTGGACTGGCGATTGCGGTCTTGGGCCTTTTCTTGGGCGCAACCGATTTCTTAGCGGCGGCCGGGGCAAAGTGCAGGCTCACTTTCGCGGCGATCTGACGATCGGACATCTTGTCGGTCGTTTCCAACTCGACGACGCGGCCGGGGAGCTTTTTGGTTTTGATTCGTTTGCTGAACTCTCCCTTTGCTTCACCGGGGCCGAGGATCAGAATCGCTTCCGCACCCCGCAGGGAGGCGAGCACGTCGTCGTAGTACTTGTTTCGTTGGCTGACGTCCTTGCGCTGCAGCCGATCCTCGGCGACATAGTCGTTCTTCGTGTACTTGTGCTTCAACTTCGACGCGGCGCCCGGTTGCTCGGGGGCTCCGATGCCCGATTGAACTTTCTTGATTTCCTGGCCCGCGTCGGTCAGCAGCACCACTGTGGCCTGCTTGTGATCGATCCACACTCCTGCTTTGATCGCCATGAATGTTGCCTTTCGTTGTCAGTTCCAAGGATTGTAGTTCAGCTCCGCCAGGCATCGGTCGAACGCCCCGGAGGCCGCTTCAAGATCCGCCAGGGTCACCGGCCGGTTGTGCAAAATAGCCTGCGTCCGCCCCAGCACTTCCGCCACTGCTTGTAAATCGAGCAGTTCGGATCGATCTGCGCGTTGGCGAACTCCGAACCCAATTGAACGCACGCGCCCAGATCACTCTCTACAAGACTCTCCGCCGAGGATGGATCATGTCTGCAAAATCCGACGAGGCGACTCCAATAGCGAGCCAAATGATAGAGATGAAACTCCAACGGATCGCCGGGCGTAATGTTACCACGTTCGGCAAACGACTCCTCGTAAGCCCGAGTCAACTCGTTGATGCGATCCGGGCGCATGTGTTCAATGGGGCTGACAGCAGGATGGAGCGCCAATGAGCAACGTAGTCGAGCGGGCCAGTCGGGCCAAGAGGTTCTGGCCGAAAATGCATCCGCAGCGCAGGTTTCTCGGCCACAGCAATGGGGCCCAGTTTCCGCGGGTTTTACGGCCCAAAACGGCCTTCGGCGGCATGCTAGAATGGCGGGATGGACCAGCCCCGGATTCAAGTCGATATGCTTGGCACAATCGCCGCCGTGTGTTGGACCGGCGCGTGGCTGATCGATTGCTGCATCATCGCGCCGGTGCATTTCTCCACGCTGCTTAGCCACAACTGGCGGCACGTCGGGCCGTGGCCTGTTGTCGCGGGGTCTGTGTTCATCTTCGCGCTGCGGCTGTACTTGCCCTGCGTCGCCGTCGGCAGCCTGTTCGGGCGAACCTTCGTGGGCGTGATCTGCGGAATCAGCGCGGTGGTTCTGTGCGCGGCGACGCTGTACGCCGGCGTGCTGGTGGGATGGAGTTAGATCCGTTCTGCGCCGCCGCCGCCTCATGCTGCGGAACCTGGACCAGCGCCAGCATCAGGCCGAGGCGTTTCGATAAATTTGACGAATCTCTCGATCTCTACTTGATCGAGATCCTTGTCTTCGCTTTACCCCCCGGCAATCGCCCCAATAATCAGGTAGGGCTCCTCGCCCGCGGCAACTGCCGCGGGGAGCGGCGCATCCGGCGGCTCCAGCGACAGGTCTTGCTCGCAGGCATAGAACCGCAAGTACGGACGCCGGGCGGCGGTGATCTGGTCGCGGGTCGTGCCACGCAGCATCGGGTAGCGGGCCTCGAGCGCATCGAGCACCGACCGCTGCGTGACGGGGCCCTCCACCTCAAGCTCCACGTCGCCGCTGATTTGGGCGAGTATTCGCAGATGATAGGGGAGATGGACGTGAATCATGGCCGTTGCAGCTTCTAGGCGCGAAAACTAAGTTAACTAAAGTGGAACTACGCCAGCGTCTGTGCTTCGACGGACAGCACGTACGGCAGATGCGTGCAGGCGGCCGTCCAGTTGTCGCCACCGTCGGCCGAGACATACACTTGTCCGCCGCTGGTGCCGAAATAAATGCCGCAGGGATCAAGCGTATCGATCGACGTGGCGTCGCGCAGCACGTTGACATAGCAATCGCGGTCCGGCAAACCCTTGGCCAGCGGCTCCCACTCGTGGCCCCCCACGCGGCTGCGAAAGACGCGCAGCTTCCCCTCGGGCGGAACGCGCAAGTTGGGGTCCATCGGAATCACGTACACGGTGTCGGCCTCGTGGGCATGGACCTCAATCGGAAAGCCGAAATCGGTCGGCAGGTTTCCGTTCACCTCGGTCCATTGGTCGCCCCCGTTGTCGGTGCGGTAGATGCCACCCCCCTGGTGCAACTGCATAAAGAGCGTGTCCGGCCGCGAAGCGTGCATGGTAATGCGATGCACGCAAAATCCCACCTCGGGCGTCGGCTCCGGCAGGTAGGGGTTCCTAAGTCCCCGGTTGATCGCTTTCCACGACGTGCCGCCATCGTCCGTGCGAAACGCCCCCGCAGCTGAGATTGCGATGAACATCCGTTTTGGATTTTTCGGATCTTGAACAATCGTGTGCAGACCCATGCCTCCCGCGCCGGGCGACCATTTGGGCCCCGTGCCGTGGCCGCGCAGGCCTGAGAGCTCGTGCCACGATTTCCCGCCATCGGTCGAGCGAAACAAGGCCGCGTCCTCCACCCCCGCATAGACTGTGTCTGGATCATCGAGCGACGGCTCGAGGTGCCACACGCGCTTGAACTCCCAAGGGTGCTGCGTGTCGTCGTACCACTGGTGCGTGGTGAGCGGCTTGCCGGTCTCTGCGGACGCGTCGTAAACGAACATATTGGATTCGCCTTTCGGCATGCCGTTGGGCGACTTGAGGTCCTCGGGGCTGCTGCCCGGAGTGAACCAGGTCTTGCCACCGTCGTCGGATCGCTGAATCACCTGGCCGAACCAACTGCTCGACTGGGAAGCGTAAATCCGGTTGGGATCCGTCAACGACCCCTTCATGTGATAGATTTCCCACCCCGCGAAGTGGGGCCCGCTAACGTCCCACTTCTGTCGCTTGCCATCGGATGTAAGGACGAACCCCCCCTTTTTCGTACCGACGAGGAGCCGAACGCTGGACATGATGATTTCTCCGGCGATGAACTCGAATAACCGCGAGCCCGTGCCCGCGAGGCTGCAATATGCTGTTGATCCTACCGAGCAATTTGCTCGACCGCAATAATCGTCCGCTGTGTGTTCCGGCGCTGCTAAATCCACTATCACAATTGCCTGCATGGGTTGGCCGAGTTGGGTAGGGCGCATTGGACATTTGCATGGGAAGGCGTAAAAGTCGTCGGGACCAACGACACCATCGGCGATGGATGGTACGAGGTCGAATAGATGGATAAGCACAAGCGGACGGTGGTTCTGTCCTATGCCTAAAATCTCAAGTTTTGTGAGTCTGGAGGGAGCCACTCACGGAGTTTAACCGCATTGTGACATTGGCCCGCAAGAGGAATCCTCCTGCGGATATTGACCCCACGATTATGATGCCGCCGAGTGAGCCGATGGGTCCGCTCCGCCGTTTGGGCCGACGACCCGATAAACCGGATGGCCCAGGCCGAGTGCCAAATCCCGATGGCCAAGGCGGATTGAAGTAATGGGCACCTTTTTCACTCTCACTCTCTGAGATGCCTTCGCCGTGGCAACCGTTAAGTGCGGGCAAAAACATTTATGACGTTTATTATGTCTTTGGATATTATGTCTTTGGAATTCGACCAGAACTACTCAAATCGGTCCCGATAATATGCTTTCAATGGCATATTAAATCTATTAAAATGCTCTTGGCCTACTTTTTTGTGGACTCTCCGCTTGCATGCCGTATACTCTGAAGAGCGTTTTATCTGCGTTAATACATCCTTGAAAGCATTATGGCAGCGAAAAACCTATTAACCACCGCGCCTCCATATCGGGTGGAGCGCGCGCTGAAGAACTTGGGCAAAAACCTTCGCACGGCGAGGCTCCGGCGCAACCTGAAAGTCGCTGAAGTCGCCGAAAAGATTGGCACGGGACCTCGACCAATCTCAGACGCCGAACGGGGCAAGCCGTCCACCAGCGCCGTGGTGTACGTGGCTTTGCTTTGGGCTTACGACTTGCTTGAACCATTAGAAGCGGTTGCCAACCCAGACTCCGACAAGCAGGGGCTTAAACTGACCAATACCCGCCAGCGAGCCCGGGGCCACGATAAGCATGGGCTGGACGATGACTTCTAACACGGAGTGCTACGTCTATATCGTATTGCCTGGCGAAACCGAGTTCGTCACAGCGGGAAAGATTGCGCTGGCACTTGATCGTCGCAGCGGGGAAACGATTGGACGATTTGTGTACGGCCAAAGCTACCTGAAACGAGACCGTGCGGTCCCAATTGATCCGATCGAACTCCAGCTCGGCCGAACGACCTACGAGACGGGTCAGAACCATGGCTTATTCAGCGCACTGCGCGATGCCGGCCCGGATTATTGGGGCCGCCGCGTCATCGAACGACATGTTCGGCAGACTCCGCTGGGAGAACTCGATTACCTGATCAACTCACCCGACGATCGGGCGGGGGCACTAGGGTTTGGCTTGGGGCGCGAGCCGCCGGCGCCGTTAAAGAAATTCAATCAGACCCTCGATCTTGCCACGTTACAGTCCCTAGCGGATTCGATCCTGGCGGACGAAGACTTGCAGGCAGGCACCGCCGCCGAGCAGGCTCAAGAGCTGTTGCTGATCGGCACGTCGATGGGCGGCGCGCGACCGAAGACCGTTGTCGAAGACGAACACGGCTTGTGGATCGCCAAGTTTAATCTGGCGACCGACCCTTGGAACTATGCACGCGTAGAACACGCGATGTTGTTGCTAGGCAGAGAATGTGGCCTCAGCACGAGCGAAAGCAAGATTGCCACCATCGGAGGCCGGGATGTTTTGCTGGTCAAACGATTTGACCGAGCGAAATCCGATCAAGGCTATCGACGCGCGCGGATGCTCAGTGCATTGACCTTGCTGCGAGCTTCGGAATCAGCCGTGGCCCGGGATCGATGGTCGTATGTCCTGCTGAGCGAGGAACTGCGGAGGATTTCCTCGAAACCGAGCGCCGATGCAGCCGAACTCTTTCGCCGCATGACATTCAACGCGTTGATATCAAACATCGACGATCATCCGCGCAACCATGCCGTCATCGCCACGAACGATGCTTGGCGGTTGAGTCCTGCATACGATCTGGTGCCTTCCATGCCCGTGAGCTTGGAACGACGTGACCTGGCCTTGGAGTGCGGCAATGAGGGGCGATACGCGAATGCAAACAATCTACTTTCGCAATGCCGGCGGTTCCTGCTCGAACGGCCAGGGGCGGAGCAGATCATCAACGAGATGGAGCACATCGTGCGAGTACGTTGGCGTGCAATCGCGCGTGCCCAAGGCGTTACCGATCGGGATTGCGACCGCATTGCCCAAGCGTTTGTCTATCCTGGTTTCAGACTTTAAGCGATCCGCAATCACCTGCGGTGCTTCCCATAGCCCGGCTTGCGCCGGCCTCGGCGATAGCTTCAGGATGAAGATCAACGTCGCGGGGCGCCATCGGCCGGCCCCATGATCAACTTGCGGGCCTCGGACCAAGGGGTGGCAGCTACCGTTCCTTCATCCAGTTCACGCAACCGGCGCTCAACTTCAGAACTCCAATCACCCACCAAACTATCGTCGGCTTCCTGACCGGCATCGAGACTGCTGATCAGTTCGGCCGCCAACTCGGCGCGATCCGAATCAGAGAGAGCCAGCGCATCGCTCAAGAGTTTCTTGGCTGCGGCATTCATAGATACATCCAATCGGCGCTGTAACGCGCGACCATGCTGGCCGCGCAAGATAAACGAGGCTTTCGCGTCATACTAACGGGCCAATGTTCATTGGCAGTCACCGCGCCGAGCGAAGGTCAATCTACCGCGCAAACGCCCTAGGGTTCGATTGCGGCGTTTGTTAATACTTATTCCGCCGGTGGCTCGAAATCGTGCACTTTGACGAATGGGGCCGATCCCATTCTCACGCTCGCATGCGGATCCCACCAGCGCATCGAGAAACAATACTATTTCAGCGTCATAATGGGCGATGGGATTAACGTCGTAGACGGCGTGGTTGTCCGGATCATGCATGTACTCGTCGGGATCGAAAGCCGGACATGAATCTCCAGCCTCTGTCGAGATTGCGTTCCGTGGCCTCGCGATAAATAAATGCGGCCTTTCGCCCTCCACGGGTGATCGTGTCGGTGGCGATGCAGCCGCCGAAGCCCTTCGCGATATCGCGAATCTGGTCGGGTCGTAGCCGAAAAGTCTTCTTGGTCGGATCTGCCCTAGTGGTATGCGCTTTTCCCATCGATTTGTCATAAGAAATAAGCTTCGCGGCCTCTGTCTCTCTCTTTTTCTTGACTCACGAGGCGCCCGGCGTCAAAATGCGTCTTTGACGCTGCCGCATGGCCCGCTTGGTAGCGGCTTGTTACGGAGTTCTGATGGCTTATTCAAGGGGGCAATTCCGATGCGAAGATTTACTTGCGCTGGCGTCGTGGCGTGCCTGATTTGCTCCCTCGTCGCGAACACGAAGGCCGACGATGCGAAGAAACCGGAAGTCATCACCAACTCGATCGGAATGAAGCTCGCGCTCATTCCCGCGGGGGAATTCCAGATGGGATCCCCCGAGGGCGAACCAAATCACACCGTGCTCGAAAAACAGCATCGCGTGAGGCTGACCCGCCCTTTCTACATCGGCGTCTACACCGTCACCCAGGCGGAATACACCAAGGTAATGGGAAACAATCCCAGCTTCTTCTCGGCCACCGGAAAAGGGAAAGATAAAGTGGCAGGGCTCGATACGAGCCGGTTTCCCGTCGAAGACGTTTCGTGGGAGTCGGCCGTCGAGTTTTGCAAGAAGCTCAGTAAGCTGGATCACAAGACCTATCGCCTGCCGACCGAGGCCGAGTGGGAATACGCTTGCCGGGCGGGGACAACCACGACATTTAACTTTGGCGATAGTTGCAACGGCACCGAGGCCAATTGCAAAGGGGATCAGTACCCCTTGGCAACGTCGACCAAAGGCCCGTACCTGGGACGGCCATGTCCCGTGGGTTCGTACAAGCCCAACGCGTTCGGGCTCTACGACATGCACGGCAACGTCTCGCAATGGTGCCTGGACAGGTTCGATACGATGTCCTATTCGAAGTATTTAGGCGACGACCCTGTACTCGATGGCGACGGGAATGAGCACGTCGACCGCGGCGGCAACTGGCAGTTCGCCCCCGTTGAATGCCGCGCGGCCCACCGTTATGGAATGAGTCCGGATCGAAACCGTCCGGGCGAAACGGGTTTTCGCGTCGTCATCCAGGAGCCCGCGCCGGCGATCGCGAAAACAGAACCCGCAAAAGAAGCCAAGCCGCGCCTATGGCACGACGCATCCGGCAAGTATTCAATCAAGGCCGTGCTGGTGGAAGTCAAAGACGGCGTCGCGACGATCGAGCGGTCTGACGACGGCACGACGCTTCAACTGCCGGTCGACAAGCTGTCGGATGCCGATCAGCGCTATCTGAAGACTATGCCGGTTGGCACGCCGCTGGCCCGTGCCCGGCCGCCGGCCAAGCCGCTGCATCTGGAGACGATCACCAACGCGATCGGCATGAAGATGGTGTTGATCCCGCCCGGCGATTTTCAGATGGGGTCGCCCGCGGATGAAATAGGGCGCGCCGACAATGAAACGCAGCACTGGGTGCGTATCACGAGGCCGTTCTTTATGGGCGCCTACCCCGTTACCCAGGGTGAGTTTCTGCAGATCATGGGTTTTAATCGCAGCAATGGCGGGGCTACGCTCGGCGGCACTCCCAAGGGAGAAGACCCGACGCACTATCCCGTACGGTGGGTCTTTTGGCCGGATGCCAACGAATTCTGCAAAAAACTGAGCGAAAAGGAGGGGAAACACTACCGCTTGCCAACTGAGGCCGAATGGGAATACGCCTGTCGGGCGGGCACGCTCACGCCGTTTAACTGGGGCAGCACCGCCGACGGCACCCAGGCCAATCAAGATGGTAATCGTCCCTACGGCACCACGACAAAAGGACCACACATCAAACACCTCACGCCAGTCGGCTCGTACAAGCCTAACGCGTTTGGGCTGTACGACATGCACGGCAATATAACCCAGTGGTGCCAGGATTTTTGGGAAGACAACTACTACAGCCACTCGCCGGTCGACGATCCGCAGGGACCCAAGTCTGGCAGCATGAGAATCTATCGCGGAGGAAGGGGAGATCCGCTCTCCGGCCGCTCGGCGGTCCGCCGCTTTACGGACGAGATCAATCAATTTCTTCCGATCGGCTTTCGCGTCGTGATGGACAAAGAGCCGCGGCCCAAAGAGCCGCAGGACGAGATGGAGGACGACGACAAGCCGGCGGCGCCGCGCCCACGTCTATGGCGCGACGTTACGGGCAAACACAATATGGAAGCCACAATGGTGACGGTCAACAAGGACAGTGTCACGCTCCGGCGAGCCGAGGGGGGCAAACTGGTGACGCTGAAGTTGGACAAGCTGTCGGAGGCCGATCGGGCGCACGTGGCCTATGCGGCCACTCAAACCGAGAAGACCGCCCAGCCGAAGGTCACGGCCAAGGGAAAGGACCCTGCGCTGAAGATCGACGCGAAAGACCTGCCCCGTGACATAGACGACAAAAAACGATTTTTCAAAGAGCACGCGAACCAATGGATCGAAGTGACCGGCATAGTGCAGGTGATGCACATGAATCCCTTTGAAGGAAAGGAAGTGCCCAGCGTATTGCTTTGTAACTTGTTTGACCGCACGAAACCGGCGGTCCAATCCAATCTGGACGACTCACGCCGCATGTTGTGTCTCTTGGCGAATGAGCAGCCCTGGCTGCAAAACAAGTTGGGAGATTCGATGACCGTTGTCGGCCAGGTGGACCCCAAGGGACATCTTGTTCACGGGTCGATCGTCTCGCCTCCGGCCGAGGCACCGCCCACCTATACGGCCGAAGAATTTGCAGCCGCATACAACAAGGAAGGAAAGAGTTTTTTGGACCGATGCATGCTTGAAGGCTTTATTTTCAGCGGCAAAGTCACAGGCTACATCCAAATCGACGAGCTGACCCGTCGCCCCTACGTTCAAGTCGGCAGCCAGCAGTTTCGCTGGACGCCGACCGAGGATGAACCCGCCGTCGGCGCGCCGGTACTGTTGTTTTGTCAGGGGTTGTGGCTCGAAGGAGATCCCAGCAAGCCCGAATTATCGCTGGGCGCGCGAATCGACCTGCTGTCGAAATATGCGCGGCGCAAGGGCCCTGCGGGGCGGAATGTCGGAGGAGCGAAGCCCACGAAGGCGAAGTAGACGATTAAATTTGCCGACTCTCCGAAATCCCACGGTCGCACTTGGTCATACTTCGCGGTTGAAACTTGAGCATACCGCCAGCCTTTTGCGAGGCAAGAATCGGTCCATTATTGGGGAAAGTTAAAAAAACGGTACTGCTCTCAGCACAACCGGACGGTAAACGGGAACTACGGAATCGAAAAGCCCCGCTAGGCCAAAGCCGGAGTGGGGCGGAATGGTGTTGGCCATGCACCGGCGCGGGATTCCGGCACACTCTCGCTACGCGTCCGTGAGTCACGGTTCGCAGACCACCCGCATTCCAAGATCCAAGAATTGGTATCCTGGCGGGGCAACGTCGCGACGCGCCGAGCGGGCTAGCTCTTCGCGAAATAGGTAGCTGCCTCCTCGGATGACGCGAAAGTCACCGGTCGCGGGGCCCTGCGGATCGTCCACAGGAGATTCGAGGTAGTAGCGGCGGCCGTACCAGTCGCTGCACCACTCGGACACGTTGCCGTGCATGTGGTACAGACCGAAGGCATTCGGCGCGTAGGTGTCCATTGGCTTCGTGGGGGCTCGTGGCTTTTGGCCTCGAGGGAAACTGGCGGGGTTGATGTTGACGGAGGCCGCTGCCGACGTACAAGCAGGTCCGAAGTTATACGCGGTGGTTGTTCCCGCTCGGCAGGCATATTCCCATTCGGCCTCGGTCGGAAGGCGATACTTCCGACCCTCTTTCTGACTCAGTCGGCGGCAGAACTCCTGGGCGTCGTTCCACGTGATCCGTTCGACCGGTAATAGCCCTGAATCCTGGCCCTGAACGGCATCCCGTTGCTGGCCGCCGGGCGAGTAAAGGCTCGGATTGCTGCCGATAATTTGCTGGTATTGAGCCTGGGACACCTCGCCGGCTCCCATGTAGAAGTGCTTGGTGATCCGCACGCGGTGCTGCTGCTCATCGCGAATTCTCAACGCCTCGTTTTCCGGCGAGCCCATGAGGAATTCGCCGGACGGTATCAGCACGAGCTTCATGCCGATCGAATTGACAATCGCTTTCGGGGCCTTGTCCTCTGCCGTGGTCCTGTGGGTCCCTGCAGCGACCAGTAGCGCGACAACGGCGAAGCGGCAACCAACTCTCACCATCTTAAACTCCATTCTCGTGCCAGAGATTTAGGGTTAAGAGCTTGAACCAGACGACGATCTGGCTGGAACACCTACTGCTCCCTCACAACCCGAATTCCCACGTAGACGTAGGCGTTTACACCGCACCCGCGAAACGCCGAGCGGCAGGCCGCAGCCTCGAAGTACCAACTTCCGCCGCGATAGACGTGAAACGCGCCAGCGGCCGGGCCAGTTGGATCATCTGCCGGGGATTTCGCATAATACGTCTCGTCACAATAATCTGAACACCATTGCGACACATTGCCGTGCATGTCACAAAGTCCAAAAGCATTCGGAGCGTATGAGCCGACGGTCGTCGTGCGTCCCAATTCAAAGTCAATGTTCGCCTGTTCCGTGGAGAGCGTATTGCCGACATTAAACGCCGTGGTCGTCCCCGCGCGGCAAGCATACTCCCATTCAGCTTCCGTCGGCAGCCGGTACGTCTTGCCTTCCAATTGACTCAAGCGCCGGCAAAATTCCTGCGCATCAGCCCAGGAGACGCACTCCACGGGAAATCGGCTCGTATTCTTTCCCGCGACTTGTTCCTTGGCGCTACCCGTGGCTGAGAACACGCTGGGATTTTTTTTCGTCACCCGCTCGTACTCCGCCTGCGTCACCGCATAGAGGCCCAGGTAAAAAGGCCGTGTGATCCGCACGTGGTGCTGCTGCTCGTTTTTCGTGCGACCAGGTTCGCGTAGCGGGCTACCCATCTGAAACTCGCCCGCTGGGATGAGCGTGAATTTCATCCCGATCGAATTGATCAGCGCGGCTGACACCTTCGCAACTTCGGCCTGCGATGCCTGCGGCTTGACTTCCTGTGGCTCTGCCGTGGTCACCGAGACTGGGACCAGCGCCGGCGTCGTGCGCGGATGGATGTACCAGAACTTCCAGTTCGGTTGGTTGCCGGACGTAGCCAGCAGGCCCTCCTCAAAATAGTCTTGGATGCCAAGGGGCGGCGCATATCTCGGCTTTGAAAAGTGCCGCTCCCAAGAATCGATGAATTCCCCGTAACCTGCCGCCTGATACGACTCGATGGCAGCCGGCGCGATGTCCCTCAGACGGTCGCTCATCGAGATCCATTCTGCGTCGCGATGCAGCCCCAGGCGACGCGGCGTGATGGAATTGTAATCAACCTGCGACCAGGCGGTCATTTCACTCTCGTATTCCGAGACAGCCTCCCCCACGAGCAGGCCGTGTGCGCCGGCAACGGTCCAGAGCGCGCCGTGCATTACCTGCTGAAGCTGTCCGGTGGCCGGCGTGTATTTCCAAAGCCCCTTTTGCGCTGCGGGACCGGATTCCTGGACAACCGTTAACCACAAGCATTTGCCCCGGGCGTCTGGCTTCATCTGGCTCACGCCATAGGGGTCGCAATGGTCGAGCCCGTGGCGAACCACGGCGGATTTCGACGAGGCGATCAGGTCAATCTTGCCTGTGGCCGGGTCGAGCCGCCCCACGGCGCCCAAGTAATCCCTGGTGGCGCCCTTGCCTTCGATACCTGCTTCCTTGGCATCCAGGCCAAAGTAGATTCGACCGTCGAGCCATGCCATGGTCCTCAACTGCCGCATAGGAATCGGCGGATCGAGCGTGATCGTGCGGCGGCGGCCTGCGGCATACTCCTGGATCGCATTGCCCGACGACAATACGTACACGGCGTCTGGCGAAACGACAAAGGTGCCCGCAGGCTCGGCCGCGAAGTCGTGCCGGCCGACGACTTCAAGCTGCGCCCCAGGCTTTCTCAAGCGTGTTATCAGGACTTCGCGAATTTGACCGCCGATCAGGGGGAGTGGAAACCAGAACACGACAAATTCATCGTGACCGCGGACCAACCGCGCTTCATGATCGATGATCACCTTAAAAGGCGCATAGCCCTTGGCTGCGCCGTGAACAAAAGGAATCCGCTCCCAGGTGTAGCGCGGCCAAGGATCGTCTGGTGCGGGGGGTTTTGGCAACCGCGGCGGCTTGGGCGGCACGTACGGAAAGACATGCTGCTCGACGGGCAGTTTGCCGGTCATCGCCAGGTGAAACTTGTCCACGGTCTTTTGCTGGTCCGGCGTCAAATGTTCAGCGGCCAACAATTCGTCCACGCGTCGCAGCCGCAACGGCCGGAGATCTTCACTCTTCAGACGGTACTGATAGGATTCGCGCGCGCCAAGCAATTGGTTGAGCAGAACATAATTGCGAGCCAGGGCCACCGCTTTGTGTTCGACCTTCGCTCGCTGCAACAGGGCCTCGAAGTAGTCCTCAACGAGCCCCTCCTTGCCGAGCCGTTCGAAGACGGACCTGGTGAAGTCGTCGAGCAGTTCGCCCGTCATCACGTTGTGTCGGATCGGAACGGCATCCAGCGGCGCTTCCAGCAGCAACTGGTCGAGCAACTGCCGCCCCAGCACGACGTTGGGATCCTCCTGGTATTTGTAGCCATGCATCCGCAGCAGCGGGTCCTTCTGACTCAACAAGAATTTGGCGACGCGATTCTTCAACGCGGCATTTCTCTCAATGACCTTCAGCCATTCGGGACGATAATTGTTCAAGCGATCCCATACAAACAGACTTGTCTGAAAATTGCTGTAAGCTGGATCGTCGAACGTCGGCCGTGTTATGCCTGCGCGGACCTCCTCGTCCAGGTGCGCAAACACTTCTTCAAACAGCTTGATGCGGCCTTCGTCGTCGACCGGCAGAATGGCTCCATTGAGGGAACTGGCGTACAGCGGCAATGCGCTAATTCCCTGCCCGCGCAGCGAAGCTGCGAGCAGCGCGACCTTCTGCCGATAGACCTCGTACACTTGCGCCTCCAATCGCCGCGCTTCGGCATCGGTTTGCATTGGATGCCAACCGCGAGGCAGCTCCTCTTTTCTCATATTGTGACTCGATCTCCAGTTACGCACGTAATCGCGATCTTTTCCGTCGGCGTACCAGAAAATCATTAGCCGCTTCAACGAATACCCGTCGCCGTCGGGATGCTCGATCAGCCAGCGGCGCAAACTCTCCAGGTCGTACTGCGCGAAAGCCAGCACGGCCCGTCCCTGTTCGAGCGAGTGTGGCGCCGCGCCGAAGAAACGGCTATGGTGCGCCGAAAAAGCGTATCGCACGCAGGGAGCCAATGCGTAAGCCGCGTCAAACATCGGAGCTGCATCGGCAAACCGGAATTGGCTTCTGAGCCACTCCCCCTGTTGACTGAACTGCTCCGCCTCAAGCTCAGGGTCGCTCGGCGCCGAGGGTTCAATCCTTTCGCCCAGCGCTTTGGCGATCGCTTCGACGATCGCGTGACGCAGGTCGGATAGGTCGCTCGACCGACTCGTGGCGTTGATCAGCCGGGCTTCGCCGCCGCCCAGCGGCGCGATGTTCAGCGAGATTTTCATCTGCCGACCATCCCTTTTCAGGCCCCCTTGGACCAGCCGCGTCGACGTCCGCAGCTCAAGTTCGATCCCCGACAGATCGCTTTCTTTGCGGAGTTGATCCAAATCAGACCGCTCCATGACGATCACATCGGATAGCCGCCCCAGTTCCGACTCCACGAGCACGTTGAGCGCGCGGATGTTGGAGTCTTCCTCTGTCCCCAGGTCTTCGCTGGTAAAACCCAGAATGCCGAGATAGTGACGCGCCGCAGCGGGACGCCGCAGCGTTTCACGAGCCCGCACGAGCTGTGCCATCGCGCCTGCCAGCTCCTCGGTTGTGGGGCTGGAGCTGATGACCACGTCCAGCACGCGTATGCCGCTCCGCGTCTCGACCACGCGAATGCGCGTCACGGAGGGCGCATGCCCTTCGTCCTGGGGTCGCTGGCCATTCGCCGGCGCAGGCGCGCGTGACGCGACAAGCACCAGTGCCTCGGCACTCAAAAGCTTGCCGATTTGCATGCGCGACTCGGGCCGAACCAGTCCTGCCGCAGAGAGTTCCTTTTCCTTGATAATCTTGTCGATATCCGCCCGCTCCACCAACTCCAGGCCGTCGACCTTGGATAACTCGGCAGAGATCAGGTCTCCCACCGCTCGATCATCCTCGCGCACCGGCACGACAGCCCACCTGCCAGCTTTTGGTTGCTGATCTGCTCCGCTGGCGTCGTACGTCATCACGGGTGCAATTACTGCCAGGACGACCAGCAGCGTGCCAATCGCCAGGGCCCGGTGTCGGCACGCGACCGACGAAGGCCCGGTCCGTTGCCCCATGGCCTGGCCGCTGGCAGAAATGTTGGTTTTCGCGCCCATCAGCCACCACCCGATTTGAGGTCCAGCTTCCAGATACGGATTGTCCCGTCTTCCGCGCAAGAAATAAGCGTGTGTCGGTCGGATGTAACCACAAGTCCTTTGATGTTCCCCGTGTGTCCTACGAGTTGCCCGATTTCTCGATGGTTCCGCAGGCCGTACAGGGCGAGCGTGTTGAGAGAATCGGCGCACTTGTACGCGAGCAGATCATTGTTGACAAACCGCACCAGCGTGGCGGCTTGCCGAATTTCAAACAGCAATTTCCAGTCATTGACTCGCCAGACCGCCACATAGCGCGAGAGTTGCCCGACCGCCAAAAGTTGCTCGTTTGGGGAAACCGAGACAGTTTCGACAGGGTTCTTGCAATTCAACTGCCGGACCTCCTGCCGTTCTCCTTGGGCGGGGTTCCAGACCAGCACCCTGCATGACACCGGCCCATCGCCGTACAGTCCCGAGGGCATCCAATTCGCGCCGGCTTGCGCACTGCCGCCACTGATCGCCGACGCCATCCGGTGCCCATTGCCAAAAGGCAAGGTTGTTGCGCCCAATACGTGGTCATCCTGAAACGGCAGGACTCGCAGGGTCCGTCGAGCCCTTCCACCCGCCGCGGGATCCCAGGCATGGGCCAACTGTCCGCTGGCGTCCCACAGCCCCCGACCATCGCTGCTGAACTGCAATTCGCGCACCGGCCCCAGATCTTTATCCTCCCAGTCCCTGCGATCTTTTTGTAGCGAGCAGATTTCCGCACCGGTGCCTGGATTGATCACAACGATCTGCTTACGGCCAGTGTCCACGTACGCCGCAGAGTTGCCGTTCGGTGCCATGGCCACGCAGATGATGTCCTTGGCGGCCGGCATGAATTGGCACAACTGCTTGTGCGACGTCAGATCGAAGACCTTCACACACCTCCGCCCGGCAGGATCAATTATCCCGGAGACGATGGCCCGCCGGCCGTCTGCGGATGCGCTGATCCAAGAAAGCGAATTCAGTCCCGTGTCGAGCTTCTCCACGGTGTAGTGGAAGGGGTTGTCATGGACGGAGGCCGCGGAGGGTTGGGACGCACTAGGTTCTGCCGCCGAAGCGTGCACCGGGGAAATGGCGGCCGACACCACCAGCGCGAGAACCGGACAAACTCGGAGCCGGGCGTTCATTTCAGATTGCTCCCATGGATCTCGGTGGCTGTTCAGATAGCTTTCACGTTTGTCCGAAGCATGCTCCGTCCGTTTGCTTATTGTGACGCTCACCCGGCTCAAGGGCAATCATTTCGGTCCCTAGACGTTCCCGGTATGGAGGAAAAATGAGGGAAGAGCCGCTCCCAATCGGCTGAAAAAGGCAACCTTGGCGATGCTGTGGGCGGTCGCCGAGATAATGGCGCCATTCAATTATTAGACTTACTTCCTCCGGTTTTCTTTGAAGATTTTTAGAATAGTTTCCTTGAGCACGCGTTCTGTGGGCGCCATCGTTCCAAGGTTTGTTTCCGGGGCGGTCGTGTGATACCATGCCCCTTATCTGGATACGGGCAGCCGGATCACTCTCATACTTCTCAGTGGAGGCTCTCTCCCATGGATACTTGCGAGGCTCTGAATCCTCGACGGGCAGGATTGGCGTGGCTTACCGCCTTTGGGGCGACACTCCTTCCGTTGTTTTTGGTGCTGATTCCCATGCCGTGGCTTGGCAGCAGCATGGCCGAGGATTTAATTGCCACCACTCGGACCAGGAGGCGGGAAATTATTTACTTCGATGTACTCCCATTCTATATCAGGCCCTACATTGTATCCGCAACACCGGCGGTCAGCGTAGGCCCCTACAGTAACAAGTTAGCCAATGCCGAAGTCGACTCCATCATGAAGGTCGCGGAGGAAATGAAACGTGATCGGAAGAAACTCTCGGCCGAGGCGATGTATGTCCTTTCAATTCGGCTGTTCAACCTAGGGCACAAGAATGAGGCCGTCTATTGGTACAACTCGGCCAAGCTTCGCGCCTCGTTGTTTACGCGCATCGCCAAATATGAATTGCGCACCGACAGCGAAAAAGAGGGATACAACATTTGGGATGCCGACAAGATGTTTCAGAAGGAGGTCGGCAAGTACATCAACCATTGGGCTCATGGCGACCTCGACATGCTGGCCACAACATACAAAGCCGTGCTCGAAGACGGGAAGGGACTTCCCGACATTACGGCCGCTTATCCAGGCTACAGATTCATCGAAAAGGCCGACTGGAATACGAAGAATGATGAGGCTCTGAAGCAATTTCAAAATGGACTCGATTACATCTTGAAAGAGGGAAACAAGATCCGTGAGAAACGGAAGAAAGATGGAGATGATTGACCTGGCATCACACTGGATGGCCTGACGCCGTCGGGACATGATCAAGTGTCTGGAGACTAGCTATGAAATGTATTTACAGCATGTTTGGGGCGGCATGTCTAATCTTCGCTTTAGCCGCGGCGTCTGACGCGGCCGACAAAACGGGTCGCGTCGCGGGACGGCTGAACGACACTCCGATGCGCCAATGGGCAAATGCAGCTGGCGAGCCGTATTGCCGGGCACGATTGTTCGACGTGCGAGACGACTGCGCGATCCTGCTCGACAGCGACCGTTATATGTTTGGCTTTCCACTTTACAAGCTTAGTGCGGATGATCGGGAATACGCCAGGACCTTTGCCCGGACAGGCTCGGTTCAGCCCGGCGGCTCATCGATTGCCACGAAGGATCGGCCCCACACACTCACCAATTCGATCGGCATGAAGCTCGCCTTAATTCCGGCCGGCGAGTTCTTGATGGGTTCGCCGAGCACGGAAATGGATGAGAAGAGTCCGCCGGCCGGAGGCTCGTTGCAAATGTGGGGGAATAAAATGAAATTTGTCCGTGACAAGAGTGGGGCCAAATCGCAACCCGAACTCAAACGCTCGCAGCTTGCGGATAAGGCGGAACACCAACATTCGGTACGCATCACGCGACCGTTCTACATGGGCGTATACGAAGTGACTCAGGCCGAATACGAACGCATCATGGGAAACAACCCCAGCTACTTCTGCAAGATGGGGGAGGGCGAACGGAGCGTTGTCGGCCTGGACACCCGCCAGTTTCCGGTCGATTTCGTCACCTGGTACGACGCCGAGTTATTCTGCTCCCGGCTGAGTTATCTGGAAAAGAAACTGTACCGCCTGCCGATCGAGGCGGAGTGGGAGTATGCCTGCCGCGCCGGCACGCCGACCCCCTTTGGCTTTGGCGCCTCGATGAGAGTCGGCGACGCGAACTTCAATGGGGATGACTACGTCCTGCCCAAGGGCGGCGCCGCGCCGCCAGCGGAAGCTCCTGCCGCCGGCAAACCTGGTACAAGCAAGCTACACCGGCCCGTTCCCGTCGGCACGTACCAGCCCAACGCCTGGGGCCTTTACGACATGCACGGCAACGTTGCCGAATGGTGTTCGGATTATTTCTTCTCATATCCGGAAACGGTCCCCGACGACCCTCGGGGGCCAGCCGATTACGGGCCGGATCACGTCATGCGCGGTGGGGGCTGTTATTCACCCGCAGTCCGTTGCCGTTCGGCCTTCCGCGACAGCATGAATAGCGCATCGAGCGAGCGGTCCATTGGCTTCCGTGTCGTGCTCGACCTGCAGACCAAGTCGGAGCTGCCGCCACGAGTTGAGGCACCAGCCGAGTTGGCCAAGAAGGCCGCTACCGGGAAAGATCCCTGGCTGATCACCCAGGCCGCCGCAGAAGGATTCACGCCCCAGCAGCGGAAACCATTCTTTAGAGACGGCAAGCGAACGACCGAGGAGACGCTGGCGCTATCAAACGACGCCGGCACCTTCAATCCGGCCGACCTGATGCCACTGGAGGCGGCCGAGTGCCACTTTAGGCGAGGGTTTGACCCAAACACCCTGTTGGTGTGGACCCCATACGAAGTCCGCGTCCTGGGGGCCGACGGACTGACGATCGTGCGAAAGACGAGCCTGAGCACGTCGTACCTGGCGATCGAGGAGCGGGCCGACTATTACGTCGGCATCTCCGCGCTGACGAAGTCGATCGACGTGATCGACAAAAACGACGGACACATTCTGCGCTCGCTGACGATTCCGAAGGCCGATTTCTCAAGCCTTTCACTGCATCCCACGCTGCCGCTGGCCTACGTCGGCGTGTGGTTTCCTGGCGCGCCCCGGCCGGACGCCAACCAGATGGTACCAGGGAGCGGGCCGCCACGGGCTCCGATGCGAAATAGCCGGTTTGTTATCTTTGATGAGAAGGCCGCCACGGCTCTGGCCTCAGAAAAGTTCGTGGGCAATTTTGTGCAGGTTCATCCGTCGGGCGAGTCGCTGATTGTCGGCCTCCAGGAGGTGGTCCACCAGGTATGGGGCGTAACAAAGAAAGACAACATCGTCACGACGAACCGCGAGTACGGCTCGCACGACGAACTGATGCGCTACGGGCTCGCGGCGGACGGGATGCCGACGCTGAAAGAGACCAGCGCTGGTAAGGTCGCCGTGCGAGGTCGCTGCCTCATGCTTTCGCCCGACGGTCGCCGCGCGACCTATATGGGCATGGACAGTCTGCTCGAGTTCAGCTATGGCGAGGCGGGTTACGACACGAGCCACCTCAACAAGCCGCCCGTCGTCTATGCAATCGATTTGCAAAAGGACGCCCATCCTTTGGGCGAGAAGATATTCGGCCAGAATGGGCGCGGTTTGGCCTACCATCCGACGCTGAACCTCGTGGCGCTTTCGTTGTCTGGCATGCCGGTATTTTACGATCGTGAGACGGGACGCCGGTTGCCGAACCTGATGCAGTTGGCTCCCGGAGCTTTCGAGGCCAAGCAGACGGGGAGGCAGAACGTGGTCCTCCACGCAAACCTTGTTTTCACCCCGGACGGCAACAGCCTGTTGTTGGAAGTACATCGCACCGCTCACCTGTTCTTGCAGCGCGTCAAGTTGAACATCGACAGCGCCACGCTGGCGAAGCTCAAGCCGCGGGCGGCGCAAGGGACCGACACCGCTACGCGGACGCATGCCGATCGTCCGCATGCGCAACCCGTTCGCCATTGGGCCAGTGCCGACGGCAATTACACGATCGAAGCGAGGTTTGTGAAGCGCGACGGCGACGACGTGGTGCTGCGGCGCAAGGACGACGGCAAGACGATCCATGTCCCGCTTGCGAGACTGAGCGATAAGGACCAGAAGTACGTCGACACGCTGGACAGTGAAAAATGAGCGCCGGCAGCAGTGCCGCCCGCGTCTCGCCAAAAAGGCGGTCGCAACAACGGTTCATTACGCGGAACTCGACAGAGACTCCGGTCCTGACGAGTTCTCGGGAACGAAGTTCGCCAAGCGGGGATGGGGCTTCTGGCCGGCGGCAACGCGGTTTGCCTGGCAAAGGCCTGGTCGTGCTTGCTGAGTCGAGCCAGCGGCACGGCAACGGTGGCGCCATCCTCCTTCTCCAGCACGACGCTGCCCTCCTTCACCTCCACCAGTCGTTCCCGCGTCTTATGCGTGCCCGCATTATCGGTCCACGTTCGCAGAGGCGCTTTCTTGGACATGTCGCGATCGGCCCCGGCCGCTCCAGGAACTGCCAGGAACATCAAGAACGCGGCGCAAAACATTCAATTCTAAAACTTGATCATTGTTGAATTTTCTTCGATTTTTCCCGCTTCCCAAATCACAACATTGGCAGGGCAGGATGAATGTAGTTCCCCAGCGTTATCGAAGCACTTCAGGGGGAGCAACTTGCTGCCTTCATCGTTCGCGCGGCGCTATTTGCCCTTGCCTTTCGCCTTATCCTTCGGCGGATTCACAATCTTTACCAGCAACCGTTCGGCCAATTCGGCGCCGGCTTGCTGCAGGGCGTTCTTGGCTGCAATCTGCTCCGTCAGGTCCACCGCCACCGTGGTCTGCCGGTCGATGGCGACGATCCGGCCGGTGGACTGATCGACCGCCTTCACCTCCAGGCGGGCCTTGATCGACGTGAGGTTGCCGTGCCGCACGGCGAACTCGCTAAACGCCTCTCCCTGGATCAAGATGTCGGCATCCTGCTTGCGCCCCTCCTTGGGATCGATCACCTTGAAGCCCGACTCCGTGCAGAACAGCGTGACCTCGGTTTCGGCGGCCGGGTCGATGGTTTGCTGGCCCACGTGATGCTCGGAAATCTCGACGAGCACCGTAGGCCGCTTGGCTGCGCCGAGCTTCTTTTTCAGGGCGGCGATCCGGTCGTCGCGCGTGATGGGCTTGGCCACGAGGTCATCCGCCCGCTTGACGATCGTCTTGCTGACTTCTTGGGCCAGGTCGTCAACCAGCTTGCCCAAGTCATCGCGGACGTTTCCCTTCACGGACGCGCCCATGACGCGGGTGGTCTCCGTGCCGATGATCTTAGCGATCAGGTAGACGGAATTGTCCACCTGGAGCACCGATCCGGTGATCAGTAGCTTGGCGCCGGTGAGTTGGCCCACCTTGGTCGCCTGGTCGGGATTCACCAGGCCAGAGAGGTTCAGTTCCTGCTCCTGCAACACCTTTTTCATGTCCTCGCGGTCGACGAGCATCAGCCCCGGGTCAGCAGACAACTTAGCGAATAGCAGGTCTGTCACCTTGGCCCCTTGGTCCTTGGAGTCGCGATCTCGCTCCTGGAAGGGGAGCACAGCCACCGGATAAATCTGCGGCACCTTATCATCTTTCTTGTCTTTATCGTCCGCTCGCGCCGCAGACACGGCGCACAAGAGCATCAAGACGGCCACTACGAGTCTTAATTTCAGGAGTCTCATGTTCAATCGTTCCTTTGCTCTTGGGGTAACGGTGTGGGCTGCCTGTCTGCCGATAGTCGAGCGAACAGTTCCGACAGCAAGTAGCGGGGCGCGGGAGTGGCCTCCCACGGTTTAATGATTGCAAATCCACAGATCAACAGCCGGCCTTTGCCGGGATAGCGTGCTTCCAACCAGCAGTAGCCGCGCGGCTGGCGCCTGACTTCGACCAGGACTTGATCTCGATGACTCTTGATTACCAGCCGACTGGAGGTGATCTTTGCCTCCAGTGGCCAGGTTTTGGCATCCAGTCGTTTGTCGAGTTCAGTAATCACGTCCTCGTGCCGCAGCGCTAAACTCTCCGGCGTGGGCAAGTCGGCGCCTTCGCCGCCGGGCAATGGCATCGTGCCGTCGCCAGGTGCCAGGCAGAGAACTGGCACACCGCGCGCGGCTAATTTTACCATCGCCGCGGCCAGTGATTTGTAATCCTGCCAGCTGACAGCTTCGCCGATCACCACCATCCCCTCGCTCAATTCGTCCAGCGCTGCGATATTCTTGTTCAACCTGAAGGGGACGTGCGACTTTTCAAACACGTCCGCCGTCTTGCCTTCCGGATCGAAGAGGGTGATCCGCAATCCCTTGAGCCACTCGCGGCGGTCGGTGAACGGATCCGCGGGGAAAATCCAGACCTTTCTGACCCCTTCGGCAACGGGTTTTGGATCGGCCCCGGTAAAGGCGGCGACGTTCAACTGCGATTCCAGAATCACTCCTTCTTTCACTTCGGGCATATTTACACGAACGACTGCTTCCGACGCTTGGCCGGCCTTGACCGTCAGCGGCAATTGCCCGTGTTTCACCGTGCGCCGGTTGACCGATAGCGACCAATTCAGCCGCCCTTCAAACGGCTGTGCTGAGCGAACGTTGTACTTGATCTTCACCTCCGCACCGCTAAAGACGTCGGCCCATTGGTCGACCGCTTCGATGACTGTCAGTTCCGCGGCCTGCCCGATGGTGGTCATCAGTAGCGACATCAATCCCACGACGGACGCGAGGAGACATCTTTTACTGATGGTTGCGCTGATCGTCATATTGAGTCACACGATCCCGTTCGTCCCGCGTGCAAGGTCAGGCCCAGTACTGTGATTCTCGCCCGCAGTAAGAGCGAATTGCGGCAATCGAAGAGTGAAGAGTCCAGTGTACTGCAAAGCCACTTTCGCTTCGTGCGGCGGGTTGGAACCATCGTTTTCCCCTCCGATCCAGCGGTGCCGACGGTTACGAAGGGGCGTTGGACAGCCGGGCTACCGTCTGGTAGAGCCGGTACTCTTCGTCCGTCGTTTCGATCGAAAAAACCTGGCGAGGAATCCCGCTCTTCAATAGCCCACTGAACCTGACTCGCGCGCTGAGCGGACTTTCCAAGCTCAAGTCGCAATCCAAAGATATCAGGCCGTCCGGCAACACGCACGCCCACACCGCGGCGGAAGTCGTGCCGGGCAGAGAATCGACGACCTGCTCGCTGTACGTCACCACATCAGTCGACCAGACGCGGGTCCAATCCGACTCATGGTATCGGCGACGGACCAAGACCATTCGCATCGCCAGACCTACCCTCTGGGAAGCAACCTCGGGGCGCCCCACGGCCAGGCTAACGTCCTCTCCTCCTTCCGCCAGCCACTCCAGGCCCCCCGCGAATTCGGTGTCCACCGCATGTAGCAGGCGAGATTTGTCGACCAATTCCTGCGATTGCAAAAGCGCCGCGGAGGGAGGTTTTTGCAGCGCG
This sequence comes from Planctomycetota bacterium, assembly GCA_021413705.1. Classification (GTDB taxonomy): domain Bacteria; phylum Planctomycetota; class Planctomycetia; order Pirellulales; family UBA7805; genus JAIOPX01. Next base: position 12,302 of record JAIOPX010000008.1, on the reverse strand, counting down.
GCAAGGTTCGGCACCTCCGCGTGCTCGACTCGCGGCGACGCCCACCTGAGCAACCCGAATACAACCAGCGCCGACGCAGCCAGACCTCCGCAGAATCCGATGATGAATCGCCCCCTAAGTCGGTGAGTCGACCGGTGTACGCCTACTGCATCGCCCAAAAACTGCTCGTTGGTCAGAGTGTGTCCAATGCGCGACTTTAGGTCGCGCAGTTCCGGCTCGTGTGCCGCTCGCCCTTGCGCCCAGGCGTTGAGCAGCGAGTCCAGTGGATCGTTCTGCTTGCTGTTCATGGCTGCATGTACTCGGCCAGATGGCGCTTCAGTGCTTTTCGCGCTGCATGAATCCGCCAATACATCGTGGCGAGGTTGCAGCCCTCAATTTTTGCGGCCTCGGAAGCCCCCATCCCTTGCAGCGTGGTGAGCACGATCGCGGCCCGCAGCGGCGGCGACAAGCTGGCCACGGCGGCTTCTATTCTACTCGACAGCTCCGTTTGAACCGCTAATTGGGCCGGCTGCTGGTCCGACGCCGCAGGCGTCTCGGGCAGCTCGGCATGAAACGCCACGGGCGACCGACGTACCCGATCCAGGTAGCCATGCACCGTGTTCATGGTCACCCGATACAGCCAGGTGCTGAATTGAGCACGCCCCTGGAATCCCGCCAAGCCTCGATACGCTCGCAAGAAGACCTCCTGCGTGAGATCGTCCACGAGGGACCGGTCGAGGACCATTTCCGAAACCATCGCGCGGACCTTGGCGACGTGACGGTCCGTTAACTCATCGAGCGCTTGCCGAGAGCCCGTCCGCTTGAACTCGTCGACCAGCCCCTCATCCGTCTGCACAATGCGGTCTCACGTTCCGCCGGTTACCTCGGGATCATGGTTGTGATCGTAAGCCGCATCGACACGAATGTCCACATTGCCACGCCTGCGATGCGGGGACAAGGTATCCTCGGTCGGTTGCTGAGGAACTTTGGGGCGCGACCCGGACTGCCCCGATCCGGGTCGGGCTGGCCAATGCTTTTGTGGCTTATTCATCATCACTGGCGATCCAGTTGGGGACCGCACCACCGTGCGAGAGTTGTTGCCGTATAGATTGTTAGACCGGCGGAGGTTGATTTTCTTGGCGCGATTTCGCGAATTTTGTGACAATTTTCAGTCGTCGACGATTGCCTGCTCACCGCCGCCAAATAAACTTCATCACTCTCATCAAAAAACGCTTGCATTGCCTTCTTAGCGGGGAGAGAATGCGGCGAGCGTCCGCCGGGAATCTCATCGAGTATGGGCATGCAGATGTCGCGATCCCAGAACACGGCGGCGTTGGCAATACTGTTGGCCATTTCCTCCGGTTGCAGCCGTCAGGCGCCGTCCGAGCTGATTTCAGGTTCATGGTCGTCGACGGGATATTCGGATCAGAGTTCGGCGAGCAGTTCAGCAGCCGAGCCGGTCTCGTACGAATTTCGCTCCGATGGTTCGGGGCTGGAATCCGTTGGCAGCGTCCGCCAGCCGATGCAGTGGCATATCGACCGCACTGAGGCGGAGTCGGTGCAAGTCCAAGTTCTCACCAGCAACGGTCAGACGCATGTGATTCAATTGACATTCGTCGATCGCAATAAACTGCAATTGAAGTATGCTGGCGGAACCGGGATCTTTGATCTTCACCGAGTTGACGCACCTGCGGGTGCCGCCGAATCAGCCACGAACTCTGCGTCTCGGAAGCAAGAGGACACAATCGCACCACAAGTGGCCGCGCCCCAGTCTCCGGCCCCGGCAATCCGATTGGTGCAGGGGAGCACGCCTGCGCTGTCCTATCGTGCCACTTCCTTCGACACGGGATTGAAATCGTTGTCAGGTCTGGGGATCTCCGCAGACGGCCGCCGGGCCATTGTTTGTGGCACTGGCCAGCCGATCGGCCAGCGTTACGTGAAGGTTTTTGACTTGGAGTCTCGCCGTGAACTATGTCAATTCAAATTGGCGGAGCAGGAGGTGGCTTGCGTGGCGATGGCGCCCCATGGCAACGCCGCCGCGTACGTTGACGTCGCGCGACAACAGATCGTTGTTTTCAATCCGGCCAATGGGGTGACAATCTGCACTTTGCAGAAAGACCGCCGGGATTGGGGAGACAAGGACTTGGGGCCGCTGCGCGACTTGCGGTTCAGCGCCGACGGCGGACAGCTTTGGGATGCGAGTGGCCGATTCGTCCATCTCTGGGACCCCGTTCGAGGGGGCAAGCCATTGCGAACATTTGAAATCCTGTCGATGGTGTCGAAGTACACCATTCGTTCCGTTTCACCGCCGTTTGGCGGCGGTCAGCTTATGGCCTCGGCCATGGGGGGCGGTGGCCCGCGCTCAAAGCCATGGTCTTCTCCGTCCGATCTGTTCAGCGACGGGCCGGTCGCCTGTCAGATAATGATTTGGAACTCGGGCCGCGGCGAACAATTGCAGGTTCAACAATTGGATTGCAAGAATCCGGCCGAATCGATCTCGGTTTCTCCAAGCGGCGACCTGCTGGCGGGGGGGCAGTTGTCGCGTTATGTGACCGTATGGCGTACAAGGGACTGGAAGGTCCTCTGCGAGATTCGGCAGGCTGCGACGCTGGCGAAGTTCATCACCGACGAGTTGCTCGTCTCTAAGCGGGCGGACGGGCTCAATGAACTCATCGTGTTCGATGTACGGACCCGCCGGGAAGTCGGAAAACTTGTCGGCCACTCCGCCAACATCACGGGAGTGGAGGTCACTTCGGATCACCACACTCTCGTATCCAGTGCCGATGACGGTACACTCCGTGTGTGGACGTTGGAGATCCCTTGAGGGCTCGGAAAATGAATGCCAGCGCCGTGACTATCGGGAACCGCCGCCGCTTCATTGCAGTGGCCGGCGGTCGTTTTAGCTGGCTGTACGTTGGCTGGATGTTGCTTTCGGCCGTCATGGCACCGGCTGGAAAAACGGTGCCAGTCTTCGGATCGGAGCAGAACCCCAAGTCGGGGCGCTGGGCCATTGTGCCGCTGACGGACGAGGTCCGCCCTTTGTGCGACCTGTTGACGGCCCAACTGTCGAGAGGGGACGACCTCCAATTGGTGGAACGCGCCGAGATCGACAAGGTTTTCAAAGAACAAGAGTTATCCGTGGCGGGACTGGTTCGGCCGCAAGCGCGGCTGCAGTTGGGAAAAGCGCTGGGGGCGGAAGCCTTGGTCCTGGTCGCGTCCCCAAAACTGGAAAACGCAGGCGACCGCGGAGTCAATGAACAGGCGTCACCGGCGCCGTTCACTCGGATTCGGCTGGTCGACGTCGGTAGCGGGGTCCGGCTATTGGACCTGATGGTCAGTTCTGCGGCCAACGGCGCTGAATTAGAGTCGGCTCTTAATCGACTGGCGCAGGCCCGCAAGAAAATGCGCCAGCCGGCCGCATCGCGCCACTTTCTGGGAATCATGGGCTTCACAAGCGAGGATTGGGGCGCGAACTCCAGTTTTGAGAGTGCGACCCTGAATGCTCTCGTGGAATCCGATCTGAGCCGCCTGCAGGACGTCGTGGTTGTCGAGCGGTCCGATCTCGATCAATTGCAGAAGGAGAGCGAACTGTCGGGAATTGAGCTCGACTTACGCGCGTCAACCTGGCTGGTGCAGGGAGGCCTGACGAAAGATGGGAATCAAATGCAACTTTCGTTGAGCATTTCCCCGCTGGCCGGAGGTCAACGTCGATTGTTCAAGACTACGTCCCCGTCAGAGGATCTGGCGACCATTCGCAGCGCGATCGTAGCGGCGATTGCGAAGGAGCTTGGCGAGCGCGCGCCACCCGCTGCGCCTGGCGATATCGACGTGGAAGCCGACCAATTTTCTCAACAGGGAGAATGGCTCAAAGGCCAGACGCGGTTTGCTGAGGCGGCGCCCATGTATGCGGCGGCCCACGCCTTAGCTCCGTGTCAGCACTTTGGCTATTCCGCATACGAGTGCCGAGTGATGGGGGCCACTCCCTATTCGCTCGAGCAAGGCAAAGCCGTGCTGGCCTTGACCCGCTTCGATCTGGACTGTTTGCGCCGCCGACTGGTGGAGCACCCCGATGGCGATGGATTTGGCTTGGATCGACTGGGGCTCTTCTGGTACGCCGACGGCAAGGATCGCGACTTCCTTTACGAATGGAGACAGCACAACAACAAACGAAACGGCGAACTGCCGCCTAATTGGACGCCGATGGAAGTGGGACCAGAGGCGCGGCGGCTGGAGGCTGATGTGCATGCCGTATATCGGGAAAAGACCGCGCTACTGGCCGCTTCGCTGCGCGGACAGGGAATCAGCGAGTCGCCACTGACGAGAAAACTTCCGGCACCACAACCTGTGGCGCCGTTCGTCCCACCCAAGCAGGCGCCGTTACCCAAAGCACCCCCGCCCGACGATCCCTGGCGGCGATATACCTGGCAGCGGATCACGTTTGTACCCGGGCCGGCTGCCGATCATGCCCTCTGGGAGGTATTCGTCGATCATTCGGCTCGGAGCATTCGTGGTCACGATGAGTTGGTCCTGTTCTGGCATCCACTCCCTGTCGCCGGATCGGTTCGCACCTTTCTCATGACTCGACTGAGAAAGCCTGGAGGACCAATGGAACTGGTCGGCCACTACGATATCGAGGGAGGAATGGTGGGCCGCTTTGCCGTCTCGCCGCGGTCGGTGTTTGTGTTGGCCACGGAGACTGAATTGCGGGAGTATTCCGCTGACCAGATGCATACTTACACGTTGGACAAATCGATCCCCCGCCGACAGTTAACGGACATGGCCTGGTTCGATGGTCGAATCTATCTCAGTGTGGATGCGATGACCGAAAAACTCCAAGTCGACGGAAAGTGGGATGAGTTTGGGGCCCTAGTCCGCTTCGACCCTGCAACCGGCAAAAGTGAATTGGTTGCTTCATCCAAGTCTGCGGTTGTCCGACACGGCCTGGACCATTGCAGTCCCTACGGAATTTACCAACTGACGCCTGATCCCGAACACAAATGTCTGTGGTTTACCGTCCGACAGCAAAAGGGCCAACTACAGGGTCTGTGGAAATACATGCCCGCCAGTGGCCAATGTCAGCAGGTTTTGTCTGGCGACGTGCGGCTGGTTCCCGGCGCGAGTGGGCTGCTCGTCCAGCAGGCTGTGCAGGAATATGAGGGCGATCTGGTGGCCTGGTGGCAGGTAGACCGCGGTCTGAACCCGCCGCAACGCCTAAGTATGCATTCCAAGCGGGAGCAAACCACTGCCGAGATGTACTTCAAGGAACGACCTAGTACTGCCATCAATTCTTATCATACAAACGAGGGGGCGGAACTGGTCGACCCCTGGGATCGCCATTTCTCCGCGCCGAGACACGCTCCTTATTTTGAGACCAAGGGTTATTTTGAAGACGGGCTAGTCGGCGTCAGCGGCAATCAAAACAACGCCAAGCTCTGGTACATTGCTCCTCGGTCCGCAGCGCAATTGCCCACTCTTGCGCCGGCGACCCGCACGGACGCTCCCAACGCCGCGCCGGCTCCGAAGCTGGAGACGATCACCAACTCGATCGGAATGAAATTCGTGTTGGTACCGGAGGGCGAATTCGCGATGGGCAGCCCGGCCACGGAGTCCCGCCACACCAAGAATGAACAGCAGCACCGTGTCCGGATCACGCACCCGTTCTATCTGGGAGTCCATCCGGTGACCCAAGCAGAATACCAGCGGGTCATGACGAAGAATCCCAGCCTGTTTTCGCCCACCGGCGAGGGACGAGAACAGGTGGCGGGGCTGGATGCCAGCCGTTTGCCGGTGGAGTCGATCTCCTGGTCAGACGCCCAGGAATTCTGTAAGCGATTGTCGCAAATGGAGGGCCAAACGTACCGCCTGCCAACGGAGGCCGAGTGGGAATACGCCTGCCGCGCGGGGACGACCACAGCCTTCAATGTCGGCGACACTCTTTCCCAAGAATATGCGAACGTCGAATTTAATATCGGCCACACGACGCCGGCTGGCTCTTACCCTCCCAACGCGTTTGGCTTGTGCGATATGCACGGCAATGTTTCGCAATGGTGCTCAGATTGGTTCAACGAGCAATATTATTTTCATTCGCCAGCGGAGAATCCAACGGGGCCCGCAACCGGCACGGTCCGCGTTTTCCGAGGAGGCGGCTGGCCGCATGAAGCCGTGTATTGCCGGGCAGCGCAGCGCTGGGGCGGCATCAACGGGTACGTATTCACGGGACTTCGCGTGGCGCGGGACAAATAACAGCAGCCACGCGGGAGCGATCGTGACTCGCATTGAAGCCGTACGTGCAAAAATCAAGGCCACTTACGACACATTGTCGTAAGTGGCCTTTAGTGGAGGCGGCGGGAATCGAACCCGCGTCCCGCGATATTTCCGTGCAGTCTTCTACGTGCGTAGCCGGCTCATTTACACTGTCACGAACTTGTCCCCAGCCGACAGGGTTGCAAGTTCGCCAGACAGGAACGGTTTTTAACCTCGGGCGTGCCCGTCAGTGACCTGAGGCGATCCGGATTTGGTGACCAGTTTTTGGACCTCTCCGACTAAGGTCCGCAACCGGAGCCGCCTATCTCTAGGCAGCCAATGCGAGATTGCTCTCAGCAATTGAAATGGTGGTCCGCTTTTTACGTGGCCTGCTGACCAACCACGGCACGCCGACTGTACTTCTAGCTATCCGGTCGAACCCAGTTCGCCCCCGACAGCGGCAACGCCCGGAAAACGAACGAACCGCCCATTCCAGAGTCGCCAACTCAACACGCCCATTATACGCCATTAGGAGCCGGACTTGTAGTGTCATTTTCGGCCATCCCGCTCGCTTGCTTCGGGTCGATTGCCAGCAGGGTGGCTGGGGCGACGCCCCAGTTGTGCCGGTCGCAGAGATCTGGGGCGTTGCCCCAGGCACCCAAGGCTGTGGCGTCGAAATCTATCGTGGCGCTGTTGTGGCCGCAGCGGCCTTAGGCGCCGGCAGACCTGCGTCGGACTTCACCACCCCGGTGGCCACCAACCCCAGCAGCAACCCGCCCAGCAGCAGCCGGTACACCACAAACAAATACAGCGACCGCTTTCGCAGGTACGCCAGCAGCCAGGCGATCGCCGCATAGCCCACCACGCCCGACACGACGGTGCAAACAATCAGCGCCAGCACTTCCTCGCGCGAAACCAGCAATTTATCGCGCTCGCTGTACAGTTCCAGCATCGCCGCGGCAAACACCGCCGGGATGGAAAGCAAAAACGAAAACCGGGCCGCCGCCTCGCGGCTCAGCCCGTGAAACAACGCTCCGGAGATCGTGGCCCCCGAGCGCGATGTGCCGGGCACCAGCGCCGCGGCCTGGGCACAGCCGACGACAATCGCGTCGGTCATCGAAACATCTTCCAACTCCGTGAGCTTGCGGCCGGCGTCCTTTCTGCGGCGCAACACCCATTCCGCCAGCACCATCACCAGGGCCACCACGACCATCGCCACGGCGACAATATAAAGCGACCGCCATTTCTCTTCGATTTGATGTTTGAATATCAGGCCGAGCACCGCCACCGGCACCGTGCCGACGATCATCATCCACCCCATCCGGCCGTCGTGCGTGCGGCCGAACTGGCCAGTCAGGGTTTCGCGGAACCAGGCGAAGCCAATCTGCCACACGTCCCGGCGGAAGTATGCCAGCACGGCCACCAGGGTCCCCAACTGGATCACGGCTGTTTTGGCCGCGCCGGGGTCGGTCCAGCCCAGCAAGGCCGGCACAATCCGCAGGTGGGCGGTGCTGCTGACGGGCAAAAACTCCGTCAGACCCTGAATTACGCCCAACACCACCGCTTCGAGGAGTTTATGACCCAGGTCCATGTTGAAGGTTCCGCCAAATTTGTAATAATGCTGTATCAGCGAATTGCGCTGAAGTAGTCCATGTGCCGAATGCCATCGCGGTGCAATGGCCCTACAATGCTCGTTGCCCATCACGGCCAGAGCAAGCCCCGCAACTGGTCCTCTGTAAAAATAGTGCCGTAAAAATTGTGCCGTCTAAAAATACTTCGCAGTTCGTCATCAGGTCAGCCAAAGGAAAATATGTTCCGCAATCTAAGCCTGGATGCTCTGGGCATATCGGGTCGCCAGAGTGAATTGATCGAGTGGACGCTGTCGTACGGGTTTAAGGGACTGGACCTTGATCTGACCGAATTCGGCCGGCAGGTTGAAACCCAGGGGATCGAGAAGGCCAAACGGCTGATCGTCAGCGCGCGGCTGAAACTGGGCAGCTTTCAATTGCCCGTCGATTGGCAGTCCGACGAAGAGACCTTCCGCCGCGATCTCGACAAGCTCACCCCACTGGCCGAAATGGCCGCGGCGCTCGGCTGCCACCGGGCACGGACCACGGTCGAGCCGGCCGGCTACATCCGCCCTTATCACGAAAACTTTGAACTCTGCCGCCGCCGCTGCCGCGAGATCGGCGAAGTGCTGGCGCCCACCGGCGTCCGGCTGGGACTCGGCTTTCGCGCCCTGGCCAAAGATCGCCTCGATCGGGCGTTTCAGTTCATTCACACGTTCGACGCGCTGACCATGCTGGTCAAGATGATTGGCAGCGAGAATGTCGGCCTGGTGCTGGATGTCTGGCAATGGCACGTGTCGGGTGCGACACAAGAACAAATCCAGACGGTGCCGGCCAAAGACGTCGTGGCCGTGTATCTGTCCGACGCGACGACAGTCGCCGGCCGAGACGACGTCGAAGAGAGCACCCGCGTCCTCCCCGGCGAGAACGGCACGATCGACGCCGCGGCGATTCTGGCTAGCTTGGCCGCCGGCGGCTACGACGGCCCGATCACGCCGAACCCGCATCCGCATCGCTTCGCCGACCTGGCGCGCGAGCAGATCATCAAGCAGACGTCGCAGGCGCTGGACAAAGTGTGGCAAGCGGCCGGGTTGTCGAAGAGCGGCAAGCTGGGCGTGACGACTTAAGCAACTTCGTCACGACGCCGCGCGTTCCGCGCGAAACTGCGTCCAGTCGATCTTGAGCTTGCGCATCCTGGCGCGCAGCGTGTGAGGATTGATCCCCAGTGCGGCCGCGGCGCCGCGGGGGCCTTCGACGCGACCGTCGCATTGGGCCAATGCGCTCTCGATGTGGGTGCGCATGGCATCATTGAGCGACGGGATGGCCATCGTGGCGGCAGCCGCTGCGTGCGACTGATTCGCGCGAATCGGGCGGGCCTGCATCGCGCCGGGATGTTGTCCCAGTCCCAGCGCCGTGGCCATCGCCAGTCGCTGTCCTTCGCCCAGGATCACCGCCCGATCCACCACCGCTCCCAGCTCGCGGATGTTGCCGGGCCAATCGTAGCCGGTGAGCAGCCGCACGTCTGACTCGTCTGGTTCCACTGGCGACAGTCCAAACCGGACCGCCGCTCGCTGGGCAAAGTGACGGGCCAGGGCGGGGATGTCGTCTTTGCGCTCGCGCAGCGGAGGCAACAGGATCGGAAACACCGCCAGCCGGTACCACAGGTCTTCGCGAAACGCGTTATCGCGGACCATCGCCGCCAGATCGCGGTGCGTGGCCGCCACAATCCGCACGTCTACATGAACCGACTGGTGCGAGCCGACTCGCTCGACCAGTCCGTCCTGCAGCACTCGTAGGAATCGCACCTGGGCGTCCAGGGGCAGTTCGCCGATTTCGTCGAGGAACAGCGTGCCGCCGTCGGCCCGCTCGAACCAACCCGCGCGAGTTTGCTCGGCGCCGGTAAAGCTTCCCCGCTCGTGGCCGAACAACTGCGAATCGATCAACTCCGGCGGAATGGCGCCGCAGTTGACTCGCATGAATGGGCCGGCCGAGCGCGTGCCGCGCGAATGGATCGCGCGGGCGACCAGCTCCTTGCCGGTCCCTGTTTCGCCAAAGATCAACACGGGGACGTCGGATCGCGTGACCAGATCGATCCGCTCCATCACATGCTTCAGGCCGCTCTCTTCGCCGACGATCGTGTCGGTCAATTGCGACCGACCTAGCCGTCGGAGCAGGGCACCGCGCTCCGCCTCGGCCGCTTCGCGCAGCGCGGCCATCTCGTGCAAGCGGCGTTGGTTGGCCAGCGCCACCGTCAACGGCTCGCGCAGCGCCTTGAGCATTTGCATATGCCGCGGCTCGAAGCGGCTTCCCTCTTGCGCCTGGAGCACGACCATGCCGGCCGGCTCTCCTTCCGCCATCAGGGGAGCCGCCAGCAGGTCGTCCGTGATGTCGGCCGAAATGTGCAGCGCCAGATCGCGGGCCGAACCGGTGTGCCGCGTGGTGACTCGCTCTTCGCGACACCAGTGGAGCGCATGCCGCAATTCCGCGGCCCCCAGCACGCGCTTGCTCTCGACCGGCGGCAAGCTGCGCTGCGGCGATGCCACGGCCAGGCTCACCAGGGCATTGTGCTCTCGATCGACGCGCCGCAGCGTCAGCCGGGCCAGCGGCATCTCGCGCGCCAGCAGCCGGGCGATCGTCGGTGCCGACTCGTGCAGTTCGAGGTGACGCCCCACTTCGCGCCACACCTCCAGCAAAATGGAATCAAACCGCTCCATAGCAATCCCCGTTAAATATGACGGCCTATCCGTGACTAATGCTGGAAAACAACTATCAAATATAACAGAAAAAACGTGCTAGCGGTGGAAATTGTGCCCCGATCAGCCCAAATTCCCGGCTTTTATCTCGTCGACGGCCAACGGCACAGCCATTGCAATACATGGGCCAAACCAATCAACGCCCACCAGAAAAGTTACCGCCCGCCTGCGACCCCCTATACCAAACAACAGAAAGACTCCTAGTCATGCACGTTCGGAGCCAATGGATTCGGGCCCTGGTCTTGATGATCGCGGCGACCGCGACGGGTTGCGGCGGCGCATCAACTGGGGCACAGCAAGATAAGTCACGCGAGGGGGTATCGCTGGCAACGGGTGGCGGAGCCGCCCAGCCGGCATCCTCGCAGCCGAAGGAGGCTGCGTCGCCGAAGGATGCCTTGAAAGCAGACGTGCAACTGCTCAATGTCTCGTTCGATCCCACCCGCGAATTGTACGCCGAGTTCAATCCGGAATTCCAAAAGCACTGGCAGGAGAAAACCGGCCAGAAGGTCACGGTGCAGCAATCGCACGGCGGATCGGGCAAGCAGGCCCGCGCGGTGATAGATGGCCAGAAGGCGGACGTCGTGACGCTGGCCCTGGCGTACGACATCGACGCCATCGCCGACAAAGCCGGACTGATCGCCGCCGATTGGCAAAAACGTCTGCCGAACAATAGCGCGCCGTACTCTTCCACCATCGTCCTGCTGGTCCGCAAGGGGAATCCCAAGCAAATCAAGGACTGGGACGACGTGGTCCGCTCCGACGTGAAAGTCGTCACGCCCAATCCCAAGACGTCCGGCGGCGCCCGCTGGAACTATCTGGCCGCCTGGGCTTATGCCCTGCGCAAGTTCGGCGGCGATGAGGCGAAGGCGAAGGAGTTTGTCGGCGCGTTGTTTCGCAACGTGCCGGTGCTCGACACGGGTGCCCGCGGTTCGACGCTGACCTTCGCCCGCCGCAACGTAGGGGACGTGCTGCTCACATGGGAGAACGAAGCGTTCCTGGCGAAGAAGGAGTTTGGAGAGGACCAGTTTGAGATCATCGTCCCCTCCGTGAGCGTACTCGCCGAACCGCCTGTCGCGGTGGTCGATAAGAACGCCGACGAGCATGGCACGCGGGACGTCGCAACAGCCTACCTGGAATATCTCTATTCGCCGGCCGGCCAGCGGATCGCAGCGAAGAATTTCTATCGCCCACTGAAGCCCGAGTTGGCCGACGCGAAGGACAACGCCCGGTTCGTAAAAGTCGAGCGGATCACGATCGACGAACTCGGCGGCTGGAAGAAAGTGCAGCAGACCCATTTTGCGGACGGCGGCGTGTTCGACGCGATTTTCCGCAAGAAATAAGCCCTACGATCCCCGCCAGGGATGGCCCCCGCCATGACAACACCGCTCCGCAAAACCCACCGCCGCGTGCTGCCGGGCTTTGGCCTGTCGCTGGGGTACACGCTGGCGTATCTGGGTTTGATCGTGCTGATTCCCCTCTCCACGCTGGTCTTCAGCACGGCGCGGATGGGGTGGAGCGGCTTCTGGCGGATCGCCACCGATGAAAACACGATCTCGGCATTTAAGCTGACGTTCGGTGCGGCGCTGATCGCCGCGGCGGTCAATGTGGTGTTTGGGTTCGTTGTCGCCTGGACGCTGGTGCGCTATCGATTTCGGGGCCAGCGGATCCTCGACGCACTGGTCGATCTGCCGTTCGGGCTGCCGACCGCGGTGTCGGGCATTGTACTGACAGAAATCTTCGCGGAAACAAGCTTGATCGG
>JAIOPX010000077.1 GCA_021413705.1 Planctomycetota bacterium | reverse complement strand
GTTGCGCTAGGTCGAGCCACAAGACTTCCCGATCGCCGAAATAGGTCAAAAGAAACAGGATCAGCAAGATGGCCAGCACGGCCGAGAGCTGCAATCGTCTGGCGGCGCGGTCTCCCAGACGCCAGGCGCCCAGAGTCACCAAGCCGACGATCAGCCACACGGTTGCCAGCCAGGTCCAGCCACTACCCAGGAGGCGCGGCGTGAAGAAATCCGCGCGGACCGCAATCGCGCCACTGACGACGGCGCCGAGCACCAACAGCAGCAGATTGACGGGCCAGAATTGCTCGTCGATCGGCAACCTCTCGGCAGTGGGCCGGCGAGTTGTTGGCGTGCGATCTGTTGTGGACACGTAAGGCTCCCTGCCGGTTCCGCTGCTGCTTTCTCAACGCTTAATTTTGGGATCAGTCGCCGGGCGCTAGCCCCCGGTGTTTTTGCCGCTCGAACCGGGGCTTGCGCCCGGCGGCAGATAACTACTTATCTCCCCCTGTGGCGATACGAACGTGCAAGCCTGCTTGTCGGCAGTTGTTCATCACGGCGACCCCCTGTTCCCAGCTACAACCTTTGTCGGCCCGCACCAGCACGGACTGCGTGGGATTGGACTGGGCCGCGGCTTTCAGGGCCGAGAGCATTTGCGAAAGGGTCACCTGCTTGTTCTCGACGATGTACTTGCCCTTGGCGTCAAAGCTGACCACGATTTCGTGCGGCGGCGAGGTGAGCGGCTTGGCAGAGCTGGCCACGGCCAGATTGACCTCCATCTCCTTGGCCAGCTTCGCTTCCTCGTCGAACCGGGTGGCCAGGACGAAGAAGATCAACAGGAAGAATACGCAATCGATCAGCGACGTGATTGTCGCCACTTCCATCGCCGTTCCTTTTTTCAGTTGCAGCGCCATCGCAGTTATACCTTCGCCTCGCGAGTTTGCTTAACCACTTTGTTATCAGGACGTGGAGGAACTGCGGGCTCTCGCTCTCCATCCTCGGCGGCTGCCTTGTGACGAACCTGAGCGCGTCCCTCATAGCGTTCCACCAACGGGTGGAAGCTCAACAGCAACCCGTCGATGCGATGGAACATCCCTTGAATCCGAGATTCGAAGTAGTGGGCGGCGAACGCGGAGGGAATGGCCACGGCCAACCCGCCGAACGTGGCCACCAGCGCCACATAGATGCCGCCGGCAAGATCTTGCGTCCGGTTGCCCTGCACGATTTGGCTGGCGGCCGTCTTGTGGAAGATCTCGATCATCCCCCAGACGGTTCCCAGCAGGCCGAGCATCGGCGCCACGGAGACCGCCAGATAGAGCCAGCGAACATTGTTGAACAACTGCGTTCCTTCGCGCTGCCGCACCGCATCCACGGCCGCTTCGACTTCACCCGGTGACCGGCCGATTTTTAGAAGCATCGCGCGAAACATATTGGCCGCCGCGCTGGGATATTTTTGGCAGACGCGATAGATTTCGCGCGGATCCACGTCCGCGGCGCGGCTCGCCAGTTCCGTCAGTTCTTGGTTCAGCCCGCGAGGAAGAATCTTCCCTCGTCGCAGACCGATCAGCCGCTCGATCACAAAGATGATGGCAATCAGACCCATCACGCCGATGGGATACATCACCTTTCCACCTGCATGCAGCAGGTCGAGCACGTTCATCTCGGGCAAGATGGCCTTTTTGGGTGGCGGCGCTTCAGCGGGCGTGCTGAGCGATTTTTCCAATTCTGCCGCGGCGTCGGGCTTGGCGGCCGGGGGAGCGGTCGGCGCCGGATCGGCCGCATGGACTTGTCTCACCCCGCACGTCGTTAGCGCCAACACGAGGCAACACGCCACGGCCAAGTGTCGATGGAATCTGCTAGGAACACTCATACTTATTTCTCCGACGCAAAACCCGCGATTTAGGAGGGTCGTTTGAGGTCGGCCACTCGTTTACGGGCGAACGGGGCCACTTCGCTCTTGGGATACTTCTCGAGAACTTCTTGATAGTACGTCAGTGCCTCGCTCGGCTTCTTCATCGCCTCGAAGCAGCGGGCCGCCTCGAAGGTCGCTTGCGCCTTCCAGCGATTGTAGGAAGCCGGAGCGTTGGGATAGCCGGAGCGGAAGACCTTGAAAAAGTCTCGAACGGCACCGGCATGGTCTCCCTTTTCAAACTTGATTTCGCCGAGCATCAACCGCGCCCGAGCGCCGATTTCGCTGTCGGTCAGATCGACGACTTGTTCGTAGAACTTGTTGGCGTCATCCAGTTGTTTTTGGTTCTGGTTGACCCAGCCCAATTCGTAGAGCAGTTCCGCTTTGCAAGGCGCATCGGGAAACTTCTTGTTCGCGTCGGTCAGCAGGGCCAGTGCGTCGTCCCATTGCTTCTGCTGCGCGGCCACCTGGGCGGCGTGCAACATGGCCAGCACTTGGTTGGTTGCCGATTTGGGTGGGTTGGCCAGCACGCGCTTGTAGGCGGCAGCGGCTTCGGACAGTTTTTCCAGTTTCAGCAGGCACTCGGCCTCCATGAACGTCGCATCAACGGCCAACGGGCCTTGCGGAAATTCCTTGAGCTGTGCCGCGAATGCCTCCTGCGCTTTTTCGTGATTGCCTTGATAGTAATGGGACCAGGCCAGCTTATGAGTTCCTAGTTCCAGCAGTTCCCGCTGATTGTTCGCCCGGGCTTTTTCCAGGGAGGCGGCATAGCTCTTGGTGGCCGCTGCAAAATCCTTCTGGGCCGATTGATATTCGCCCACCTGGAGTAGCGCCCCGGCAATCAAAGCGCTGTCTGGATATTCCTTGGCCAGTCGGCCAAACGTGGCTGCTGCATCGCTCTCTTTTTTGATTCCGCGCTGTGCCCAGCCGAGGTTGTAGAGCACTTTGTCCAAGCTCTTGTACTTGGGGTCTTCCGTCAGCACGAGTTCCAGTGACTTGGCCGCGTCGCCAGGACGACCCAGATCGATCTCCGCCAGTCCCCGCTCCAGCAAAGCACCCGACTTGTCTTCGCGTGACGGTTGGGTTGCCAGAAACGCAGTCAGATCGGCCACCGCTTCGGCATTCTTGCCCGAGGCCCGCAGCGCCTGGCCGCGTGCAAACCGCGCCAAAGGCAACAATTCGCTCTTCGGGTGCTTTTCGATCAGCGTGGTGAAGGTCTCGCTGGCCGGGGCGTATTGTTGCCGCAGCAACTGGGTCCAGCCCAAGGAGTACAACACTTGCGGCACGACGCTACTCTGCGGCCAATTCTTCAATACATTCTCGAACTCAGCCGCTGCCGCTGGATAGTTTTTGGCGGACGAGAGCAACTCGCCGAGAAACAGATGAACCCGATCCAGGGCCGGACTTTGGGGATGTTCGGCCAGCACGCGGCGCAGGCCGGCTTCCGCATCCTTGGTGTTGCCAAGCTGTAGTTGGCAACGCGCCAGCAGCAATCCCACTTCATCCGCTTGAGCCCACTTGGGATCGGCGGTCAGCGAGGCCTTCAAGTCGTCGCCGGCTTTGGCATATTGCTTTTGAGCAAATCGGCTGGCCCCCAGCAGGTAATACGTTTCGGCCTTCCGGTCGGCCTTGATCTTGGGGGCTATCGGCTCCAGCAGCGTGACAACATCCGCATGTTTCTGATCGCGCCGCAAGGACCAGGCGAGCAGAACGTGCCAGCCGTCTCGTTCCGCATGAGATTCGTTCTTGTCGATCAATTCCTTGTAGAGTGCGGCGGCTTCGCCTGGCTTGTTCAAATGCAGCAGGCTGTCCGCTTCGATTGTCTTGGCGGAAGTCAGCAGGGGGCTCTTGGGATAGGCCGCGACGAACGCTTGAGCATGTTGCAGAGCTTCGTCGTACTTTTCAATGTTAAGCGCCGCCCAGGCCGCGTTGAACAGCGCCTGCGATGCCTGTTGCGACTTGGGATATTCCTTGGCGACCTCTGCGAAAGCTGCAACTGCTTCCGGCCGCCGCGCCGGCAGATCGTACAAGGCGTCTGCACGGTCCATTTTGAGATCGACCGCAAATTCGCTCTTCGCCGCTTGCGGAAGCAGCTTGTCCACCACGGCCAGCGCTTCGGCCGGTTGCTTCACTTGCAGGTAGGCCCGGGCGAGCCAGTGCCCCGCTTGCGGCGCATCAGCCCCGCCGGCTTCCACAACCTGCTTCAACCACTTGACGGAATTGGCCCAGTCCCCCGCCAGGTAGTACCGATTGCCAGCCAGCAGCGGCACTTTCTTAGCCGAAGCCGATTGCGGAAACTTGCTGGCCACCGAGGCAAACAGTTCCGCCGCTGCCGCAAACTGCTTCAGTGCCGTGAGGCAATCTCCTTGCCGCATCATGGCGCGGTCGGCCTCCACAAACTTCGCGTCGGCTGCCGCCCGGGCGAACATCTTGGCCGCCTCGTCAAACTTCTGCTGTTGGTAGAGCGCATCCCCCTGGAGCATGACGATCCGCGTGATCAGAGGATGGTCTGGGAACTCGGCCAAAAAAGTGGCGAAGGTCGTCGAGGCTGGGGCCGGTTGATTGAGGTCCAATTGCGTGGCCCCCAACGCATACAGCACGTCGGGCCGTAGATCGGCTTTGTCGTCAGGTTTCTTGTCGCCGGGTTGTTTCTTGGCGGTCTTCTCGAGTGCTTTGGCATAAGCCGCCGCAGCCAAATCTTTGTTCCCCTGAGCGAAATAACACTCGCCTTGGCTGTAGTTTGCGATGGCGGCAAAGCGGCTGTCGGGATACTTCTTCAGCAGTTTCCCGTAGGACTCGGCGGCGGCGGCAAAACCTGCCTGCTTCTTATCCGCCAGGGCAATGTTGTATTGAGCGTTGCCAAGGTTCAACAAGACTTCGTCGAGCCATTCAAAATCGGGCTTCTTCTCGACCAGTTCAGTGAGCACCTCAACCGCTTCCGGGCTCCGCTTCTCTTCGATCAAGCAGACGCCCAGATAGTGGCGTGCCCTGGCGGCCAGCGGATCTTCGGGAAACTTCTTGAGAAAGTCGCGATACTCGTCGATCGCCAGGCCGAATTGCTTCTCTCGCTGCATCCCAACGGCGCTGCTGAAACTCCGCTTGGCCGCGTCGGAAGAGGGAGGATCAGCCGCCTGCCCGGCCGCTGCCCAGGCAAGTGCAAAACAAGCAACCAGTGTCCCCAACGAGCCGGTCCGGCGAACGCGCGTCATCAACCACTCCCCGAGTTATCTGCGGACGGTCCCTGCACCGACCAGAAAGCAATACCCAAAGTCGTTTGGGTACAACCATGTTAGTCTACTGGGGAAACGGATGGGTTGAAAGTTGCTGGAGGGGGGCCGGATGCGCGCCAGTTCCAGCAATTCGCCGAGTCGAAGTCTCGCCACGTAGCATGGGCTTCCAAGCCCGTGATCTTGAAGTGAGCTAACAAACACGGGCTGGAAGCCCATGCTACAAGTACTTCTGGCACACTGTTTGCATTCTCTCTATTTCGCCGCAACCGGCGGTGTGTGAGAGAAGTAAGGCATACAAACCGGGGCCGGAACAGAGAAGAGGTTTGTTGTAGCGGGGTCGGTTTACAGAAGAGGCATATTCGAGGTCCACTTCAAGAGAAGAGGCTAAATACGGGTGGGTGGCACGGACCAGCATCCACTTGTTGACAGGCGAGTTGGGAGCCAGCGAGAACGGCTACCAGCTCGCCTGTCTTGCTTTGCTGTATCAAAATGCAACACCTGTTTCATTTCGATACTTTCATTTGGCCCACAAGGGGGGCCGTCTTTTGGGGTACCTGTTGAGAATTTTTGTACTTTTGCAGCATTTTTTTCTGGTGAGCGGTTTGGCGCTAGCCACCGGTCTGTGCTGATCAGCCGGCACGCGCTAGCGTCCGGTTCAGCTTGCTCGCCAATTCAAGAAACCGGGGGCTAGCGCCCGTCCGCTCACCGCGCACTGTTCTGTCGCGGCGGCCCACTCTACGATGGATCATAGCCGGACTCGTAAGAGTTCGGTTCTCGGATCACCGAAGTCTCACGACTCCGGCTACCCCGGAAATCGTAGCCCTCTTCTCGAAACTAAGCCTGATTTGCGGGGTTTCATCCTTGCGCGGCATCATGGAAATTTCTGCAATGACGAACGTCGCTATGGCACGCATCGGTTCAATCGCGGCGATCTTGCTCCTGGGTATTGGCTGGGCGCTGCATGCCCCGGCCGCCGAGCCCGGCACCAACCGGATCGCTAAGGGAGAGGCCGCGCCCGGCGCCACTGGCCAACAATTGGTCCCCCGGTCGTTTGACATCCCCCAGGTCGAGTTCATCAACCAGCAGATCCGCCGTGGTTGGAAGGATCACGAGCTTACGCCGTCGCCAGCCGCCAGTGACGGTGAATGGTGTCGCCGCGTTTATCTCGACATCCTGGGCCGCACACCCACGGTTGAGGAACTCGACAAGTTTGTCAGCGCCCATGCTTCCGACAAGAAGCTCGTGTTGGTCGATCGCCTGCTCTCGGATGAATACGTCGATGAGTACGCCGCCAACTGGGCGACGCTGTGGACGAACATTCTCATTGGCCGTAGCGGCGGCAACGAACGGATGACTCGCACTAATCGCGCCGGCCTGACCCAGTATCTGCGGCGCTCGTTCCAAACCGGCAAGCCGTATGATCATCTCGTTCGCGAATTGATTAGCGCCACCGGCACCAGCAAGCCGGGTGGAAAAGACTTCAACGGCGCGGTGAACTTCCTGGCGATGAAGCTGGAAGAAAACGGCGCTCAGGCCGCTGCCCAGACTTCGCAGGTGTTCCTCGGCGTCCGCGTGCAATGCACGCAGTGCCACGATCATCCTTTCAACAACTGGCAGCAGGACCAGTTTTGGCAGTTCAACTCCTTCTTTCGACAGACGGCTGCTTTGCGCCGCTTTGAAGGAGGCCGCGACATCGCCTACATCGAACTGGTAGATCAGGATTATGCCGGCGAAGGGAAAGACCCCGAGGAAGCGGAAGTCTACTACGAACAACGCAACGGCCTGCTCAAAGTGGCCTATCCAGTCTTCATCGACGCCGACGGAAATAAGACGGAATTGGCCAAGAGCGGCTATGTGGCGCAGGTCAACCGCCGCAAGGAACTGGCGCAGCTGGTCGCGAAATCGCAATATATGCCTCGGGCGATCGTCAACCGCATGTGGGCTCATTTCCTCGGCTATGGCATGACCAAGCCGATGGACGACCTGGGTCCGCACAATACGCCGACGCACCCTGAGTTGTTGGATCGCCTGGCGGCCGACTTCAAGAGCGAAAGCTTTGATCTGAAGAAGCTGATTCGCTGGATCACGCTCAGCGAAGCCTATAGCCTGGCCAGCCGCGCCACCAGCGGCAACAAGCTGGACGATCCCACACTCGGCGAGAAGCCGATGTTCAGCCGGTTCTATCTGCGGCAGATGCGGGCCGAAGAACTCTACAACTCGCTCCTGTCCGCCACGGCTGCCGATCGGACGCGCGGCAAGGTCGAAGAGCAGGAAGCCGCCCGTCGCAAGTGGCTCGATCAATTTGTGATCGCCTTCGGCACCGACGAGAACGACGAGACCACGACATTCAACGGCACGATCCCGCAGACGCTGATGATGTTCAACGGCGAGCTGATCAAAGGGGCCACCAGCGGCGAGAAGGGGACGCTGCTGGAGCGCGTGGCCTCCGACGCCAAGCTCAATCCAAATCAGAAGATCGACTACTTGTTCAGGGCAGCGCTCGCCCGATCGGCCACCACGCAGGAGCGCACCGCCGCCAACAAGATCCTCCGCGGCCGACCCAACGAGTTTATTTTGAACCACTAGCGAGGTCGGAAATCGGAGGTCGGAGGTCGGAAATAAGGATCCGATACCGACCTCCGACTTCGGACCTCCGACCTTGGAGTACCCATGAATCTCTTCGACACTCCCACCGGCATGACCCGGCGGCATTTCGTCAAGCATCTGGCGGGTGCCTCAGCGTTAGCTCTGCCAGCCATCCAGTTCACCAACGCGCTGGCCGCCAACGCCAAGACGCTCAAGAAAAACCAGAAGGCTGCCATCCTGCTGTGGATGGGTGGCGGACCGGCCACGATCGACCTCTGGGATCTCAAGCCGGGCAATCCCAACGGCGGGCCGTTCAAGGCGATTGCCACCACCGGCGACATGCAGATCAGCGAGCATCTGCCGCTGGTCGCCAAGCAGATGAAGCACCTGAGCATCGTCCGCTCGATGAGCACCCGGGAGGCTGATCACGATCGCGGCCGCTACTACATGCACACCGGCTATGTGCCGAATCCCAACGTCGAACATCCCAGCTACGGCAGCGTGGTCGCCCATGAACTAGCCACGTCGCGCAAAGAACTGGAAATTCCGCCGTTCGTGTCGATCGGCGGCGGCAGCGTCGGCCCTGGTTTCCTCGGCATGACCTTCGCGCCGTTCGTGGTCAACTCCAACGGCCAGATCAAAGACCTGGCGATGGGCATTGACGCGATGCGCGTCGATCAGCGGATGCAGTTGCTGGCCTCGCTGGAGAGTGGATTCATCAAGACCGAGCGCGGCAGTTCGGCCGACGAGCACGCCAAGGTGCTCGACAAGACGTACGACCTGATGACCAGCAAGCAAATGGATGCGTTCAAGGTCGCCAAGGAGTCGCAACAGACGCGAGACCTGTACGGCAACACCAACTTTGGCCGCGGCTGCCTGATGGCGCGGCGGCTGGTGGAGCAGGGAGTTCCGTTTGTCGAAGTCGATCTCGGCGGCTGGGACACGCACAGCGGCAACTTCACCACGCTGCAAAACACCAAACTGCCCGAGCTGGACAAAGCAATGGGTGGCTTGGTGGCCGACCTCGCCCAGCGCGGCTTGTTGGACACCACGGCGATCATCTGGATGGGTGAGTTCGGCCGCACGCCGCGGATCAACGGCAACGCCGGCCGCGACCACTGGGCCAGAAGCTGGAGCGCCGTCGTCGGCGGCGCCGGCTTCAAACGCGGCATCACGGTAGGCGCCACCAACGAAGACGGCACGCAAGTGACGACGGATCCCTACACGTCCGAAGACCTGATGGCCTCGGTGCTGCACAGCATCGGCATCTCGCTCGACACCCGTTTCACCGCCCGCAACGGCCGCCCAATGAAAATCGCCAACGGCGGCCGGTTGATCAAAGAGCTGTTCGCGTAGACTTTGCGATGACGATGGCGAGCGGGGGGCGTAAGCCCCCTGTTGTTTGGGAGTCCAGGCTTCAGCCTTCTTTTTGCCTATAGGTCTGAAGGCCCAAGAACTCATGGGAAGCTGACGCCATGTGGGAAGCCCCAATCGTTTCCGAAGTCCGACGCGCGAGAGAACAACTCTCGGCAAAATTCGGATTTGATGTCAAGGCAATTTTTGCTGATCTGCGGAATCGTCAGGCTGCACATGGCGACAGATTGATCCGCCAACCACAGAGCATTCAAGTGAGTGAGGCGATGGAGTCGAAGCGGGCACAAGTTTCCGGGTAGTTTGCGGTCGGATTCTCGCAGAATCGGGATTGCCCGCCTGAAGAAGATCGCCAACGATGGCCGGTTGGTCAGGCTTCAGCTTGAGTTTCAGTACGTCGCCCAAAGGACCAAGCATGACACTCGCAGAACAGGCAAAAAGCGTTTACGAGTTGCGGCTCAAAAAGGAGTTGGAAGCAAATCACCGCGACCAATTCGTGGCGATAGAGCCGGTTTCGGAGTCATTTTTCCTTGGCGGTGCTTTCATAGACGCGGCCCTGGCGGCTAAGAATGCCTATCCGGATCGCAAATCCTTTGTTATGCGCGTTGGTCACGACGCCGCCTTCCACTTGGGGACTGGTTTAAGAATCAGGGAGACTGACCCTATCCCCCAATACCTTTTTTAGATCAGTGCCAGCATTGCCCACTATCGCTGCATTGGAAAGATCTATTCGTTCGATGCTTGGTAGGGCCATGAGTTCTCGGGCTCCTTCGTCGTCGATCTTGATGTGGCCGAGCTTGAGTGTCTTCAGCGATTTAAGGTAAGTCAGTCGGCGTAGTCCCAGGTTCGTAATTCCGGTGGCGCTCAAGTCGAGATATTCGAGCCGCCTGCACTTCGTAAGATGCTCCGCGGCAACATCGCCAACCCTAGTGTAACCGAGTTCCAGCCATTGCAATCGCGGCAAGCTCGCCACGTACGCGAGGTCTGATTCAGTAACGGGCGAGCCGTTCAAGCTCAAATACTCAAGTTTTTCCAGGTTCTTTACCAAAGGCCAGCCATCTTTGTGAATAGTCGAGCGATTCAGGCTTAGAGATTTCAAATTCTTGAGGCTCGACAGTTCCTTCATTCCCTCTGCGCTGATCGTTTGGTTGTCCATGTTCAGAGAATCTAAATTAGCAAACTGCGATATCTGCTTCATACCGGATTCATTTAGGCTGGCTCCGCTGCAATTCAGATCTCGTAGTCTTTGCGGCCGAGTAAGCATTCTAAGACCCGCACCCCTTACGTTCTTTGCGTCTATGAGAAGCAGCCTTTGTAAGGATGGCATGAATTTCAAGGCCACCAAGTCACTATCGGTGACTTCCTCATTGTGAATCACTAAGGAAGACAATTCAGGAAGTGCGAGAAAGTCACAGGTTTGAAGAGACTTAAGAGTGTTTAGTCCTGCACTAATGCAAAGACATGTCGCATGGGACACCAGTTCTTTTTTTACTCCCTTTTGAACTAGCCAAGGTGGCACGTCTTTTGCATCCTCCTGACGATGACTCATGTAGTAACAGTCGCCCTGATACTCGTAATGAACGCGAACACCCGAGCTTCGAAGGCTTGCAACTACCTCCGCTTCGCGAACCGCGGCGCGCCATTTCGCGCTGCCCCAAGCAGCGACGGTAGCAATGAAGGCGGTGAAGATGAGAACCGTGCGAAGACGAAATTGAAAGCGCCCGGCAAACGTCATAGTCGTTTTGTCATTTCTCTAATGCATGAACCTTGTTCGACGCACTTTCTTCACTGCGGAAAGCCCAGGATCCGGCCGTTCTTGTCGAAGTAACCATCGTCGTCGGCTTGCAGCACGCCTTGGCGGCTGGCGAACAGCCCTTGCCAGATGGGGTAGACCGTTTGCAGCGACTGTTCGCTGGCCTGGTCTTCCGAAGGGAACCGCACTTTCACCATCGAGGTGGCGGATTTCAAGAGCGCCTCCACGGCGGCAGGATCGCCGTCGTCGGCGTTGGGCAGCAACGCGGCCAGGTCGGCTAGATCCTGATCGACCGTGGTGCTTCCCACTTCGCCGACTTCGATCTCACCGTAGACTTCACCCTCATAGCGTACGTCTCCCGTCGCCGAGCCGGGCTCGCGGTCGATCGAGTAGTCGGTGTCTTTCTTGCGCACATCGCGCTCGATCTCGTCCAGCGTCGGCGCGGGACCATCGGTCAGAATAAATCGCATGGAGTAGCTCATGGTGTTGCCCTTGAAATGAATTCGATGGATGAGAAAAGAGGATCCTGGTTCACGATCCGACCCCCGACAGTCACGATCCGAACTTGCGCAATATTACCGTAAGCCGCACCAAAATGCGACTACTTTGCCGGCGTCACGGCCGGCGTTTCGCATTTACTGCCACAACAGCGGCCAAACAGCAGGGCGTCCAATGACAGCCGCCCAGGGCCGGTCAGGATCAAGCCCGCCAGGATAATGCCGAGGGTCAGGGGATATTCCATGCCCATGAACGGCTTCGCTTGGACGGAGAAGGCATGTCCATGGACGACCACCGCCGCCACGAACATCGTGAATGCCGCCGGCACAGCGGCCAGCCGCGTTAGTAGGCCGAGGCCGATCAGCGCGCCGCCGACCAGCTCGGCCAAAGCAGCCGCCCAGGCGGCGGCTACCGGCATCGGCATTTGCATCTTCACCGTGCCAGCGATGAAATCCGCCATTCCTTTGCCATCGAATGCCCCAAACACTTTCTGGCTGCCGTGGTAGACAAGCACCACGCACAGGATGGCGCGGATCATCAGCAGTCCCACATCGGCGGTCCAGCACTTGCCTGAAGATGAGTTGGTCACGATGGGCTCCTTGGTTATTCGGGGTTCGACATGCTTCAGATGGCTGCAACGTCACGCTCTATGGCGATCCTGTTTTTTTCACCACAGCGGCACCGAGGACACAGAGAAAGAAGAAAGAAGGGTTTTGGGAACGCTAATAAGCGCTAATCTCCGCTAATCGGATTAGTGGTTATTAGCGATTATTAGTGTTCCTTCTCTCTTATTGTTTTCTCTGTGCTTCTGTGTCTCTGTGGTTCAAATTCCTTGATTTCGATTCGTTTCATCCGTGTTGGCTAACCTGAAACGGTTCCCGCTACAGTGTCCAACCTTTTCGATACTCCCGGCGGACATATTGATCGGCCTCGGGAGTATTGGTGGCTTTGAGTTGCTCGCCGTTCCAATCCAGCTTCTTGCCGGTGCGATAGGCCACATTGCCCAGGAGCACGGCTTCGCTCAGCGCGCCGCTGTAATCAAAATTGCACGTCGTTGGCGTCCCTTCTTTGCAAGCCTTAATCCACTCCTGGTAGTGGCCGATGGAGTTGGGTATCGTCGGCGCGGGCGGTTTGAAGTCTTTGAACTTCTCTTGCGGATACAGGCGATGGCTGCCATAGTCCGCGAACATCTGACCTTCGCTGCCGACAAACATAATGCCGCTGCCGGGTACGTTATGCCCCGCCACTTGGCGAGGAATCAGGTTGCCGTCGTACCAGGTCAGTTTCACCGGCGGCATTTTGTCCCGGGCGGGAAACTCATAGCGCACGATCAAACCCAGCGGGCAAGTTTCTGGATGGACCGGCGGGCCTTCGGCTGCGATGCTCGTGGGATGCCGCAGATGGAGCGCCCAGAACGGCAGGTCCATAAAGTGACAGGCCATGTCTCCGAGCGTGCCGCTGCCAAAATCCCACCACCGCCGCCAATTGGCAGGGTGATAGCGCCCCGCGACGTACGGCCGCTCGGGCGCTGGGCCAAGCCACAAGTCCCAGTGTAGATTCTTCGGCACCGGCTGCGACTCCTTCGGCCGCTCGCCTCCTCCCCAACCTTTGCCTACCCAGACGTGGACTTCAGTTACCGGGCCAATCGCATCCGACTGGATCAGCTCGACCACGCGGCGGTAGTTGTTTCCTTCGTGGATTTGAGTCCCCATCTGCGTGGCCAACTTTTTCTCACGGGCCACTTGGGCGGCCACGCGCGATTCATACACACTGTGCGAAAGCGGCTTCTCGCAGTAGCAGTGCTTGCCCAGCCGCATGGCCATCACGCTGGCCGGCGCGTGAACGTGATCGGCCGTGCTGACCACGACGGCGTCGAGCGTTTTCTCGGTCTCCAGCAGCTTGCGGAAATCGTTGTAACGCGTGGCCTTGGCAAACCGCTGGCCGGCGGCGCCAAGATAGTTGTCGTCGATATCGCATAGCGCCACGATGTTCTCCCCCGCTACGCCACCGACGTTAGCGGCGGCCCGGTTGGCTGTGCCGATGCAGGCGATGTTGAGCTTCTCATTGGGGGAGCGAGACTCCTCCGCACGCAGTTCGCTCCAGAAACCACCAGCCAACAGGGCCGCGCCCGCGGCAGCCGAAGTCTTGACGAATTGCCGCCGGTTGGGCCGAAGTGCTGGGGGAGAAGTTTCGCGAGCCGCTTCAGTGCTGGGGTGTGCCATGATGAATCCTGCCTGGGGAACGGACAATCATGGCTTTAATTGTAGCGACACAAAGAGAAGCTGTGCTGACCGTGCCCACATATCCCAAGCCCAAATTGGAACTGGACCAAATCAGATACCAAAACCATGACGGCAATTGCCATCGCCGTTTCAGTGGCGATCCGCATCCGCAGTAGGCTTCTCCCAAACGGTTATCGCTCATGGAGTTCGGTGCGAATCGGCGCAAGTTGTTTCAAGATATTGACTTGGGCTCAATATCTGCTATGATTACATCCGATGTCTGTAGGGATGCACACGGCAGAAGGAGTCCGCCGACTGATACGGATTTTGGGCTGCTCAGGACAGGGCAGCTTTGTTTTTGCGCGGGTGTGAATTGAATGGCAGAACCCTATTGCCTAGCGATGGTCCTGTGCGACGCGGTTCATCGGGACCAAGGAAACGGGAAATGTTATTTGCTGGGAACATTCAGCACCTTTCACGCCCAGTCATTTCCAGCGGAATCAAAGTTTTGCATTTATTACGCCGTTACGGATGGCATTGGACCAACCAAGTTTCGACTTCGAGTCGTTGACTCGGCTTTAGGCAGCGAGGCCAACGAAATCTTTTTCATTGAAACCGAGCCGGTTATGATTCAAAGTCCGCTCGTTGTTTTAGAAACAGTTGCCAGCATAGGACTCAAGTTTGAGAGCCAGGGCGTATACCACTGCGAATTGTACGCAAACGACAAGCCTTTAATGTCGCGCAGGCTATTGGTTGCCACGCTTCCTACAGTGGGTGATGAAGGATTGAAAAATGGCTAATGTCTCCATAGCAGAACATGTGTCTGACACAACAATCGTTCACGCTCAAGGAGAGCAACCGACGACGAATGTCAGCGCGATTTCCGTGGCGCCGCCGTTCCGAGCAATTGAGAATTTACTTGGGGAGTCGAGGCCTTTGATTCGCCCGAACCGGAATCAGCCGATCCACGACGACCCCGCAGTGTGGAAATCCCTCGATCAAGAGGCGTTTTCGGCCGCTGAGTTTGATGAAATTGCGGCGTATCTCAAGGCCACTGGACAAGAATCGGCATGATTTCTCGTGGGCAAATTGAAGATCATGCTGGGGAGTGTTGTTTGGGCCGAAGTTTGTGAGCCCAGTGGCACGCCCGCAGGCGAACATCCAGCTCTCGTGCTCAGTCCTCAAGCCGGTATTGATGCGGGTTTGGATCTTCGTGTTGTCGTAATCAGCACCTCTTTTTCATATCCGTTGCCCTCTGGATGGTATGACATGCCTGCCCGTCCGGGTGGCCACGAGATTACCGGCCTTGAAGAAGCATGTGTGGTGAAAGCCACATGGCCCCAGCGCATGCCGCAATCGGCCGTTCGCAAGTGCAGCCCGTATCCGGGACCAGCCAGAATTTACAAGCAAGTATTGGCATAGATGCGGGACAAGCAGCGAGATGCGCGTCGTGCGAGAGAATCGCAGTCATAGGGGATTCGAGATACCTACCGAATCTCCGCCTGCACCGCTCGACCATGTTCCGCGCAGCGCGTCCGCAGATCGTCGCTAAGTTGCTCAAGTTGAGCCAGCCGGTACCAATAGTCAACGGCCTGGCGGGCGGCATCGGACCAGACGTCGTGGTTTTCCGCCGTCGGCCTACGAGGCACAAATGGCCGCTCCACGATGCTGGTGTCCTGGGGCGCGAAGATCATCGGCAGCATGTCATAGACCGGCGCCAGGCGCAGCCGACCATCGTCCTGCACGAAGAACGCCAGGTTCCCAAAGTGCCGGTCGGTGTTTCCGATGAGTTGCCCGAAAGCATCTAGCCAGCGGATCCGCCGGGCATCCTGGGCATCGATAACACTCTCGGCGTGCAGGTCGTGGGCGGCTTTGGTCCAGTCGTCCAGATAGCCCAGGCGTTCGGCGGCCAGAGCGTAGAGGGAAAGCACCCCCCGTCGTCCGCGAGGTCCGATACGATCGAAGCGGTCGAGTTGCAGGAAACGCGCGCCATCCGTGTCGAGCAATTCGGCCGCTGACGCGGCGATGCCTGCTCCTTGGACGATCTGCAGCGCTTCGAACTCGCATAGCAACAAATCCTGCCATCGTGCGGTTACTGAGTTAGGCTCACCTGCGGCGAACTTGACCAGGACATGCCGGCCACCCGAGTACACCGCGAACTTCGGCTGCTCGCCACCGGCCGAGGATCCAGGTTGGCTTAGCAGAGAACGGCGAGCCAGTTCAGGATATTCCTGGCGATCGACAGGCTGCACCGTGGCTGCGAGGAAGCGGGTGAATGACTCGTCTCCGAGAATGAGATTGCCGACGCAATCCTCGCCGCGTCGGGCCAGCGCAATGAGCCGTTGGTCGTTGGTCCAATCGTTAACCCGCGCCGGCAATCCAAGTTCCGGGTTGAGCGCCGAGAAGGTTCGCCCCATGTATCCTTGGGGCCGCATGTCTTCGACAAACGGCGGCAGACCCTGGAACAATTCGCCGCGCCCGCTGGGGTGCTCGAGCCAATGCCGGTAGTTGACCAACAGATGCAGCGTGCCATAAGTTTCAACTTGACCATGCTCGTCAATTCGGCGGATGGGGAGTTCTGCTGCGAGTCCCGCGATCGAGCGGCTCAGTGCGTAGCGAGTTGCACGCCCACGGCCCATGATACAAATGCGATCCTGGGAGGCCCGAATCAGACGCTGTACCGTGGAGGAGGAAGCCCCCAACGCGGTGGCCAGTTCCTTGGTGCCCGCCCCACCCCGGACGGCAATTTCGGCGATGAGAGAATTGAGGTTGAGCACAAAGAATGCCTACATAAATGACGCGATATTATCTCCTTAAGTATATGTTGTATTTCTTGTTACGTCAAATCATGACGCGATTTATGCGGCGATATGTGAGATGCCACCCTACCGATAATCCGCGACGGTGCCGGAAATGTAACGGCCCGCGCCAGCGGCTGTGCGCAACAGCAACGCACCGTCGGAATCGATGCTCTCGCAGATGCCAGTGATTTCTTCGCGCCCCTGCAGTAGCGTGACCGTTCGTCCTTCCAGCAGACAATAGGGCCGCCATCGTTCGGCCAGCCGCAACTCGTTACGCGCCAGGAGCAATAGTTCCCTTTCCATCCCCAGCAACAGCCTGCTCAGTACGTAGCTCAGATCCAGGGGTTGCCCAATCACGTCGCACAAAGCAATAGCCGTATCGCGAATCTCCGGCGGTGCGGCGGCCAGGCTGTTGTTGACGTTCAGTCCCAAGCCCAGCACGATGCGTCCCGGCGCGGATGCCGGGGCTTCGAGCAGGATGCCACACACCTTGCGGCCGGCAATGTAAAGATCGTTGGGCCACTTGAGTTGCACGTCGGCCTTCGGCGCAAGTTGCCGGATGACTTCTCCCACGACCAGCGCCGTGGCGAGCGACAGCCGCGGCCAGCGATCTTGAGGCACTCCCAGGGCGGCGCCGTCGAGCACTAGCGAAAACGTGAGCGCCCCCGGAGCGGCCCACCAACGATTGGCCCCCCGCCCTCGGCCGGCGGTCTGCTGCCCGGCAATGACCAACAGCGGCAACTCCTGCTCGGCGGTCGCGGCCAACTCAATTGCCCGATCGCTCGTCGAGCCAATCTCCTCGTGCCACTCGACGGCGCGGACGAACGTCTCGGCGGGAAGGCGATGGAGTTGATCTGCAATCAGTACCATGAAAAGCCAAGATCACCACGGAGACACGGAGGCGCGGAGACAATAAGGAGCGAAGTGAAAGAGGATCACGAAAACACGAAATGACGAAAGCACGAAAAGGAAAAGGTCTTAAGCTGGGAGCCCAGAGGAAGTAAAGCTATAACCCGATCAAGTCCCCTCCGTGTTTTCTCTGTGTCTCTGCGTCTCCGTGGTTAAATCACTCACCGGTCTCACTCCAGCACCATCAACAAATCCCCCGTATCCACCTGGCTGCCAGGTTTGACCAGGATCTTCGCTACTCGGCCGTCGCAGGGGGCGCTTAAGTTCGTTTCCATCTTCATCGCTTCGAGCGTCAGCAGTTTTTGTCCTTTGACGATCGGCTCTCCTTCCACCACCGCCAGCGTCACCACCATACCCGGCATGGATGCCCCCACCTGCTTCTCGTTATTCGGGTCGGCCTTCTGCGCCGCCGGCGCATCGGGCTTCAAGGCCGTGTCCACCACCGTTACATCGCGCGGCACACCGTTGAGCTCGAAAAAGATCGTGCGGCGGCCGTCAGGGTGCGGCTGCCCCACGGTGAGGAACTTGACGATCAGCGTCTTCCCTTGCTCGATCTCGATCGAAATTTCCTCGGCCGATTGCAGGCCATAGAAAAACACCGGCGTCGGCAGTCGGCTCACGTCGGAGTTGGCCTGGTAGTGGGCGACGAACTCCTCGAAAACCTTGGGATAGAGGAGCCATGTGACCACCTCCGCCCCCGTCGGCTTCCGCTTAATCAGCTTTTCTACCTTCTCCGTAGCTGCACTGAAATCGGCCGGCGGCAGCGACTCACCAGGGCGTCCTTCGACCGGCTTCACGTCGCGCAATATCCGCTCCCGCACCAACGGCGGGAATCCACCCGGTGGCTGACCCATCCGCCCCGCTACCAGATCGACCACTGAGGCAGGGTAGGCCAGTTGCTTCTCCCCGCTTAGCACGTCGTCGCAACTGAGATTGTTGGCCACCATGAACAGGGCCATGTCGCCGACCGCCTTCGACGTTGGCGTGACCTTGATAATGTCGCCAAGCATCTGGTTGACTTCGGCATACAAACGGCAGATATCGCTCCAGCGATCGGCCAAACCCAACGCCCTGGCTTGCTCGAAGAGATTCGTATACTGCCCGCCGGGCATCTCGTGGCGATACAGATCGGAGGTGGCCGGCAGCGTCTCGCTTTCGAACGGCAAGTAGAACTCGCGCACCGCGCGCCAGTAGACGGCGATGCTGTCGAGATATTCTCCGCTGAGTCCCGTATCGCGATCCGAACCGCGCAGCGCCTCAACCAGCGTATTGAGGTTCGGCTGCGAGGTGCCTCCCGAAAGCGGGGCCATGGCCGCGTCGACAATGTCCACGCCCGCCTTGGCCGCTTCCAGCACGGAGGCCGCCTGGATACCGGCCGTATCGTGCGTGTGGAAATGGATCGGGATACCGATCTCCTGCTTCAGCGCCGCGACCAGCTTCCCGGCCGCCGCCGGCTTGCAGAGCCCGGCCATGTCCTTGATGGCCAATACGTGGGCGCCCATCTTTTCCAACTCGCGGGCCAGCTCCACGTAGTACTTCAAGTTGTACTTAGGCCGCTTGGGATCCAAAATGTCGCCGCTGTAGCAAATGGCCGCTTCGCACAGCGCGCCGCTTTCCAGCACGGCGTCCATGGCCACCTGCATGTTGGGCAACCAGTTCAGCGCGTCGAACACTCGGAACACGTCGATCCCCGCCGCCGCGGCCTCGCGGACAAACGCCTGCACTACGTTGTCCGGATAGTTCGTGTAACCGACCGCGTTGTTGGCCCGCAACAGCATCTGCAACAGAATGTTGGGAACACGCTCGCGCATCTCGGCCAGCCGATCCCAGGGCGATTCATAGAGGAACCGCATTGAGGTATCGAACGTCGCGCCCCCCCACATCTCGAGCGAGAACAATTCCGGGCAAAGCCGGGCATAGACATCGGCCACGGCCACCATGTCGTACGTCCGCAGCCGTGTGGCCAGCAGCGATTGATGCGCGTCGCGCATTGTGGTGTCGGTCAGGAGCAATCGCTTCTGATCGCGCACCCAGGCGGCGAACTTCTGCGGACCGAGCGCTTGCAACTTCTGCTTCATCCCCTCCGGCGGTGGACCCACATGCTTCATCTCCGGCAGAGGCGCCGGCTCGCGTCGGGTGGCCACGGGACGATCCCGCACGGTGGGATTACCGTCCACGATCACCTCGGCCATGTACGTCAAAATCCGCGTTGCCCGGTCGCGCCGCCGAGGCAGGTTGAACAACTCCGGCGTCTCGTCGATGAACCGCGTGGTGGTTTTGCCTTCCAGAAACGTGGGATTAGTCACCAGCTTCAGCAAGAACGGTAGATTCGTCTTCACCCCGCGCACACGGAACTCGCTCAGGCAGCGTTCCATCCGTCGGGCCGCGTCGATCAGGCGCCGGCCCCGCGCCGTGACCTTTACCAGCAGCGAATCGTAAAACGGCGTGACAATCGCCCCGGAAAACGCGCTGCCGGCGTCGAGCCGAATGCCCATCCCGCTGGCGGAGCGATAGTGCGAGACGCGGCCATAGTCCGGAGCAAAGCCGTTCATCGGGTCCTCGGTCGTCACGCGGCATTGCAGCGCGAAACCGGTGGCCCGCACGTCGTCCTGCGACGAGAGCCCAATATCGGGATCCGAAAGCGGCGTCCCCTGGGCAACCAGAATCTGCGACTTCACCAGGTCGATTCCGGTTACTTCCTCGGTCACCGTGTGCTCCACCTGGATGCGCGGGTTGACCTCGATGAAGTAGAACTTGCCGGTCTCTTCGTTCAGCAGAAACTCGACCGTGCCCGCGTTGCGATAGTCCACCGCCCGTCCCACGGCCAACGCGGCATTGAGAATCTCGTTGCGAATCTTTTCATCGAGCGCCGGCGCCGGGGCGATCTCGGCCACTTTCTGATGCCGCCGCTGTACGCTGCAATCGCGCTCCCGCAAATGCACCAAGTTGCCGTGATGATCGCCGAGCAACTGCACTTCGATATGCCGGGCGCGGCGAATGAACTTCTCCAAAAAGATCTCAGGATTGCCAAACGCCATCTGGGCTTCGCGTTGCGCCTGCTCCAGCGAGCCGGCCAAGTCTTCGGCCTTCTCGACCACGCGCATCCCGCGCCCGCCGCCGCCGTGCGCCGCCTTGAGAATGATCGGGTAACCCAGCTTCTCCGCCGCCTCTTTGGCTTCGGCCGCGGTCTTCACCGCCTCCGCGCTGCCGCCAAGGATCGGCACTCCGGCCTTGCGGGCGATTTCGCGGGCGGTCGTTTTGTCACCGAGCGATTCGAGCACCTCTGCCGGCGGGCCGACGAAGATCACGCCTGCCTCGTGACACGCTCGGGCCAGCGCCGGATTCTCCGACAGAAACCCATAGCCAGGGTGGATAGCGTCGATGTTGTGTTCGAGGCACAGCTCGATCAGCCGCGGCACGTCGAGATAGGCCCGGATCGGCTCGCCGCCGTGCCCCATCATGTAGGCTTCGTCGGCCTTGAAACGGTGCAGGGCAAAACGGTCTTCGTAGCTGTAGACCGCAATGGTGCGGACACCCAGCTCGTGGGCGCTGCGGAACACGCGGATGGCGATTTCACTGCGATTTGCAACGAGCAGTCGGCGGATTTTTTTCATAGTTGTAGACGGCATCTGAAGGCGAGCGGGGGGCATAAGCCCCCTGTTGGGGTCGAGCAATCCGCAGCGGTAGTGGCCTGATATGCCGCTCTTGGGGTGCAGGCCGTCTCGCCAAAACGGCCGCACCATCATGCAGGCCGACTACCAACGGCAGTGCAAATGTGCCCCCAGCCTACCAGCCCCGCTGGACGGGGAAAAGTGTGGGAAATTGCGAAAGGATGGCGGTCAGGTCATAATTCCAACACTTCGGTCCCCTACGTCCCCAAACTCTCTATGGTCAAGGCAAGGATTCATCATGCGAAAAATCAGTTTGATAGTGCTGAGTGGTCTGATCATCTGCGGTGTTTATTCCCCAACGGCCGACGCTCTACCTCCCTTCAAAAAGGCATTTGACGCGAAGTACGTGCAACCGGCCAACAACCCGGCGTTTACGACGGCTGCCGAAGCCGCCGGCTGCATGATCTGCCACGTCAAAGGACAAAAGAAGAACGTCCGCAACCCCTACGGCGAAGCGCTGGCCAAACTCATTGACGGCGACGCCGAACACCGAATCAAAGACGCTGCCAAGGCCGGCAACAAAGCGGCAGAAACTGCCAAGGTGCTGAAGGAGTTGGAAGCCGCATTTTCCAAAGTGGAAGCCGAAAAGTCGCCCGCTGGTCCGACCTATGGCGAACTGCTCAAACAACACAAACTGCCGCAGTAGGTCTCCCGGCGCGCCGGGACCGGACTGGACCTTTTGGGTTGGGGACAAGTACAAGTGGCGGCGATGGAACTCGGGTTGGCGCGTTGTTGTCGCATTACGCGTTAGCAAAAGGTCCGCCTCGGCAAGGCGGACCTACTGCGGACCGTTTTTTGTGAGCGGCACGGCGCTAGCCGCCGGTCCTGAGTGGGCGTTTGCTGGACCCGAGCCTCCCGTTGGAGTCTCCTGGCGCGCCGGGACTAAATAGTCAAGCAGCCTGAAGGCTGTACTCCAACAAAAGGCCATGCCATGAAACCATGCGCAACTCTGGCTCTCGCCTCCTTCCTCGCTTTACTCACTGTCGAGCAAGCCTCGGCCGCGCCGCGCGTCGAGGCCAACCGCCTGTTTGAGCATACGCTGACCGCCACGAAGAACATTGCGAACCCGTCGCTAGATGTCACGGTGGATGTAGTCTTCACGGACCCCGCTGGCGGGAAACTCCGCATCCCAGCTTTTTGGGCGGGCGGGAATACCTGGAAGGTGCGCTACGCATCTCCTCGCGTCGGCGTCCACACTTTTCTCACCGAATGCTCCGCAGCCGAAGAGAAGGGATTGCACGGCGTGCGCGGCGAGTTGGAAGTCGTGGCCTACTCCGGCGACAATCCGCTCTACCGCCGCGGACCACTTCGCGTGGCCAAGGACAAGCGGCACTTCGAGTATGCCGACGGCACACCCTTCTTCTGGCTTGGCGATACCTGGTGGAAGAGCCTCTGCGATCGTATCCCGTGGGACGGTTTTCAAAAGCTCACCGCCGACCGGAAGGCCAAAGGCTTTACCGTTGCCCAGATCATCGCCGGTCCCTATCCCGACGAGCGGCCGTTCGATCCCCGCTGGGCCAACGAAGGAGGCATGCCCTACCTCAAAGACTACCAGCATGTGAACCCGGCGTACTTCGACATGGCCGATCGGCGGATTCAGCACCTGCTCGACGCTGGCATCGTGCCGGCGATCGTCGGCGGCTGGGGTTGGCACATGCCGAAGGTGGGCGTGGAGAATTTCAACCGGCACTGGCGCTATCTGATCGCCCGCTACGGCGCCCAGCCTGTCGTTTGGATCGTTGGCGGCGAAGCGGGCGGCCCGCAATGGACCGAGGTCGTTGCGCACGTCCGGAAGAACGATCCCTATCACCGGCTGATTACCGTCCATCCCTACCCTGGCTCGGGGCGCAAATCGCTCACCGATGATAAGAACCTCGACTTCGACATGCTGCAAACGGGGCACGGAGGCGATTGGCACGAAGCATTTGGTTCCTGGCCCAAAACGGCGGCCAGTACGGTGGCCAAGCTGATGACCGCTTACTCGAAAACGCCAACCATGCCCGTGGTGGTCGGCGAAGTGGTCTACGAAGGGCACATGCTCACCAACGGCCCTGAAGCGCAGCGCCAGGTGTTCTGGTCGTCCATTCTCTGTGGAGCCGCCGGACACACCTACGGAGCAGGCGGAATCTGGCAGATGAATTCCGACACGGTCCGCGGCGGAGAATATGAATTCACACCCTGGCATGAAGCGATGCGGCTGCCAGGCTCGACGCAGCTTGGCCTGGGCAAGAAGCTACTGGAAGATTATCCCTGGTGGCGTTTTGAGCCCCACCCGGAATGGGTCGAGCCCCACAGCACCACGCTCTTTGAGTCGCACGACAAGTGGTACGACGAGAACAAAGAGTTTCAGAAGCGCGGTGGAAAGTGGGATCTTCCCTATGCCGCCGGAATTCCGGGCGAGGTGCGGATGATCTACCTGCCCGGCCATTACTACAAGTGGGACATGCCCGTCGTCAAAAACCTGGAGCGCGACGTCCCCTATCGCGCGTTTCTCTTCGATCCGGCCACGGCCAAGCGCTATCGCCTGGGCACGATCATCAACGGCGGCCCCCAGCCGCTCCCCTTCGCAGGTCACACGCAGCCGCGACTGTTTCAAGATCGCTTTGAGACCGCCGACACCGCGGAGTGGAAGGACCACGGCCGGCCGACGAAGCGCGCCGGCGGCCGGCTGATGGTCGGCCAGCAGACGGCCACAGTCGTCAGCAAGATCAACGAGGCCGACGTGATGGCCAGCGTGGACGCCAAGAGCGACTCCGAGGCAGGCGTCATCCTGCGATTCCAGGACGCCGACAACTATGTGGTGGCCATCTACAGCGCCGAGCGCAAAGCGATCTACATCAAAGATCGGCGCGACGGCAGCTTCGGCGACATGCTCGGCCGAATATCCGTGGCCAATGTCGGCCCGAACATCCGCCTCACCGCCGCCGCCAGTGGGAAGTACGCCGCCCTGGTGGTCACCGACGGCAAGCAAACCTGGTCCACGCCCGCCGTGGCGGTGAGCAACACGTCACCCGGCGCTGTCGGCGTGCTCCTCTGGGCAGGTGGCCAGCGCCAGGAGTTTGCGAACTTCGAAGTTTCGCGCGAGCGTTTTGAGCCCGTGCAGAATCAGCTCAAGGGCCTGCCCGGCGGCCCTCCCAAGCGCGACCCGCGAGAATTGCCGCTGATCCGCGAGGAGAACCCGAATGTCGTACCGGCCGTCACTGAGACTGACCTGACGATCCTGCCCGACGGGACGTATCAACCTTCGCGACTCCCAGCGCCGCAAGATTGGGTTTTGGTGCTGGAGCGAGTGAAGGTGGAAAAGTAGGTCCCGTCTGCCGGACTGGACCTTTTGATTCAAGCGCCAATCGGAGATGGTAGCGCCGGAACACGGATTGGCGTCTTTCTGCCACCTACTGCGTCAACCACCTACTGCGTCAACTTCAGGTCCGCCTCGGCAAGGCGGACCTACTCTTGTTAGCCGCCAGTTCTGTGAGAACGCCGGCCAGCGAATCTTCAGGCCCGGAGGGAACCATAACAACCATCCCACAAATTCACGCGAACCCGGCAACCCGCCCCCGTGTCCATCCTGATCATGGACACGTCATTACTCACCTCGAAGTTCGACACGCTCGGCGCACGGGCCAAGGTTCGCGCGGTGGGGCATTCCGCGCCGCGGTATGTCGGCGGCCGGATGGAAGCCCCGCAGCCCGTCGTCATCGACATCGGCCACGACCGCCGCGGCGAGTTCTTCGACATTCAAACGCGCGGGCAAGCCGACGTCGAAGTGCTCGACGTGCAGGCCAAGGACCGCCATCTGCTGTTGATGGTCCGCCAGCCAGCCACGCGTCCCGGTCGCCCGGACCTCAAGGACAAGTTCCTCTGCGGCCACGACGAACGTCACTGGTTCGTCGCCGCCATTCCCGAAGGAAAGTCCGTCAGCACGGTGGTCACCGCCAAGGAGGCGCTCAAGCCCGACATCGTGCGGATCCTGGAGCGCGGCCGGAAGGGAAAGCGGCAGCACCGGCTCCGCCGCAAGACCGACGTTTTCGTCCGCCAGGGTGAGTGGTTCTTCCTCCCGGCCCCCGAAGTGCGTGCCGACGAAAAACTCGTGCTGCGCCACGAGCCGATCCGCCGCGGCCGAGGCAAGCCCCACCTCTGCGAGTTCCTCTACCGGCTCGGCGGCAATCTGGTCTACGTCTGCGGCCGGTATCCCAACGGCCTGCTTTCGCCTGCGTACCACAAACTGCTCAGAAACAATCCCGCCGCCGCCCGCTGGAACTGGCGAAGCATGCAGCGCGATCCGGTAGTCTACGTCCGCGGCAAAATCTCCCATAGCGACCACGCCACGATCCGTTTGGATGGTTGGCATCGCGTCGTGATGAACACAGAGCATCAATCCCGTGCGATGGCCGCGGTGGCGTTTCTGGATTAGGCATGGGTGAGCCGCAATGATGGCCGCGATTTCGTCAAAGTCTCGGTTGGAATCAGATGCTTGCTCATTTCGAGTGCCCTTCACTAATCATCGGAATTGGCGGGATTCAACGCGGAATCAAAAAACGACCGCCCGATGATCGAGATACCCGGATGCGACTTCTGCAATTTCTCTGCGCCTTGAGCCGTCACCTTCAAGTCCGTCACCTCCAAGATTGCCAAATCCGGCAACTCGCGAAGGTGCTTTAGCCCCGCATCGGTCACGCGCGTCCCGTTGAGTGTCAGCCAGAACATGCTCTTGTGGTTGGCAAGGATGGCCAAGCTCTGGTCACCGACGGTCGTCTTGTTCAGATAAAGACACCGCAAGCGAGCAAGGGGTTCCAAGTGTTTTAGCCCGGCATCGGAAATTTGCGTTCCATTGAGCGAGACGCTTTCCAGGCTGGTCGCACAGGCGACAAGCTTCAGCCCTGCGTCGGTGACTTTCGTGTTGTCCAGGTCCACCCACTCGAGCTGGGGCAAATCGGCCAAGTGCCGTAGATCGTCGTTCACCATGCTGGGTGGCATCGTCACCATGGCGACGCAGGCAAAGTAGTCCACCCCTACGGCATCCACCAGCCACATGGGCCAGATCAGGTTTTCCGAGGTGGGGCAATTCCCTATCTGGTACATCTCGAAATAGTACTGGACCCTGCCTCCCGATTGCCGGAGCGCCGCGACGGCCCGTTGCTGCCGCCGCGCGGTGTGCGACCACCAACCCAGGCCGATCGCCGCCAGCGTGGTGAGGATCAGCAGCGTGCGCAGCCGGAATTGCAACAGCCGTCGCCAGTGAAATCTCACTCGGCCGAGAGACAAGCCTACTGGTGCTTCGAGCGTCATCTACGAGCCCCTCGGAGAAGAACTTCAGTTATGCCGGGGTATTGTAGCGCAGGGGAGAATGGGCGCGAAGGGCAAAGAGGGATCACGAAAACACGATGGGGCGAAAACACGAAAAAGGGGCAGAAATGCTGAGCTACGGATCAGCATAGTCCGGCTGGCAGAAAAAGAAGAAGACAGGAGAGGGGTCAGTAGTTATCCGGCCAATCTTCGACACGCAAGCCGGGAAACTCTTTTCTCAGTCGATCTTTTTCACCTGGAAGTTTACGCGAGACGTAAATAATTTCTAGCTTTCCCAGAGATTTGAGGGCGGCCAATTCTTTGTCGCCGGCAGCGTTGCGCAACATGACTTCTGCTGGACCATACCAGAACCAAATGAAGCGAATTGACAAGTCGGGATTTGGATGTTGCTTCGTTTCACGAACCGAGAATTGCCCGAAATACATTTCCGCTCCTGCCGCTTCCAACATCTCGATTGCCGCCAATTGCTGTTGCCCTTTGTACGTCACGCGAGCCAACAACCCTAGCAATACCGCACAGATTGTCGTGAGGATCAGCAGTGCTCGCAGGCTGAATTGAAACCAGCGGCGGTTCGGTCGGGGCTTGATTAGTTCGGTGGTCATGCTGTTGTTATAGCGGCTCTGGCTGGAACTGCTAGAATCAATCCATGCCCCGCTTCCAATTCCGCCTCAGAACGATCCTGATCCTCACGACGATCATCGCCGTCTGGATCGGCTGGTGGTCGTACAAGGCACGGCAGCAGAGGGAGGTGGTGCGCGTCGTCACCCGACTGGGAGGGTTCGTGACCTACGACTTTATGGTCGATCAATCTGGCCAACTGGTGGCCAATGCACCGCCGACCATACCAACGTGGCTGGATGTTGATTACTTCTCAAATGTTGTGCGGGTGAATCTCGATGGCACGGACGTTACAGACGCTGACCTGGAACATCTGAAGTGTTTGGCGGAAATGCGATGGCTCAACCTCTTCAACACCAAAATCACGGACGCCGGCCTGGAAAATCTGAAAGGTCTGTCCAAACTGGAACGTCTGGAATTGGGGAGCGCGGCCTATGTCACGGATGCGGGGCTGGAACACTTGAAAGGTCTAACCCAACTCCGGGGAGTGTACCTGGGAGGTACGCAGATCAGCGACCAGGGCGAAGCGCGCCTGCGCAGATCGCTGCCCAGCCTTCGCTGACCCCTTTGATCATTGTCAGGATGTTGGCCATTTCCTAAAGTTAATTCCATTCCATGTAGAATCAGGGCATGGAAGAGAATCCGTACAAGTCGCCGAAAGACCCGGGGCTATCGCCTTACGGCAGTTCGCGCAGATCGACAAACTGGATTGCATTTGTTTTCTTGGGGGTCGTGTTGGCGTTGTTATTGGGGATGATGTTCGTTCCCGCTTCGCCTATCGTCCACTCCCACCCCGCGAGGCCCGCTCCCGCCACCCCGAACAACGCCAAGCACCCCCCATGACCCCGCCCGACTTCCGGCTACCGACACACTAACGCCGCACTACCATTTGACGTACATCCACCTAACTGAAATGCACTTCCCGGTGCCAGCCAGATAATCGAACCCCATCGACTTAGTCATAGAATGCCGGCATGGAAGAGAATCCTCGGAAGCCCCGCTGGTTTAGGTTCAGCCTGAGAACGCTGTTCGTGTTGGTGACAATCTGTGCCCTCGGATTTGCTTGGATTGGTTGGCAAGTCAGAATGGTGTCCCATCGTAAGGGGCTAAGGGCCGTCCTCAAGCAAAGAAATAAGGGGCTAAGCGGCCTGCCGGCCTTTACCAATAACGACCCGTCGCTGCCTTTCTATCGAGTGTGGTTAGGAGACATGACGACGGGCGGAGTTTACTTAGATCGCAACGCCTTCTCTGATGATGAAGTGCGACAATTCAAGGAAGCATTCCCAGAAATCGAGTTTGTCTTTGCCCAAGACGCTGGATTTCGGCCCGATCCAGTCAACTATCCATAGGATTTAGCAATGACTCAGCCCCGCTTCCAGTTCACGATCGCCGGCATGCTGTGGGCCACGTTCTGGATCGCGGTCAGCGCGGGCGGTTGGGTAATGGCAGCCAAACACAATATCAGTCTAGGTGTCGGACTTTTGATCGTCTGTCCCTTCATTGCGTTAGGAGCGCTTTTAGGGCAGACCTATTGGGGCATGTTCGTCGGTGTGGGAGCATTGGCGTTGCTAATGGTCTTAGCGGCTTTTATGTAATGGGTTGTCGATCGCCGTCGCTTTCCTCCTGCTTGCTACCGGCGATACGGCAGCCGATCCCGTCGCGTGACAAGGCAAGGTTGTGACCGTTGTCGATGACGAAACAGCATGGATGGTGCTGTTTCGATCTTCGGCATTTAGCGACCATTCTTGATCGCCTTCTCTATGCCCTCAGTGTCTCTGTGGTGAAAAACAAATCGAGTTCGCAGGTGGCTGATTTTCGGCGCGGAATTCTGGAAATATTTTCACCATATTTTCAATGAGGGTGGTGCTGGCTTCTGTCATAGACGCAGCAAAAATGGCAAGCGGCTTTTTTTAAGTATTGCATTTGCCAGGGTTTGCTGTAGGGTGAATGTTGCATACGACGGCACCGGCATGGAGCGGTTGCTCGATTGATATGGAGCGGTTGCTCGATTGATTGAGAGCGTTGCTCTCTATCGTTATAGAGCGTAGCTCTGCCGGATCGCGAGGGATCGCATCGGGGTAGTTCTGGGCGTAAGCGGGCCGGGGCTGCAAGCATGTTTCACAACTGGCTTGCGGTGCGCGCGCGAGTTGGAGTACAGCCTTCAGGCTGCTTTGGTGGAGCGGGAGGGAATTTCGACGCAAAGGCGCTAAGTTGCAAAGACCCCGGCGCGCCGGGACATGCTACGCGCAAAGAAGAAAGGAAAGCGATCACGAAAATCGAAATACGAGGAAGCGCGAAAAGGAAAAAATGGGAAGGGGTGAAAACTGCGATAAGGTTGCGGCGGTTGAGAGAACGAAAGCTGGAGGCTTCTGGAAAACGAGGGTATTGAGGGTGCGAATAAATCGGGAGAACAACAGGAGAACAGAGCGGAGAACAACCGGAGAACAAAATCAGCAACCTGTTGCCGAGCAACAAGTTGCGCCGGAGAACAAGAGGAGATAGCGGCGACGGCGGTCACACTATTTCTTTGGCGAAGGCGGCAGGGGCTCGCCGGCGGTTTTACGGTGTTGGTGTTTCAGTTCGCCGGTAAAACGAAAATGGTCCAGCTCGATGGCGCCGCTGGAGGGGGTGATATGAATCAGGAAGTAGCCGTCGGAACTGTCCGAAAATGCGCCGGGGACCATCAGCTTCAGCGTCCGCGGATCCCGGGCGAAGTTGTAGATGTGCCCATCGCCGCACAGGGCCACGTCCACTTTGTACTCGGCCAGCGCCTTGGCCATGTCGGCCAGCGGGCCGCCGCCGTTGTACCAGCTCCCCTTGTGGGCCATCACGATCAGTGGCGCGCGAGGCTCGGCGGCCCGGATAGCCTTGAGCTTGGCGCGGAGCCAGACGCATTGCTGCGCGATCGCCGCGCGGCGGACTTCCGGATCGTCCCGGTCGTGATATTTCTTCCCGAGGTTCGTCCACTCGTCGGTAATGTACAGCGAGATAAAATGCGCGCCGTGGAACTTGCCGTGGTAATCTCCCTGCGGCGTGTATTCGACGATCGCATCACCCGGTTTGCCGGCGCGGTCTTTGTAGTGGAGGTAGCGCGAATAGAACTCTTGTCCTGCGGCGTTGTCGGGCTCGTAGCCAGGGCGGCTCCGCTTGGGGCGCGTGGCTTCGGTCTGGCCGCGATCCTTGAGCTTCTGCGCTTGGTTCATGAATTGTTCGTCCCAGCCGCCGGCGGTGACCAGGACGCGGCGGGCGAGAAACTCGTCGCCTGCTTTTTCGCCATACAGTTCGCGAAACTGCTTGACGATTCCTTCCCATTCGCCGCCGGGTGCAGGGTAGACTATATCGCCCAGGTTGAGAATCAGCTCCACGTTGGCTTTTTGAAAGTGCTTCAAGATGGCGCCGTGCGTGCCCGTGCCGCCGCGATTGTCGGCTACCACGCCGATGGTCCAGCGATCGCTGGGTTGGTCGGCAGGAGCAGTGGCGGCGGGCTTGGTGTCTGGTTCAGCGCCGAAAACAGGAACGGCAAGCGCAGCGACAAGCAAGCAGCAGGCAGCGGCAAGATGACGGCGGAGGCGGGGCATGGCTTGGGAACTTTTCATGGGTCCGTTGATTCTAAGCTGAGCAGGGCTTGTGAGCGGCACGGCGCTAGCCGCCGGTTCCTACTTCGCACTTGGGGTGAAATGGGGTGGCTGGTGACAATTCGGTTGCTTGGAAGGCCGGTGGCTAGCGCCATTCCGCTCACGGGGATTCGCAAGTCTTGTGGTTATAGGTAGTTACGAGGTGTCAGCCGTTTCGGGTTGAGATTCGGGGGACGGCAGCGCTATCTCCTCAAAACAAGCCCAAATTCGGGATATACGGTTGATAACGACGGGTGTGGAAAGGAATTTTCATGGTTTTGCGGCAATTAGTAGCGGTTTGATTCGTTCTAGTTATAATCAGTTTTTGTTCGCCCGCTCGTCTGTCGCGGCGTGGCTCGTGGGAACAGGAATCAAAAAATCCGGCGCCTTGCTGCCGACCGGATCGTACTACGGAGCATGAGTTTATGCATCGGACATTGGCGGTCGCGCTAGGCGCTGTAACTTGGCTGAGCGCAGTGATGGGGTTGGCCACTCTGACTCATCAGGCCACGGCCCAACAGGATGTGTTGTCGAACGTCTACGGCAGCGCGGTGCATTGTTACTTCGCCGGTCAGCCGGTCGAAGCTCACGCGCGGCTGACCAAAGTGATCGATGCCGGCTATCAGGATCCGCGAGCGTTTTACTTCCGCGGCCTGACTTTTATTCAACTGGGACGTCCCGAACAAGCGAAGGCCGATTTTCAGCGCGGCGCCGAACTCGAAGCGGCTGATGTGAACAATCTCTATCCGGTGTCGCGTTCGTTGGAACGCGTGCAAGGCCAGGTGCGGATGAACATCGACGCCTATCGTACGGAAGCCACGCTGGTTGCCCAAGTGCGGGCAGGCAATGTGAATAAGCAGCGCTACGGCGAACCGAAGAGCGGGGAGCCCGATGCGCCGCCCGCGACGACCACTTCGCCGCCGATGGACGCGCCGCCAACGCCACCAGCCCCACCGGCTGCACCTCCCGCTGCTCCTGCGAAGGAGCCAGCCGATGATCTGTTTGGCGCGCCGAAAGCGGCTGCTCCTGCGGCCCCTGCCAAGCCGGCGGATGGCTTTGGTGGCGACGAGTTTGGTTCGACGCCGGCGGCTCCCAAGGCGGCGCCTGCGAAGAAGCCGGAGGCTGCTCCTGCCGATGACGGATTTGGCGCGCCGGCTGCGGCTCCTGCGAAGAAGCCGGAAGCTGCTCCCGCTGATGATGGATTCGGTGCGCCTGCCGCACCCGCTGCTGCCCCTGCTCCAGCTCCGGCACCCGCGCCTGCGGCTCCTGCAGGTGGCGATGTGTTTGGAGAATCACCTGCGGCGGCCCCTGCTGCTGCGGCTCCTGCTGCTGACCCGGCCAAGCCGGCGGTGGTTGTGCCCGATATGCCTGTGAACGATCCGCTGGCTCCCGATGCTGGGGCTGCACCGGCTCCCGCACCTGCACCTGTCGCTCCTGCACCTGCACCAGCCCCCGCGCCGGCACCTGCTGCTCCGGCAGCCGATGACGGATTTGGTGCAGCGACCCCTCCGGCTGCCGCGCCTGGTGCTGCTGGCGGTGCGAAGGCTCCCCCTGCGGCCGTAGGTGGCGCAGTGTTGGGTGGCATCCGCGCGGCGATTATTGGCGGCGACAAGGGCAAAGCACCGAAGGCGCCTGAAGTCAAAACGGCTCCGGCTGCACCAATTGCGGATGATGGTTTTGGTGCGGCCCCAGCAGCACCAAAAGCAGAAGTGAAGAAGGCTGCACCTGCACCCGCTGCGGAAGACGGATTTGGTGCGGCACCCGCTCCAGCCCCGAAGGCCGAGGAGAAGAAGGCCGCTCCCGCTCCTGCCGCGGATGATGGCTTTGGCACCGAGCCCGCTCCCAAGGCTGAAGCTCCGAAAGCCGAAGTGAAAAAAGCTCCGGCCAGTGATGAGGCCACGCCGTTTGGCGACGAAAAGTAGTTGGCCGACGGTTTAGCCCTTGCTGTTGCCGAGGAAATTGCCTGCGCGGAAAGCTTCGGCCATGGCAATGGGGACTTCGGCTTCGGCCAGCACCACATGGGCCCGGTTGTCGGCCACTTTGGCCCGCATCTCCTGCTCCCGGGCGATGGCCTCGGCGCGGCGCTGTTCGGCCCGGGCGCGGGCGACGCGCGTGTCGGCTTCGGCCTGATCGGCTTGGAGCCTGGCACCAATGTTTTCTCCGACCGTGATATGAGCGATGTCGATCGAGACGATCTCAAAT
This sequence comes from Planctomycetota bacterium, assembly GCA_021413705.1. Lineage (GTDB taxonomy): Bacteria > Planctomycetota > Planctomycetia > Pirellulales > UBA7805 > JAIOPX01. The sequence goes on along the minus strand of JAIOPX010000077.1, from coordinate 104,031 downwards.
GCCGTCTGGGCATCGAGCCCGCGGGCCAGCACGGCTTTGGAGATTCGATCGGGATGCTCGAGCACATGTTTGTGCGTCTCGGAGGAACCGATGGCGCTGACGATTCCTTCACCGACGCGGGCGATAACGGTGTCTTCCGTCGCCCCGCCGATGAGCTGAGCCAAGTTGGTGCGCACCGTCACTCGGGCTTTGACGTTCAACTGGATGCCGTCCTTGGCGATGGCGCTGAGCGTGCCGGTGGTCGAGCGGCGCGAGTCGGGACAGTCGATCACTTTGGGATAGACGCTCGTGCGGACGGCGTCGAGCACGTCGCGGCCGGCCAGATCGATGGCGGCGGCTCGGTCGAAGTCCTGGTCCATGCCCGCGCGATGGGCGGCGACCAGCGCCTGCACGACTATGGGAACGTCGCCGTTGGCCAGATAGTGCGCCTCCAGCCGGGCGGTGGTGATGTTGTTGCGAGGATCGGAACCGACGCCGGCTTGCATGGCCATGATCTTGGCATTGACGATCGTGGTGGCGTTGACCTGGCGAAACGTCATCCCGATCAAGCTCAAGAGGCTCACCCTGGCGTTGGACATGTAAGCCCGCAGCCAGAGGTTGCCATAGGCCATGGTGACGACGGCGGCGATGAAGAAGAAGAGGACGACCGCGGCGATCGCGACCACAAACAACGTGGGATCGGCCGCCAGCAGGACGAAATCGGGTTTCATGCCCCGGCTCCTTATGCGAAGTGTTTGGCGGTCGGCAACCACCAGGAAGTGGGCGAGCCCGCGTTGTGGACACGCCCGGTAGCATAGGCTGCTGCGCGTCAAAGCACAACCGGCGCAAGTGCCGGCCGCCAGGTTCGGCTTGCATCGCTGATGTTGCAGCGGCCATACTTTCAACCACGGGAACCCTTTTCGTCCCAGAGCGTCAAATATCTATAGATCTGAAGGACCATTGACCATGAAACGTATGACTGGCAGCTTCCCGCTTGGCAGCTTCGCGATTTTATTGGCGTCGGCCGCGGTAGCTGGATGTGGCACATCCACGCCGAGCAACCAGCCGCCGGCCAACAATGGCGGCATCGATATCAAGGTTGGCAACACGGACGTGCAGATTCAGACGGGAGGAAGCACGGCCGGTTTGAAACTACCGGCCGAGTTCTCCAAGGATGTGCCGATCTACACCGGTGCGAACATCAAGGCCAATCTGATGACCGGCAAGGGAGAGCAGGCCACCGGCATGTTGCACATGCAAGTTCCGGCCGCGACCGAAAAAGTGGGTGAGTATTATCGCGCTGAACTAAAGAGCCAAGGCTGGGAGGAATCTCAGTACGTGGTCACGCAAGCCGACGGAAAGACGGGCACGCTGATCGGCGCCAAGAAAGGTTCTCGTATTCTGGCGGTTCAGGTCTCGGCGGACAAAGAGGGAACCACGATTGTCAATTTGACGATTACAGGGCAGTAGCCGTAGGTCAGGCTATTGCCTGACGATTGACGGCCTTTGTTGTGATCACTCTAAAAGTTCAGGCGTATTGCGTCAGGCAATAGCCTGACCTACGGGCGCTGGTTTGCGGCGCAGGCGGTGACGGGTGGCCCGAGCGAGGCGATAGGCGCCGAGCATCGTGCGTCCCACCACGCCTGACAAGGCGATCATCGTGGCCCCTACTTCGTATTGGCCGGTGACCCACTTTGCCGTGGCGTCGGCCAGTGGTCCCATGTAGTCCACCGTCGGCGGCGCCGGTTCGGCACAGAACCGCTCGTAGAGTTTATAGCGCAGAACCTGGCTGGGCGTGTATTGCGAGAACGCTTCGTCGAAGGCCACCTTGGGCGTGAAGTAGACGCCCTTGGCTCGCCAGCCGTATTCGAAAGCGATGGGCTGATTTTTATGAACGAGGAACACCAATTGCAAATGACCCCAGGCGGCAAGCTGCTCGGCCTGTCGCAGGAAGAACTCGAACATGCCGGGTGTGGCCAGCACGCTGGTGCCTTCGGTTCCTTTCCAGCCGCGATGTTCGATCTGAAATCCAGTGGCCAGCAGGGGCTCCACTTCGTCCGGTTGCAGTGCCGAATAGACGTGCAACTCGGCGCCCCCTTCGCGCACCAGCCGCCGCTGGGCCTTACCCATGTGGCGACGATGGTTGCCCGACCAGCTTGCCTCGAAGGCCGCGAAATTTGCCGGCAGGTCGATCACGCCCACTTCATGCTGTTGATGTTGGAACGTGCTGAGTCGTGCGCGCTGGCAGGCCGCGGCCAGAACCTGCCAACTGCTGCGATCGCTGCGCATCAGCCGCAGCCACAAGATCGGCCAGGGGAGCGCACGCAGTCCAGCGACCAACAGGTCGATGATCTGCTGCCGATCGGCTGCGGGGTCGAGCAGGATCTCGCCGCTGACGGTCCAATCGTTGTTCGGGAGCGTGCCCACGCGGCAGACGCCGCCGTGGGATTCACCTACCAGCGGCAGAGCGGCCACCAGCCGTCCGCCGTCTTCGATCGTCAGGGCGCGGAACGTGGCGTCAGGGGCGAAGCGGTCGATCCACAATGCGACCAGGGCAGCCCGGGTTGTGGGAAGCGCCACTTCGCTGCGTCGCCACAGATCGTCCCACTCCGCGGCACGGTCTCGCAATTGATCCACGTTGTCCAGTATTGTCAGTTTCATAGCTGCCGCTCATTGCCTGGGGACGGTCTTCTGGTAAGCATAAGTGCGCCCCGCAAGGTGTGCGGCGAGTTGGTTGGGCTATGTTACCGATGCTATGCAGTCGTAGGGGTCGTAGCGGTTGCGCGGTTTTGCTTGCGACGAGGTATGCTATGAACTGAGACAAGACCAAGTTTGGAGCTCGCATGAACTATCCTGAGCCGCTGCAGGCGTTGATACCCGGGGGGACCGAGATGGAGTTGGCCGCCGGCCAGCCGCAATCGCCGATGCGCGAGGCGCTCGCTCGCTTTGATTTGGCTGCGGCAATCGCTCCACGCAAACTGGTCGATCCATCGCTGGCCGACGCTTGCCGTTGCGGGCTGTGGCTGGCGCACAATTACCTGGACGAATCGCACGCAATCAGCCAGGGTATTGAAACGCCCACGGGCAGCTTCTGGCACGCGATCATGCACCGCCGCGAGGGGGATTTTGACAACGCCTGTTACTGGTTTTGCCGTGTGCGCAGTCATGAGGTTTACTTCGCGCTTCAACGGGCTGCAGCCGAGTGTGACGCTGCTGCCTCGACGGTCAACGACCGGGCGCTGGCGCGCCTCACGCAGGGTTCAACTTGGGATCCGGCGGCGTTTGTCGAAGTGGTGCGCTCCGTCGTGGCCGGCAAGGCTAGCGACAGCACGGCGATGATTTGCCGCCTGATTGCGCGGCGGGAATGGGAATTGCTGCTGGATTATTGCTACCGCGGCGCTGTGGGACAGAATATCGAAAAATGATGCGTTTAAAGCAGAAGTGGCGAACTTGAGCGAAGCGCTGGCACGGCGTAAGATAGATACGAGAGTAATACGAGTAACCTAAGGGGACAGTCCCACGCTTGCTCCGCAAGCCAGTATCCCTGTGCTGGGGCAAAATTGGGACAGTCCCCCAACTCAGGTAACCGCCGTCATGCTGGAATATGACTTTGAAAACAGCATAGGTTTTTGGGTTTGTGCGACGGCGCACGATCTGGCCCGGATGCTCAACGAAGAACTCAGCGCCCACGGCATCACGTTGCGTCAGTGGGAAGTGCTGGCCATGCTCTCCTTCTGCGGCGAACAGGCTCAGAGTGAGTTGGCTGAACGGTTGAAGATTGAAGCCCCGACGCTCGTCGGCGTGCTGGACCGCATGGAACGCGACGGCTGGATTGTGCGCACCGCCGACCCCCATGACAAACGCCGCAAGATCATTCGAGCGACGGAGAGGGTAGAGCCGGTGTGGAGCAAAATGATCGAGTGCGCCAAACGTGTGCGCGGGCAGGCCATTGCCGGACTCAGCGGCGATGAGTTGGAGACGCTGCGCACACTGCTGGGCCGCGTTCGCGAAAACCTGGCCCGGAGCGAGAAATTAACACCACCCACTTGCCACGAACTTTCAGCCGCCGGCTTATTGTCAGAAGGCTCATGACTGATCGTCCCGCCTGGCCCACCTGATACGCAATTGATCCTGCGATGGCATTTCAGTTCCTCTGTCCCCAAGGCCATTTGCTGCAAGCGGATGCTTCGCAGATGGGACGCACAATCAACTGCCCCACCTGCGGCGTGCTGTTCGTCGTGCCGACGGTGACCACGGCCGCCGCGGTGCAGCCTGTGATCCAGGTGCCACCCATGGCACCCCCGGCGGCGCCTGAGCCGGCGGAATCCGCAGAGTCCGAGGACGATGATCCGCTTGATCTCAATCTGCGCGGCCGCCGTGGTCGCCGCCGCGCGCATCTCGATATCGGACTTCCCGATGCAGGTGAGGTTGCTGAACACGAGGTTGTAGAAGCAGGTATCCCTGAACCGGCGGTCGGCAGCCATTCGACGTTAGGTGGCCTCGATTCCGGCCCACGGCTGGTGCATCTCCATTGCCCGCAAGGGCACGAGCTGATTACACCGTTTGAGACCATGGGGCAGGACGTGCTCTGTCCCCACTGCGGGGAGCAATTCCTGCTTCGGTATCCGGATACCGTGGAATACAAGACCAAGCACCAGTTGAAAGAAGAGATCCGGGAACAGAAGCTCGGTCAGAAATGGCTGACCTGGGCCATCGTCGCCGGCGTGCTGGTGCTGGCGATGTTCATCGGCATGATGTTGCACAGCATGCGGTAGGGGTGAGGGAATAGGGATGAGGGGCGAGGGTGTAGGCATGCCCTAACCCCTCATCCCTATTCCCTAGCCTCTCACCCCTTCCTCTCTATCTCACGACATCGGCACTGGCGTGAAGCAAAAAATGGGAATCATCAGTGACACCAATCCCAAGAGCCACCGCGCGGGGCCGATTCGAACAGCGTCGTCCGCCGTCGGTGGGTGATCCAGCCCGATCAGAATCACGATCAGCAGCATCAGGATCCAATTCCAGGCGCGTGCCCAGAGAATGAAGCAGATGGCGGTTATCAACAAGGCGCGCCCCAGCCAGCGAGCAAAAGGCCCCAGCACGGCATAGGCGACGTGCCCGCCGTCGAGTTGGCTTACGGGGAGCATGTTCAGGCCGGTGATCAACATGCCCACCCAGCCGGCCATATAGATGGCGTTGTACTGAATCTGAAAGTGCGGTGGCATCGGCTTGAGCCAGGGAGTCAGCAACTGCACCAACAGCGGATTGCCAAAGTGGGTTCCGGGCTGAATGGGTTGTATGTCGGCTTTCATGATGCCGATGATCACCAGCGGAATCGTCAGCACCAAACCGGCCAGGGGCCCGGCCAGTCCAATATCGAACAGTTCCTTGCGATTCGCCTTCGAGCCGTCCATGCTGATGACTGCGCCCATCGTGCCCGTAATCATGATCGGCATCGGGATAAAATAGGGATAACTGGCCGGGATGCGATGCCGAATGGTCATCAGAAAGTGCCCCATCTCGTGCATCATCAACACGCTGATCACGCAGGCCATGAACGTCAGTCCATCGAGCCAGTTCTTGTGAATGATTTCTGGCAGGGAGAGATATACGAATTCACCATGAATATCCCGCACCATGGACCCGTTGATCACGTCGGGAAGGGGTTCCCCGAGAAAAGCCGGATACCAGTGGTAGCAACCGGCCAAAAAAGTGGTGGCACAAGTAGCCACAAACAAACATAGCGGCAACCAGAAACGACGACGGTTCTGTGACGGCAAGCGATCGTCGTGCAGTGATCCGACAATATCCTGGCCGACTACCGAAGCCTGGGCCGGCTCAGCGACAGTGGACAACGGCGATAGGGACTCCGCCACGGGGAGTGGATTCGGCAACAAGGCCGGATCGGCAGGCAGGGGATCGTCGGGGGGCGGGCTCGTGCTCATTACTACCTTCAAGAATAGCAGACGGTGGGAAGGTTTCGTAGGTCAGGCTATTGCCTGACGAATAGCGGCTGGGCGAACCGGGAGGTTGCAAGCAGTCGGGAGTTAGCGAGGATCGCGTCAGGCAATAGCCTGACCTACGTTGCCGGTGCAATCCGCTTGTACTCCCCGGCAAACCACCGGGCCACATCGCTGCGGTAGTATTTGGAAAATCGGCTCTCGCTCGGCCCGCCGGGCAAGTTGGTCCACGCTTCATCCACCGTCAAGTCGGTGACAAAGTGATAGCTTGGCGCAAACGTCTCCTCGCGGTTGGCCGCACGCAGCAGGTGGCCCTGGAACGGCGTGGCATGGCAGCCGGGCATGGGCAACTCGCCACTCTTGAAGCCCAACATGCGGCCTCCACGCGCTTGCTCGAAATAGCGGTTCGTCATTCGGAACGAATTGAACTCTCCCCAGGTCTGTTCAGGCTCGAGATCCAGCCGCGCGGCTGCACGGCGGATCAACTCTCCCTTGTCGCGTCCGCGCCACCAACTGGAGCGCTCTTTCATCAGCACCCGATCGACGGCCGTCAGCACCATCGTCGAATAGCCGACGCGCGAACAGAGATAGAGCACACGCCGCCAGCCGAGGCCGCCGTCGCGCACGCGCGACTCGCCAAACGTCTCCAGGATTACATTACGGTAGAGCCGTTGAAACAGAGTCGCTTCGTAACTCTCCGCCGTGTAGCGCAAATCCCAATCGCTCAACCGCTGCTTTATCGGCCCATCGGTCAGTTGGGGCAGGAAGACGGTCAACAGATCGCGAGCCTGTGTGCTCAGCACGTCGTACTGCAACTTCTGCATGTCATCAAGCGTGGCCTGCGGCAACTCGCGCAGCCGCTCCACAATCCGCCGCTTGCGATACTCGGGCACCGGCAGCGTCACCAACCGGGGGCCGCCGGGTGTGTTGACGTTCTCATTGGCCGAGGCGACAAATCCTTCCGGCGGATCGTACACCCGCGGCAATACGGTCTCTGGAAGCCAACCCTGCCAGTGATTCCCTTCGTCCCAGGCCGGGATGGGGAGCGCGCCGCTGTAGCCGTGCGGGCGGCGCGGAAACCAGCCGCTGGTTTGCATTCCGATGTGTCCTTCGCGATCTGCAAACAGCCAATTCAGCGTCGGCTGCGGGCTGCGGCGCACTACTTCCATTCCTTCCGCCGCGCCGCGGCAAGGTATTACCTTCAGCCAGGTTCCGATCGCGGCTCCCGTGCCCTGTGAATGTCCTGTCCAGGCGACCGAAAGATGCAAGCCAGGTCCAGCCTCGTCGAGATTTCCTTCGAGCGTGCCGACATCGTTGGAGTAGATCCGCAACGTCTCGCCGGAGCCGTCCTTGTGATGGATCTCTTCCACGCGAAGTCGAAAGTCGTGCCAGGTATTGCCGCGGCGATATTGCCAGCCAGTGTCACCGCCGGCGCGGCAGTCTTCGATGAACAGGTCGCTCGTGTCCCCCTTGAGATAGGTCACGCCCCAGGCCAGCCGCGGCGTGCGGGCCACGGCGAATAACGGACAACCCGGCAGTGATGCCCCCATCACATAGTCGTCTCCCCACCGGAGCGACGCTTCATACCAGATGGCCGGCAGACGGTTCACCTCCAAGTGCGGGTCGCAGGCCAAAAGCGCACCGCCGCTGGCGCTGCGCCGCGGGGACACTGCCCAGGCGTTGCTGCCGGCCAGCCGCGGCAAGTCGCTGATGAGTTCCAGGGCTTCATCGGAAATCTGGTGCGGAACCTTCACCTGCCGCAACAGGGCCATGTCAGCGTCGTCCAACAATGGCGCAAACAACTCGTGGAGCCGCTCGTCGTCGATCCCTAACTGAATCAACTCCAGCAGCAGCCGCTCATTCTGCTGTTGCCCCACTGCCAAGCCACCAAAGCTCAGCAGGTTTCCCACCAGCATCACAGCCTGCTGGTTCCACGGTTCAGGATGAAAACCGGTCGCCCACATCGCCAACGAACGGCCCGAGTCTTTCAACCCGTCGTTGACTCCTTCACAATAGACCGTCAGCAGTTCGAACGTCTCGTCGTCCAGCAGCCGGACTTCCTCTTCCAGCCGCAGATAGAGTCCGGCCCGGCGAAAGAAGCGGTCGGTATCGCGCAGCCGCTGCCGATCTTTGATTTGTGCGGCCGCCGTACCCTGGGCGATAGTGCGGGCAAACAGCAACTGGGTAGGCCGATCCAGTGCGTGCAGAAAGCCCAGCGCGTAGAGTGCTGTGCGAAAGGAATCGGCCTCGACGCGCGGGACACCATTCTCGTCCCGGACGGCTTCAAACGGCCGCCGGGCATGTCGCGTTTCGATGCGCTTCACGTAACTTTATCGTTTGCGATGGCGAATCTTGGAACGCATCCGGCGCTTCTTTTGGCCCAACTTGCGCCGGCCCTTGCCTGTTCTTTTGGTACCCACACGATACTCCGCTGCGGCGGTTGGAAAGAATGGAAGTCCCGCAGTCCGACGCCGCCCGTCGGCACACCTTTCGGGGTCCCTCGATACGCCGCCAATGTATCACGCCCAGGGTGGAACAGACAATAGGGCAATGCGTCCTACGATTCGCCCCGTTCCGTCATCGCCTGCTCCACGAGGCACAGCAGGGCATTGGGATCGTATGGCTTGCGGACGAAATAGTGGCAACCCGCGCGGCGGGCGCGGCGGATGATATCGGGCCGCTCCATGCCACTAAGGATAATGACCGGGATGCTGCTGGTGCCAGGATTTTCATCGAGGTGCCGGCAGACGCGAAAGCCGTCGATGTCGGGCAGCCGCACGTCGAGCAACACCAGGTGCGGCCGGCGCTCTTCCGCCAACTGCAACCCTTCCATGGCGGTGGCTGCCTGGAGCGTCTTGAACCCTTGAGCGCGGAGGCGGAGGCTGAGCACTTCACGTTGCGAATCATCGTCCTCGATGATCAGAATCTCGCGCCGCTGTTTCGTCTCGACGCAGGCCGGCTCAAGCACGGCCGCAGGCTGGTCCCACATGGCGTATCCTCACCGCAGGTGGCTGGTATTCAGGTCCGCGGAGGGAGCAAGCGGACCGGCAGGGGCGGTATGTTGCACAATCACAACGCGACGCCAGGGAAACGTACACCGTGGATGGATGTTGTCAAATTGCAACGGTCACGAAAACCTTGCACGGTGGGGTGGTAGGGATTGTGCGGCGCAGAACAGACGAAGCATGTCCGGCCCGCTGGTGGTTAACCGGCATAGCGCGGCCTCATCACCAGATGCGAGTGATCGGATACGCATCAAGCCCTGCATCGTTGCTGACCATCGAAATTCCTTCCACTATCGACTGCGCGATCATGAGTCGATCGAACGGATCGCGGTGATGTTGCGGGAGTGAGAGTAACGCCGCAGTGTGACGCGGCTCGATGTGCAGGTATTGAAAGCCATTCGCATCGATCGCTTTGCTCATGAACTCTTCGTACGGCTGGGACAGGACATATTTGCCCAAACTGATTTTGATGGCGATTTCCCAATAGCTGGCGGGGCTAACAAGTTTCTCGTTTGCCGGGTCCATGATCGCCAACATGGCCTGGGGACTCAGACGCGGAGGATTCTGCGCAAACCACAGCAGTGCGTGCGTATCGAGCAATAGCCTCATGGCATGTACTCGGTCCAATCTTGCAGATGGTCGTCATCCTCAGACACGACGGTGAGCTTACCCTGGCATCGCCCCGGAACGGGACGCGGCAGTTCCGCAGGCAGGCCGGTCAACTGGGCCACCGGCTGATTGTTCCGCGTAATGACAATTTCTTTGCCGGGAGACAGCGTCCCGATCAACTCTACCAAATGAGCCTGAGCTTCTTCGATGGGAACGGTGGACATCGGCTTGGCCTCGTTCAAAGAATCAAGATTTGGTTGCGTAACCCGTACCCGTAATTATAACGCATGGCGGCTGCATAGTCTCTCTCTGCCTGGGTTGATCTCCCGCTTCATGTGGGCGTCGGCATTGTCTTCGCCGGTGCGGTTGTGCTGGTAGGGCTTGGGTGAGGTATCGTAGAACGCCACGGATTATCGTATCAATCGACGACTCTTCAATAACGTCCGTTTGTCTGCCGGAATGCTCTTGCGAAAATCGGAAAGCACGTCCAGTTCCTGCGATCCATCGACTGCAAACACGACAAAGTCATCGGTGACCGGCGTTATCGTATCCCACGGATAGTCGTTCAGTTCCCGAGCCACTTTGCAGAGCATCGTTCGCACTTTTTGAAACTGTGAGTTTCCAGTCAGGGCCAGACTAACCCGCCACGTCATTGCGAGGAAGCGTTTCAAGCCGGAGAGCTCGTCAACTGCATCCTCTGTAGCATCCTCTAATCGCTTGATGCGAAAACATAAGTCTTGCAGGGCTGACTCTCGTTCTTGTCCCCAGTCGAGCCGCACCTCGGTACTCAGATTTTTGATTTCATCCGGTGCCCAAGCGTAATAGGTTACACCTTCGCCATGCTTTGCAACGATTTCGTCACGCAGTGAACTGAAACCGAGCACCAATTCGGGCGGGAGAGTGGGGATGAGATCCTCCCCGCAGTAATTGATCATCACCGCGTAGAGCGGAGAGGGCATCGGCCCGCGATCTCGCACGGCGGCAGGAATCATTTCGACCAACATCTTTTCGAGCGCGACTAGCGCATCGTCAAATTCGGCCAGTGGCGATGTGTCGAATAGCAATGTCCGGCGTGGGCGGTGGGGTGGAACGTGAAACTTCGACCACGCCCGACGAAGCTCCCCGGCGTCATCATATTCATAGTGATATTGGCCACCATACCCTTCCTTAACTGTGCCGTCGTCATTCAACAGCCACCGCCGTTCTGTTGACGACGCGTATCTGCCGTCCGCTTTAACAAACTCCTGTCGGCTGACACCCCCTTCCGACGCGTTTATTTTGACCCGAACGGACCCGGCGCTGTCGAGGACGAAGCGTTCCAGGTATTGCACCTTGGTGGGCGATAGATAATCGACAACGTCAACGCCTGAATCGGTGAAAAAATAGAACAACCTGTCAGAAACGCACACAAGTTTTTCTGCAGCATCATAGCCATGGGGTCCAAAGAAACCCGCTTTGGCTGGATCGTCCACCCACTTCCTCTGGATTCGTTTCCAACCGTTGTGGCCGGACACGTCATGAGTATCGAAGAATGGCTCCGGGCTATACATACGATGCGTGGCGTAGCGCCACTCGGTAACGCGGCGATTGGCCTCTTCGCAGATTTGCTCTCCGTCCCGTATGTACCGCAGATAGTCTGCACATGCGGCACGAGCATCTGTCGGCATTTCTACTTGATCCATTGTTTTCACTCCCCAATTACTTTGACCAATACACGCTTCGGCCTGCGCCCGTCGAACTCCCCATAGAATATCTGCTCCCAAGGGCCGAAGTCGAGTTTGCCGTCCGTGATCGCCACGACCACTTCGCGGCCCATGATTTGCCGCTTCAGGTGGGCGTCGGCGTTGTCTTCGCCGGTGCGGTTGTGCTGGTAGGTCTTGGGGGAGGCATCGAACGGGGCCAGCTCTTCGAGCCACTTTTTGTAGTCTGCGTGCAAACCCGGCTCGTCGTCGTTGATGAACACGCTGGCGGTGATGTGCATCGCGTTGACCAGGCACAAGCCCTCGCGAACACCGCTGTCGGCCACAATCTGCTCCACCTTGGGCGTGATGTTCTCAAACGCCATTCGGGCCGGCAGGTTGAACGTCAGGTGAACGGTGTGGGATTTCATGGTGAGGGAAACCATTCTACGGTAGGCACGGAAAAAATTTGAACCACAGAGGCACGGAGAACACAGAGACGGCCGTAAGGCCACAACCAAAGGAAAAAACAGTTTGAACAGGAGGAAGCAGAGGCAGCAGAGTTCGTTCAGTTGCCTGGCTCTGCTCACTCTGCTTCCTCCTGTTCCATAAATCTTCTTGCACGAACAAGACTTCGATCGATTGTGGTACAGAGACCCGCAGACTGCAAATGGTCCGCATTGCGAACCTCTGTGCCCTCGGTGTCTCTGTGGTTCAATCCTCCTTCCCTACATATTACCAATCCGCTGGCGAATATGTGTGAGTATCTCTTCATCGCTAGGGTAGCTGGCCTTCAGCACGGGGCGGAGCGGGATGGGGACTTCGTCCATTCGGTAGGCGGTGCCTGCCAGGTGAATGCCGTAGACCGCCGTGGTGAAACGCACGTCGGGTTTCACGGCGGAATCGACCGTGGGATGATCGAGCGCGATGGTGGGAATCCGCCGCAACTGCTCCTGCGCTGCGGGTGACATATCGCGCACTCCTTCGCTTCCCAGCAGCAGGCAGGCGTCCACTTCGCCGCGCTCGAGCATGTCGTTGGCCGAGAACTCGCCAGGGTTGTAGCGCGGATAGCCGCGGCTGAGGTTGACGCTGAACGGATAGCCGGTCTGCCAGCAGAGCACGGCGTCGGCCCCGGTCACGTCGCCCGGGATCCGCATCCGCCGGGCGTGAAACCGCGTGTGGGCGTTCAGGTCGCGCGTCAACTGCAACAGGGCTTCGACATTGCGATGCCCCAGGCCGCGACTGGCCAAGCCCAGGCCGAAGAAGAACACGCCGCAGCGGCAGGAAGTCATGCGCCGCATTAAGTCTTGCAAAACTTCGAGCGGCAACCCGGTGTCGGTCCCGGGCGCTGGCAGGATGCCGCGCGTCAATCCGCGCAGCGTCCAGAGCGCCTCGAAGTCACGCCCTGGCTCGACCTGGATGAACAGATCGGCCAGGTCGGCGCTTTCGGTGCGGTGCGAATCGATGACGATCACCGTGCGATCCGCCCGGCCGCGTGGCACGAACAGACCGACCGGGTCGCCGCTATAGCGTTCCAAATGCCGCGGATGACTCTGGGCAGGGTTCACCCCCCAGAAGATCACCAGATCGGCCCGATTGCGGATCTCACCGAGCGTGCAGGTCGATTCGCCGACTTCTTGAATGGCCATGATCGACGGCGCATGGCAGAGAGATGCGGTCGTGTCGATGTTCGCCAGGAGTTGCTCGGCCAAAGCCACCGCAGCCCGCTGCCCAGGCGTGCTGCTGCGCGACAGGCCGTAGATGAGCGGATAGCGTGCCCCGCGAAGAATGCCGGCCGCCCGATCGAGCGCCGTCTCCAGCGCCGCCTCGCGTCCGTCGATCTCGGCCACGGCCGGGCGGCGCGAATCCTGGTCTAGAAACCACTGACGAGAGAGATGACAGGCGCCCACCGCCTCCGTAATCCGCCCCTGCTGAATTGTCAGACGTAGATCATCGCAAACGCAGCCACAAACCGTGCAGGCAAAGTCTTCGACAATCTCAGGCATGGTGCGGGCAACGGGGTAGCGTCGGGCTGGGAATGAATCGTGGTTAGCCCAGCGCTTTTCATGCCGAGATAGTCACATACCTAGTCTAATCCCCGTAGCATGGGCTTCCCAGCCCGTGACGCAGTGCAGCGAAGCGACGCTCGATATCAGTTCGGCAGTCGCTCCCACGCCCACACTTCGCCCACTTCCGGGTCGTGGGCAATTCCGGTTTGAATGAATCCCAGCCGGCGCAAGATGGCTGTGGAAGCATTCTCTTCCGGCAAGGTTTGAGCCGTCGGGATGACGCGTTGATCTGCGTTCCGAGCGAGCTCCACAAGCCGCCGCGCCATCTCGGTGGCGATGCCGCGGCGTTCATGGCCTGGAAATGTGAAGTAGGCTATCTCCGCGCAACCATCGCGCGGCGGTGACTTGAAGGCGCATGTGCCGACGATCTCTCCATCAAGCAGTGCCAGATAACCAATCCACGGAGGCAGGTAGCCAGTCTGCCGATACAGGGCGGCCATTGCGTCACACACGCCGCGGGCCACTTCGCTGAGAGAAACTTCCGTGTCAGGACGACCGTCCGCGAGGATTTCCAGCAAGTGAAGTTCCATCCAACCTTCCTCATCTCCCTATAGAAAGAGTTTGCAGAGTGCCGGCCCTGCTCCAAGTCCGCTCAATCCCGCGGCTGGGCTTCCTGCCACTCAATATCATCCCCCACGACGCGACAGATTTCCTTGGAACCCGTGCCAAAATCTTCCGCCTTGATTCCTACCAGTTTCGGAAGCACTGAGCCGCCAGCCCAGATGGCCAGAGTGATGCCAAACCCAATCCAAACGACCAGGGGTGGCACAACGCGTATCCAACTCAAGACGACCAGTCTTGTGCCCATCCACCAGACCGGACTATAGATGCGACAAAAAAACTGGTACCAGTCTGGATAGCCGGGCGTGCTGCCTGGCGTCGCGGCCGGTGTTTCGTAAAGATTGGTCAAGACGCAACTCCTCCACGTTCGGGATCAGGCCATAGCGACAGGGCATATACGAAGCATGGCTCGATAGGCTTCGACCCATTTTAGGTTCGTTGAACTTGACGGGCAATCAGCCCAGTTAAGCACATAAGTGGTCCACGGCTAGTAAAGCTCGCTTGACTAGCGGCTAGGGAAAAAGCAGCGCGGCTAATCCTTCACGTTCCATTGAGTCGCCCCCTCGATGGCCGTTGGAAGTGAGTTGCCGTACATCGGCACGAGCTCCGGAGGCGGGGCGGAGATGACGCCGCTCACTTCTGCCCTGGCGAGCAAGCGGATCGAATGTTCCCCCGCCTCCCAGTGTTCGATGAAAAGATGAAGAGCATCGTCGCGACTTTCCACCTCCGCAACGCCATCAACACGCTCCGGCAGCCGTATCCACTCCACGCCGCAGGGCCGCGGGATGGTTAACCGCGCATGAGAAACAGCCTGCTTGAGACGTATGTCCACGCGCACCTCGCAGGTCGCGCCCCTGGGTACGATGATCCGGCCCGCTCCGTCGGCGGGGATCTCCTTGCTTGCAGGCTGAGTACCGATAACCCTGGTACGAATAGCCACGGGCGCGGCGACGGCCGTTGGCGGCGCACCGTTCGCGATTCCTTCCACGCGAATCGTGTATGAATCCTCGCACATCCCTTGGGCGGATAACACCACTGTCTTCACCTGGGGCAGTTTCAGCTTCATGCTATTGCCGTTGGTGCGGTTGAGTTCTCCGACGTCACGACCATCGATCCGAACCACAATCGGCATTTCGTCGGACTGTGGGGCCACGAGCACGGCCGCCAGTCCGCGTACCGCCGCTGACGTAGTCAGCGTGTCGCCCCAATCGGCACCGCTTCGGGCAGCCACCAGTTGCCGGCTTAAGGGAGGCCAGCGAGCGTCCTTCGGGCGCACCGCAGCGCCCAGTTCCAGCAGCGCGGCCGTCGCAAAAATAGACTGACGGTCGTTGCGCTTGGGCTCCACGCGGGCCGCCAGTTGGTCGAGCCGAGCTTCCGCACGTTGTTTTTCGCCCACCAGCCGCCAGGCATCGGCAAACAAGATTTGATCCAGAAGGCTCGCGGCAACGCGGCTGTCTTCGATATCTTGCAGCAGGCCGCGCAGGGTCAATGCGTCGGCCTGTTGAGATTTTTGCTGCCGGCAGGAATGCGCCAAGGCGAGCGCATGGGCCGCATAAACTGGGAGGTGGACGTCGCCGATACTTTCGGGCCGACGACCGCTGAGGTCAGCATCCTTGAAGGCAGCGAGCAGTCGTCGCGTGCCTCCGTCGAGCATGGCATCTGGCACGGGTTGATTCAGACGCCGACATCGAGCCAGACCCTCCAACACATAGGCCGTCATGAAATCATTCGTTTTGTCCTCCTTCCACCAACCCCAACCGCCATCGCCGTGCTGAAAGTCCTCCACCCGAGCCATTCCGTCCGTCAGCACTCGAGAGAGCCGTTTGGCGTGCGGAGCGACGATGCCTGACTCCTTCATCGCGCTGCCCGCCACCACAGCCGGCATGAAGCGACTCATCGTTTGCTCGACACAGCCGTAGGGATATTCGATCAATCCATCAAGAGCCGACTGGACCGGCCCCACCAAGCCGCTTTCGCGCCGAATGAGCAATGTCACCATGCCTGCCCCCTCGGCATCTTCCTCGCCTGCGATCGGGTCCACTTCGATGGTGGCCGAGCGGCCGACAGCGCCCGAGTAGGTCAGGACGGATGGCCTGCTGCGCGGCAATGGTTCCAGGGTCTTGCGCACGGCATCTGAATCGCTGTGGCGATCATCACGCACAGTGGCTTGCACTTCAATCGGCTGTCGGCTGCCGGCTACAACAGGGATGGTGAATCGTTGCTGACCTTCCGCCGGCAATCGCCGAGAGGCCCAGGTCTGCTCCAAGAGGCCGACGCGCGTCGTGCCACCAACCATTCGGTCGATTGTTTCGTGGTTATGAATCACGACAGGCAAGTCGATGCGATCCCCCACGCGCAAGGCGCGCGGCAGAGCCACCTCGACTTGCAGCGGCAACAGTGTCCGCCTCTGAATTCGAATCTCACCCAGAGCGGTGTCCGCCGTCACGCCGCGGGCCGTGAAACGCCAGGTGGTCAGCGTATCGGGAAAGGTGAAATCGGCGTGAGTTTTTCCGCTGCCGTCGGCCACCAGATTTGCCGCCCAATGTGCCGCCGTCGTAAATCGCGCACGAGGATTTGGCCTTGGGCTGCGGTTGGAAGCTCCGCGACCGCCAGCGCGAACGATTAGGGACAAGTGCCTCCCTAAAGCAATCTCGCCGAGTGGATAGTCATAGTACCCCCACGCATACCGCGGTCCGAGCCAAAACGATAAGGACTGGGCATCCGGCAATCGTGCGTCAAACTCATTCCGGGCTGTGTGGGGCAACTGGTATTCGTGAAAGAAGCGGAACAGGTTCCCGGTCGGATCCTCCATCAATTCATACAACGATTCATCGACGACTCCCAAGCTGATCTCCGCGCCTTGGACGGGTTGGCCGCGATGATCCGTCGCCGTGATCTCCACGCGGCACGGCTCACCCGGCCGATATTCCGGCTTGTCGGTTGTCAGCTCCAGCTTCAGAGATTTTTCCAATGGATGGAGCAGGCAGGATTGTGTCTTGTGTGAGACCGTGAGGCCGTCGAGCAGCACGACGGTGACATGCACACCTGGCGCCCAGTCGGGTTCCGTAGGGACGATCACTCGCTGCTCTCCTGGCAACAAGTGAAGCAGTTTGCTGTAGAGCAGTCGGTTGCTTTCGACAAACATGCCCACCAACTGTCGCCGTCCACGTTCACCTTCGACTTCGAAGGAACAAGGCAAAGGATTTCCTGCGTCCAAGCGGTCTGGCAGGCGCAATTGCGCAATAGCTGGCTTGATTGCGACAGGCACCGTAGCGACAGCACCCTCTTTGGCCGACCTCTCCTCCAGCAGGGTAAGTGAGCTGCAATCCGCGTGGACGACCTTACCCGCGGATACTACTTTGACGTTAATCTTATGTTCGCCATGTTCTCGCCGCGCTGTGAGTCGCAATACGGCTTTGCCGCTGCGATCTGTCTTGACGCATTCGCTAACGCCGTCAGCGATCACTAGTGCGTCGGCGATCGGCTGATCGCCCCAGGTAGATACTCGTACTTTCAGATCGACCATCGCTCCCGCAATCGCTTTGCCTGGCGAAGGCGCAACCGTGACCTGGAAGGGGCCAGGCTGGCAGACGATGGCATGCATCGCTGTATACGATTGCCCTGATATGTCTCTCGCAGTGGCGAGAATCTTCAAGTTTCGGGAATAACTGTCGCGTGGTGCGGGGGTGGTAAATCGAAATACGCCTTCGTTATTCGCACATCCCGATGTCCCCAGCGCTATCGGCCGATCATCTCGTCGCCCAAAGCTATTGGCTTCCAATCTCAGTTCCACATCGGCGCCGGCCACCGGTTTGCCCGTCAAGTATTCGACGGTCACGGTTCCCTCGATCGGTTCTCCACCCACATAGCCGGCCTGAGCCGTCTTGATGTCCACCTTAAAGGTAGGCGGGCGGAACTCGTCTACGAACAACACATGGCGTGGCGACGCCACCTGGCCATCAATGCGCAACCAGTACGCACCGACGGCTGCTCTGCGTGGCACATGAAACCGGCCTTGAAAAGTTCCGGCTTTGGACAGTTCGCAACTCCCTTCCCAGAGTTTGCCGTCGTGGTTCTCCACGCAAACCGTCACTTGCCGACTGTCGTTCGGGCGGCTCGGCGCGATGCGGACTCCGTTAAATTTCCGCACGATACCCTTGAAATCGACCTGGCTACCCGGCCGATAGATCGGCTGAGCCAGCCAAACCGTCACTTTATCGCGCTCGGGATCGGGCTGAGGTTCTTGGTAGTCCACCTGCGTTTGCGACAGCGGCCCGGCATCGAGATCGTCCGCCACGCGTTGCACCCGAAGCTGATAGCGGTAGCGGGGATCGGCCAGATCGAGTTTCACCGTAGCGCTGCCATCGAGCCCCGTTCGCAACGTGTGTTGCTGCTTGAAGTCGGGAAAAAGACGCCGGGCCTCGACTCCGCGAAGATAGGTTTCCGCCTCGCGAAGCTGCTGCTGAGGCGGGATCTCCTTCGCCGCCTTCCGCAGGTCATCGCCACGCGCGGCGGCGGGAGTCGGATTGTCGCTGGCGGTCGATCTGGAATCACCGCCAAACGCATCTTCTGTTCCTGGATCGGACGGCGCCTCGGGTCCGGTGGAGCGGATTTCTTCGGCGGGCTGGCCACGGAAGCCTCGCTCGAAGATTTTGTGTGAGTCGGTTTCACCGGGCGGCAGCAGTCGGTCGATGCCGGGTTCACCTGTGACCGTAAGTTTCAACGGCAGATCTGCTACAGGGCTGCCGGTGCGCCGGTCCACGGCGACCACGACGGCCTGATTGCGGTTGGCGCGCACATAGACCGCCACATGGCTCACGCAAAACTTGCAGGCCGGCAGGAGCGGGGCATAGCGAGCTTCCGCCGTCACCAAGTAATATCCTTCGCCCAGGGGTTCCATGGCCACGAGCCCATCGTGCTCCCCCTGGCGATTGTTCTCGCGCAGGGAATGATACGTCTTGGTCCACGAGCGATCCGGCTTTCGCGCGGCCAGCACCGAGCCGGTCGCCGTTTCCCATTCTTGCTTCGATGCGAAGCGATAGAGTCGAAAGGCAATGGGACCGTGGAACTGAGAATGCAGCGTCAGACTGGGCCGATCGTCGCCGGGTTTTACTACGTCACACTTCAGCACGAACTCCTGGCTGGAAAGCGTCAAATAGCGGCGGCGAAGATCGTTGACCGGCAGGTTCAGAAGCGATGAGTCGAACCCGCCATCCTCCGAGGCAATTTCTTCTGCGGATAATGTAAGATCGATCTCCGTAGGCGACTCCTTGGGTTGTTGGAGATCGCCAGGGTGTGCCAACCCTTCAGGGAGCCGAATGGCTGTCGTGTGGCGCAACCCTTCGATCAGACGCCCGATGGCCGGTTCGCTCGCCCTTCGCTGCAGATAGCCGGACAGATCAAATTGCAGAGGTAAGAGCATCACCTGCTCTTCCAGAAAACGGCGCTCAACGTCGTGGCGCACCAGTAGCACCAGTGCATCTCGTCGGAGGTCGCCCGCAACGATGTCTTGCTTACCCGGTTGGGGCGCATCGGCCACGGAGGCCAACAGTGTTACGGCCGGATCGAATCGACACTCGGCCATGAGCAGCCGCGCCAGGCGATACTGGGCCATTGGACCCGCCGCCGTCGCTGCGTGCAGCGCCTCTTGAAGCGGCATTTCGTCGAAGGCGTAGGCGAGGAGTCGCCAGTCGGCCAGTTCCGCCGCCGTCAAATCGCCGGGCGCGATTCCCTTTAGCGACCGCCACGATTTTTCCAGGCGGTCTTGTCGTGCTTCGGCCAGTTCAGTCAACGCACCCAGCGACGGCCCCGCCATGTCTTCCTTTTGAAGCAGTGATGTTTCGCCGAGATCGTAGCGGGCGAGCTGATAGGGAGGCCGGGCAGCGCCTTCCGCAGGGACAATATCCTGCGTCAACGCCTCAAGTGCCCGCCGTTGCTCTGCCGGCAACTCCGCGGCGAACGCCGGCGCATAGCCACAAACCAAGAGGTACCACATCGCGGCTGGCAGCATGGCCAACGAATGTAGCATCCCAAAAATACGAAGGCGGGCCTTCATCGGTATCGCGACTTTCCTAGGTGGTGACACGACAGGGAAGCGAACATGCTGGCATTTGTCCCGAAGCGGATGGCTCCCGGACTCCGCCAGTTCTTCGTAGTCCACGGTCGAGAATATTCCGCAGGCCGAAACGAGGCTTCCCACGGAGGCCCGGCGCGCACCGTCAGACAGCTACTATAGGGGAGTTCTGCCCTGGAGCAACGTGAGGTGGGAGGATACGTTGAAGCGCTGAATGACCGTTACATGTTGGCAACTTGCACTCCAGTAGCGGCATTGCGGGTTGTTTTTGCCCACGAGCCTGCTGTGGCGTAGAATTAGTCGGCGAGGCATGGTATCCGCAATTCAACGCAGGGAGCTTATCTATGACAGTCGCCAAAGATGCCTCACGCCTCCTGATCGTAGACGATATGGAAGCTTCGCGGTTGATCCTGGCCCAGATCCTCACGCTGCACGGATATCAGGTCGATACGGCCGACGGAGGCGATAGCGCGTTGGAACTCGCCAGCGAGCATACGTATCACCTTGCGATCCTCGACTACCGAATGCCCAAGATGAATGGCGTGGAGTTGTTTGAAAGACTGCGGCTGGTCCAGCCGTCGATCATCGGGATCTTCCTGACAGGGTATCCCACCGTCGATACGGTCTATCCTGCAATCTCGTCCGGTGTCGAACGGGTGTTGGCGAAGCCGGTGGACGTGGAAGAGTTGCTCGGTGTCGTCAAGCAACTCCTAACCGTGGCGGCGTAGGTTCCTCAGTTCGACGCTATTTTGCCCGGCCGTCTTCGACGCTCAAATATTCTCGGGCCGCGTTCTCTGCGGCAAGTCGTGCGGCACGACCCGAGCGGCAGGCTTTGCTGGTCTGATTCGAGGAAGCGATTTCTTCGCCAGACTCCATGTCGCTGACGGCCCACCACCAGTGCGATTTGTGCATATGCTCGGCACGGAGCATAAGTCCCGCCCAAAGGCTTGTGCAATCGTCGTCAAGATCACCCGTCCACTCGGGTGACTTTTCTCGCGCCAGAATCTGCTGCCAGGGGTGGATTTGCATGGTGGGATCCTTGCCCGTACCGTCCTTACGGCACCTCCGTGGGGAGCGAACCACGGGCCTGCTGGATCAAGCCGTTCAATTCGATGGCTATTTCCGATGAGGGATCGGCTACAGCTCCCGTCAGCAGGTGGCAAACATCGTGGACTCGGATTGCCTCTCCATTCTTGAGCAGGCGATCGGCCATTCCCAAGAACGCGCCTTGCGCCTCCGGGCTGCCCCCTTCAATCCATTGGCGTCCGAGCAATATGAGTTCGTCCTCAGCGGTCGCTGGCACCAACGTCCGCTCGGCAGCCACCAATTCGACCGAAACGCCAACCTGCTTGGTTAAGAACCCGGCGATATACCGCAAATAGGATTGGGACCGAGGCCCGGGTGCCCGCCATGTTTCGATGGAGCCAAGAATAGTGCGCAGAACACCGATCAGGTCGTCCTTGGGCGGCCGCCACTCGGTGGCGAAGTGCAGCGCCCAGCTACGTCGAATGTTCTCAATCAGCAAATCTTCTTCCCGACCAATGTCGTAATGAATCTCTGGCGTTTCGACCAGCGGCGACAGCGCTGCTGCTCGCATCTGCTTGATCAGACGCTCGAGCGCGGAGACGACGGTTTGATCGAAGATCTTTCGCTCGGTGAGGATGTAGGTCTGGTAGATGCCGATCTCGGCGTGCATCAAAGCCGGAACGAGTTCGTCCTTCCTGTATTTATTCCCCGTGTAGGCCAGAGAAACCGCTTGGCGTGCCTGCCGCTTTTTTTCGGCCAGCTTCTTCATCCGTTTCTTTTCTTGGCGATCTTTGGGCATCGGTGGCCTCCTTGAATCGTTGCCGTGTTCCCGCAGTTCCTAGACTCGTACCTGTTTGCGTGACTGGAGGATGGCTGAGGATAGATCGAATCCCCTACTTGTCTGTTCCAGCCACCGCCGGCCGCGACATACCCAGGGCCAGTGAAAACACTTCCGGCCGTCGCAGGCCCAGGGCGATCCAGACGAGGACGCCCATGATGACCGTCGTGAAAAATTGGTCCTCGATGCGAACATGGGTGGCGGTGGCCCCGCCCAGGTAGGCCGTCAGCAGGACCGCGCCGAGGAAGCCTGTCCTGGGTATGAGGAAGAGAAGTGCGATCGCGACTTCCACCACGCCGACCCAAAACAAGGTGGCTTCGGACCAGCCCATTTTGGCGAACATTTCAGCTTTTCCTTCCCACTGGGTGAACTTGCCGCGGGCACTAAGAACGATCAGGAAGACGGCAATCAGAAAGCTCAATACCCAGCCGGCGATTTGTGATTTGGTGAGTTTCATGGGGTTGGGGCTCCGGGGATTTCTCGATGATTGGGTTGAGCCATCGCTGCGTAAACGCGGCACCTTGGCGGAATCTGATATATGGTGCAATACTGCCGCTTAATTTGCAACCGAGATGGAGCATCTAGGCCCGCAGGAACGCATCGCTCCCTTGAGCCGCCCCGTCTGATTCAGGGCGCCTTTGGCGGCCGCGGCGCCTGGGATGCATCGCGCATCCGCTGATGGCAGGCCGTGCAACTGAAGGTCATCTGCATGAACGCCAACGTGCAACCATCGAGATTCTTCTTTTCCGCCGACGCGATCAACTTGTCAGTAGCCAGTTGAAAGACCTGGAGTTGCTCCTGGTAAACCTCATCCTTGCCGTGGGCGATTCCCTCAAACCAATTCAATGCCTTCAACCGCTTGGCGTCCAAGCTGATGGCTTCGATGTCGGCCTGGGCAATCGACGTATAAATGTTCTGGCCATATTTGAGCTTCATTTTCATCCAGACGTTATGGGGCTGGTCGGCCGGCGCCGTGCTGACCGGTGGCGCTTTCTCCTCCTCGCAGATCGCTTTGCCGCCGAGCAGCAGTGCGCCGAGAACCGTCGCGGCCAGTAGAATTTTCTTCATGATTGTTCTCCCTCGTTGCCAGAATGTTTAGGTTAGTGCAAAACAAAACCAGAGCCGGTTTTATTAGCGAGCATGAGCGGCACCTAGTGTGCTACTCTGATGCCAAGAGGCAAAATGCCGCGATGCCGCAAGAAGAGTTAGAACCGCACCACAGGAGGGCAACAAGAGGTGTTCATTTGTCGCGCTACCGTGCATTTTCGCACGCTTTCTCCGGACTCAAGTACAAGATTGTGCCACATGCCTCAGGTGGAAACAACGGCATGTGCTTTGCAACGGATAAAAGGAAGAAAGCACGTTTTGCCCGTGCAGGGGGTATGGATAAGGAGAACGGCCATGAATCTCGGAGAACAATTCAGTAGCGAGGTGGTTACCGCCGAGCCGGAAGAGAGCATTGTGGCGGTGGTCAACAAGATGGATTTGCACGACGTGGGGGCGGTCGTGGTAGTGGACGAAAAGAAAGTCGTGGGCATTGTCACCGATCGAGATATCGCGCTCAGCTTGGGCCGGGGCAATGTTTCCAACGACGCGCCGGTGAGCCAGATTATGACGACGCCCGTGTTGACCATCTGGGAAGATCAAGGCGTTTTCAATGCAACGCAGTATTTGATGGGACACAAGGTGCGGCGGCTGCCAATCGTCAACCACGACGATGAACTCGTGGGAATGGTAACGCTGGATGACTTGATGGGGCTGTTGGCCCAGGAGATGGCCAACCTGGGCAAAGCGGTGGCGCCCGCCCTGGCGGTCAAAGGCCATTGAAGAGGGCGCGCCACGCCAAAGGACTGGCCGGACAGGAGTGTGGATCATGACACTTTACGAATTTATGAACAAGCACCGCTTGGCCTACAAGACTTATGCGCATGACGAGGTGCATGACTCCCAGCATTTGGCCGAGGCTCTGCGAGTGCCCGGACGCAACGTCGCCAAAACGGTGCTGCTGTGCGCCGATCATGGCTATGCTTGTGTGTTGGTGGTAGTGCCGGCAACCGCCCAGGTGGATCTGCGGTTGGTTTCCAAGTGCCTAGGCGGGGCCGAGATTCGCCTGGCGACGCAGACGGAGATTGCCACCCACTGCCCGGGCTGCGACCACGGTGTCTTGCCTCCCTTTGGTACCCATCTGGGGATCAGGACGATCGTGGATTCTTCGTTGGCGGAGCACGAAGACTTGTTCTTCCAAGGTTGCAGCCAGCGGGAGGCGATTCGGCTCAGCTACCACGACTACTGCGAAGTGGAACATCCGCTGGTGGCGCAGATTACGCGGCAGGAAGTTGCAACGAGCTGCCGGTGATTCGTTGCGAACGGGTTGAAACCCGTGCGGTTGGCGGGTTGGGATCGCGTATTGCGCGAATCGGCGGGCAGGCTCTGGAAGCCGTGGTCGATGCCTGGCCGGAATTTGTGCAATTGTTAAGCGGTACGTGGATAAACATTCCAGTAAGGCGAAGTGATGACGCCTTTTTTGGACAGAGACATTATGGCAAGAGTCAGCTACAGATTCGCTGCCAATACGCTCACATCTACTTTGAAGTAGTCGGCGAACGTCCGCATCATCTGCCGACTGAACGGTTTCTTGCCAGCCAGAACTTCTGAGATTGCTGACTTGGCAATGCCCGTGTCTCGATTGAGTTGGGCTTGTGTGATCCCTTTGGCTTCCAGCAGATGTTGAAGCATGTCTGCGTCCGACGCTGCTTCAATTGGGCAATTCTGGTCCTCGTAAGCAGCTACTAGGTCGCTCAGAGCATCAAGATACCATTCCTCGCCTTTGCGAAGTTTGCCTTTGGCAAGCAGGTTGTCAATTACGGCCTGAGCTTCTTCCAAATGCTTCGCAGATCGGATTGAGGTCAAAGGAAACTCCTTCACGAGATCGAGGTACAAGTCTCGGTCCTTGCCGTGGAAGGTCGATTTCGTGCGTGCGACCATTGTTGAACCCTTTCTAGCGCTTCTTTTGTGTCCGCTTAACGGATTTCGACGGCTTGGGGGCCGGCGTAAAGCACCCACAATCCTCTTTCCACTTATCGTCATCGTATTCCTCGTGAGTCATTACTTTGAGAATAAAAACCTTTTGGCTCGGATAGAGAATGCGAGTAACCAGTCGATAATTATTGCCACCGATATTGAACACGACGCAATTGCCAACAAGACTCGCATTAACAAAGCTGGCCTTCACGTCTCCCCATGAGTGCCAAGTGACGGCCTTGTTCTTGACGTGTGAATACCACGCTTTGAGTGGACCTTCTGCGTTTCTTCCTCTCGGTGTCAACCAGAACAGTTTCAATCGAGACTTGGAGATGATTCGCATTCATTGCGACTCCGGTTGTGGGCTTCCTTGCCAATTCTAGTTCTCGAAAGACGAACGAGCAATCGCAGAGTTCTAAAAACGTGAACAACTCGTTTGCGCTCGTGTTTCGTGGGCGAGCGGCTTATTTTTCAGCCGGAGGCCACTTCCATTCCGACCGTGGCGGACGTGGGCAAAATATTCGGAAAAATCTTTCGCTCAAACAGCAACGCCCGAACACCTTGCGGGGCAAGATGTTCGGGCGTCCTGAATTTGAAAAGAAGTGGGCGATACAAGACTCGAACTTGTGACCCCTACCTTGTCGAGCAACCCAGTAATCCCGCCGAAACCTGCGTTTTTCCCGAGCGAAATGCAATTTTACACCCCGCGCGAACTATATCAATACCTTTCACGAACTTTCTTTTTGTTTCGAGAAATTACGGTAACTGTGGTCGAGTGACGTGCCAAGATTCGGTAATTACCGTTCAACGCATTTTACCATCGTCTGGCAAGGCATGATCCTCGCTTCCACGCTCGTATGATGCCGTTCAGGAAGCGTAGGACCGCCGTGGTGATGTTTCCGCCGCATGATGCACCCCGAACTCCGGTTACTTGCTAAGAGGCTACAGCCGGCCGCCTGCGACTCTGAACGCTGGCGGCGACTTACGGCTGGGCACCACGTTCGTTGGTCAGTCCCAGCTCGCCGGCGATCCCCACCATCGCGTCGATACCGAACCGTCTGCCGTCTTCCAGTTCAACACCTAGGTTGACCACCCCGCGCACAATGTCATTGCTCTTCGACCGTGCTCGAAGGCAGACAAGCCGGACACGATGTCCGGGCCATCAACAAGCGTCCGATCGAAACATTGGCCGGTCCTTGCCGCTGGCCTATTGCTCCAACCGGCGGACAAAGCCACTTTGCTCGCGGTCGAACATCTGTCCAGACGAACGTGACGGTGATTGTACTATTGTGGCCATGGACGTCCTCCCAGCCCCAACTCGTCTGTGATCCCCGTCATCCCGTCGATCACGAACTGGATGTGCTCGTCCAGCTCGACGCCCAGGTCGGCGGCGCCACGCACGATGTCGTACCCGCTGCCCTACAGGCATGCACGGTTGACGGTCAATTGATTTCACGCTGGCACCACATGTAAGATGATCGTACTGTACTCAGTTTGGAGCGACGGGTGACTCAATGAAACGACCAAATCAGAGACTACGGATTCTTGGGATACAGTCTACCCTCAAGACGCCCGTCGCTCGCCGCGCCTTGCGGATCGTGCTGGGGCAAATTCGGGCAAAGAGTCCCCGTGATTTTTTCCGGTTGCAAGACCTAGTGCTATCTGTACGGCCGAGGAAATGGAACGACGGTACGCAGGGCGAATTTGTGAAAGCTAAGCTCCGTGCTGATGATATGGGCACGTTGGATCGGGATTCACCCAGGCCAGGTACGGTATTTGTCACAGAGGACAAGGGCGAGCCGGAGATGATTGGCCTGCTGGCTCATGAGTTGGGACACGCCTGCACCACGCGGGAAGACTTGGATCGTCGGTGTGCGCCCGATGGGGAGTGGGCGAGTGAACTTTCTGCGGACTGGTATGCCTATAAGTGGGGATTCGGTCGCTTCATATCGCGCGCGCGAAGGACTCGTCAATGGAGTCACCACGGGCCGACACCGGGGATGTGGATAGAAGATGTCTGTCCAGACCCTAAGAATCCAAGTAGGGTCATGATGGCGCGGTATAAAGTGTCGAGAAGATTTCGGGTTGTCGAAGTAGGGAAGCCGCGACGACTGACTCGGAGCGAGCTCGCGAGATAAGCATGGCGGCCTTGCAGGGGGCACTGATCCAACTGAGCAGCCCCCGGCCCGTCTGCGGGAATCGTGTTCCGCAGCCCGCTCGGGTTAAAGGCCCTTCTGCCCCCGACGTGTCGCTTTTGAGCCCACACATTTGCATATACTCAGCCAGCAGTTCCGGGTTCTCCCCGTAGGTTGAGCGAATGCCGGCAGCCTCGGCAACGCCTAGCAAGGCTCGGCCAGTTGCCCGTATGGCTTTTCGCAAGTCGGCGATAATGCTGCGCCCGGATAGCTGCCGTTGCCGTGAAATTTCTCTGGCCATCGCCCGTCCTTTCGTTATTTAGACGACAACCGAGGTCGAGTATTTAAGGCCACTCGACTCGTGGCATTTGAACCTCGATAATACGCGCATGTCACAAAAGCCGCAAAAAGCCGATCCCATACCGGAAGGCGAGAACCCCAAGTCACGCCCGCATCACACACCGCTCCATCACCTTGAATGGGCCGTCGGCGCCCGGAATAGGATTCAACGGATACTATTGGAAATCCATAAGATTGGTGGCGAAAGACCGCAGGACACTATTAAGGACATAGAACTGGTGCGGGTGTATAGCCAGCTTGTCGGCGCTGGCTTTTCTTTGTGGCGCGCGGCGTTTCTGACAGATGTCGATGATAAAAATCCGTTAACGGAATCACTCTCACATGCCTCCGACCTATTAAACAAACTATTGACTGACAACACCGTGACATTTCAGCAGGATCGCGCTACAAGGAATTGGATGTGCGGTTACTACCTCAACAGTGCTGTAGTCAGATTAAAGATGGCGAGCGAGAAACTAGGTGAACTGGCGAAACGCTTAGCGGAACGCTTTGCGATACAGATGAATAGCGAGGTTGCTGAGGCACTCACAACGTCTCGGCAATCAGCCACTGCGAATGACGTTTGGGACAAGGTCGCCGAAGCACTTGAAAAAACGGTTGACATTTTCAATCGATGCCTTGAACTTTCAAGGGTTATGACCGATCCAAAATAAAATCCCCCGGCCGAAACGATCGACCGGCGCGGCTGCGGCAGTTGCTTGCGCCGTTGCCCGATGGTGACTGGACCGCTATCCCGGTCACTTCCTACGTCAGCAAGGCGAGCAATCAGGGGCCGGAATGTGTTGAGCCGGCGGGTTAGTGTCTCTTTGTCTCGGAAACAGGACCCACTTTATCTCGCAAGATTGCGTCAATAAATTCCTGTGCCCCACGTGCTCTCACTAAACCGTCGAGGGCCAAGTATTCAGATAGACCCTTGATGGAAGTGCCGAGCATTTGCTCGATCTTTTGCAACACCCGATTCGCCGTCTCCTTGTAGCGGTTTGGCCGTGCAGTCACGTCGTTCGATGACAAGGCTCTAAGAGGCTTCTCCCTCACTCTGATTACGTGCCAACCTTCTTGAGTTAAATGGTCGGTCTTGCGTTCGTCTTTCTCTTCATTCCCAGCGTGGAAGTGTGATCCATCGTATTCAATAATTAGAAATTGCTCTCTCAGCACAATATCCACCGCGCGGCAGCGATGACTGACTTCTACCTCCAATTCAGGATTGAAAAAACCTCCTAATTCATACGCTAGATAAATCTGATCCCGCGAGTATGGCCTCAGGATGGGAGAAGACCATTTTAATCCCAGTCTTCGACGCACGGACGGATAGCCGCCATGATTCTCAATGGCTCGCATGAGGCCCCATTCCTCAGCGGTGGACAACTCATCGGCAGTGGGCATCACGCGCGTGACATTTCTTCTGACATTGAAGGTGGCTATCTCACGGGCCACATTCGCGAGCTTTAGCCAATATCCCTTCGGCTTTTCGCGAACCTTCAAGCCAAGACGCTCTGCCGTCGCGTGGGTTCCTCCGCCGTACCGGAAAAGCGCATTTACAATGTCGAGCCGTCCAGCAGCAAAGCACTCGTCTTGTGTCGGGATGTATTCAGCAAGGCCGCTGCAATCCATGAACTGCCGAATCTCTGCATCGATATTCAGCGGGTTCGGCCAAAAGTCGTTAGGTTTACTGGCATGTGTCTCCCAACCCATTCGTTTTGCCAGTCCGCGCAGCTTTCCACTCGAACGCCAGATCGCGTTATCCAGATCGCTCCGGTTTTCCAATCGCATTTGTTTGCCCGTGGGGATAACTCCCGGAGTGCCGAGACGTTCCGCCAACTGGCGGACATCAAGTTCAATTCGAAGGTCGGTCCAGTAACCGTTTTCCTTCCGATTCAGCTTGAGTCCCAGACGCTTTGCAACGGCCGGAAATCCGCCGTGGTCACTTATCGCGGCGCTTAATCCACTCATTTTCCAGGCGATCAGTTGCCCGTGAGTGGGCATGACGCCCGGTTCCCCATGTTGCTCGATGGCCTCGAAGATCGCGTGTTTTAACTTGTCGGGGTCGTCCCAATGACCAACCGGCTTGTACTTTACTTTCCAGCCCATTTCCATATTGTCTGCGACTTTATAGAAACCACCGTGGACCGGTAAACAAATTGCGTTGACTAGATCATGGCGACCGGTGTGTCGCAGGGCGCGAGCCGTGGGCATCACACCAGGAGTTCCGTGAAGCCGATGCCATTTTTTTAGTTCTCGTCGCAGTATGTGAAAGTCCTTCAAAGTTCCATGTCGCTTAGTTGGCATGTCTCGACCTCGAATGAGCTATCCCAAGCTGAAAACGATCTAGCGATGGAATGATCGCCATTTTAACTCAACCTTGTGGGTGTCATAGAGCTTGTAGACTGTCTTTGTAGGCAGCAACAATAACTGCGTGGTGCGGCTGCCGCTGCGGATCATCATGTCGGGATTGCTCCAGGCGCCCTGGCCGATAATGGCCGGGGTGTTTCCCGCTCCCTGATGGCTGTCGTCCTCCTGCTGCCGTCCGGCCAATTCTCTGCAGTCGAGTTAGTCGTCAAGGTCGTCGCCGGGGCCGACACGGCCACCATTAGATAATTCGTGGGCTTGCCCCCGATGCTTTCGCACGTCCGGATGGTTTGGTAGGCTATGGGGGCCGCACTTCTATGGGGCACTTCTCATCGTAGGGGTTTCTGCCGTGACCAGGCTCTGTGAATACGTACAAACGTCCGAGGCTGCTGAAATCCTCGGCGTCTCGATCAACACCATCCGCACCTGGGCTGCCGCCGGGAAGCTGCGCGTGTCCCGCAATCCGGCCAACGGTTATCGGCTGTTCCGCCGGGACGACCTGGAGAAGTTCCTCAGCCGGGCCGCTCGGCCAGAACGGCTTGTGCGGGTCAAAAAGCCGAGATAGCAACCAACAGAAGATAACAGCACCATGGCCCGCACCAAATCCAAGAAGAACTCGAACGATTCCGCCGCCAACCTCGGCTTCGAGGCCAAGCTCTGGCTGGCCGCCGACAAGTTGCGCAACAACATGGACGCGGCGGAATACAAGCACGTCGTGCTGGGCCTGATCTTCCTCAAGTACATTTCCGACGCCTTCGAGGAAATGCGGGCCAAGCTCATCGCCGGCAAAGGGGACTATAAAGGCTCCGACCCGGAGGACCCCGACGAATACCGCGCCGAGAATGTCTTCTGGGTTCCGAAGGAAGCCCGGTGGTCCCACCTCCAGGCCAGCGCCAAGCAGCCCGCCATCGGCAAAGTCGTGGACGACGCCATGGTCGCGCTCGAACGGGACAACCCTCGGCTCAAGGGCGTATTGCCCAAAGACTACGCCCGCCCCTCGCTCGACAAGCACCGCCTGGGCGAACTGATCGACCTGATCGGCACCATCGGCCTGGGGGATGCCGCCAACCGCTCCAAGGACATTTTGGGCCGCGTGTACGAATACTTCCTCACCCAGTTCGCTAGTGCCGAAGGAAAGAACGGCGGCCAGTTCTACACGCCGAACTGCGTCGTCCGCCTGCTGGTGGGCATGCTCGCTCCCTACAAGGGCCGGGTCTACGATCCGTGCTGCGGCTCGGCCGGGATGTTCGTGCAGTCGGAGAAGTTCGTGCTGGAACACGGGGGCCGGATCGGCGACCTCGCCATCTACGGCCAGGAGAGTAACGCCACGACCCGCCGGCTGGCGATCAT
This sequence comes from Planctomycetota bacterium, assembly GCA_021413705.1. GTDB lineage: Bacteria > Planctomycetota > Planctomycetia > Pirellulales > UBA7805 > JAIOPX01. Next base: position 73,020 of record JAIOPX010000077.1, on the reverse strand, counting down.
GAACCTCGCCATTCGGGGCATCGAGGCCGACTTCGGACCCGAGCAGGCCGACACGTTCCGCCGCGACCTGCACAAAGACCTCAAAGCCCAGTTCGTCCTGGCCAATCCGCCATTCAATGATTCGGACTGGCACCGCGCCGACGACGATGTGCGTTGGGCCTACGGCGTCCCGCCGAAGGGGAACGCCAACTTTGCCTGGGTGCAGCACTTCATCCACCACCTTGCGCCTGATGGCTATGCCGGCTTCGTCCTGGCAAATGGCAGCATGTCATCCAACCAGTCGGGCGAAGGGGACATCCGCAAGGCGATCATCGACGCCGATCTCGTGGACTGCATGGTCGCCATGCCCGGCCAGCTCTTCTACTCGACGCAGATTCCCGTCTGCCTCTGGTTCCTCACGAAGAACAAAAACGACAAGAAACGCCGCGACCGCCGGCAGCAGACCCTATTCATCGACGCCCGCAAGCTCGGCACCCTCATCGACCGCGTCCACCGCGAGCTGACCGACGCCGACATCACCAGGGTCGTCTCCACGTACCACGCATGGCGCGGTGAAAAAGGCGCGGGCCAGTATGAAGACATCGCCGGCTTCTGCAAGTCCGCGACCACCGCCGAAATCGCCACCCACGGCCATGTCCTCACACCTGGTCGCTATGTTGGTGCCGAGGAAGTCGAGGATGATGGCGAGCCGTTCGAGGAAAAGATGACCCGTCTCGTGGCCGAACTGCACGGCCAATTCGCCGAGTCATCAAAGCTGGAAAAGGCAATCAAGGCGAACTTGAGGGGGCTGGGTTATGGCGGGTGAGCCGGTGGGAATGTGCCCGACTGTCGAAGAGCTACCAGCCGGGTGGCAGGTGAAAAGGCTTGGTTCGTTCTGCACCAAGATTGGAACGGGTGCGACCCCGCGCGGCGGCAGTGAAGTCTACCTCAATTCGCGGGTCAGCCACGCGCTTGTGCGTAGCCAACACGTATTTGACCGGCGATTCGATGTGTCAGGCTTGGCTTTCATCTCAGACCTACACGCCAGAGAGCTTCGGAATGCCGAGGTCCAATCAGGCGACATTCTGCTCAACATTACGGGGGACGGTGTGACCTTTGGACGTTCATGTATAGTGCCTGACCGAATCCTTCCCGCATGCGTCAACCAGCACGTCTCTATCATTCGGCCTGACCATCGCGCATGCGACCCTGGCTATCTTCTGTCGGTGCTAACCCATCCTGCTACGAAAGGCTACATTGAGTCGTTCAACTCGGGCGGCAGTCGAAGGGCTATAACGAAGGGACACATTGAGTCGTTCGAGATTCCGCTCCCCTCCCTCCCCGAACAAAAGGCTATTGCTCAAATCCTCGGGTCGCTGGACGACAAAATCGAGTTGAACCGGCGGATGAACGTGACGCTGGAGGCGATGGCGCGGGCACTGTTCCAAAACTGGTTCGTGGATTTCGACCCCGTCCGCGCCAAACTCGACGGCCGCAAACCCGCCGGCCTCGACGCTGCCACCGCCGACCTCTTTCCCGTTCACTTTCAAGATTCTCCCCTCGGCCCCATTCCACAGGGGTGGGAGGTGAAGACCGCTGATGAAGTCTCGACAGTCGGCATTGGAAAGACGCCACCACGCAAGGAGCATCAATGGTTTTCGGACAACCCGTCGGACATGCCGTGGATGTCCATTCGCGACCTCGGCGATGCAGGTGTTTTCATCTCACACACTTCCGAGTTCCTCACCGCCGAAGCAGTCGAAAAGTTCCGTGTGCGACGGATTCCTAACGACACAGTTGTCTTGAGCTTCAAACTGACGATGGGGCGAGTCGCGATTACCGACGGCGAAATGCTGTCGAACGAGGCCATCGCCCACTTCCGCCTGAACCCGAAAACTCCTTTTGGCACTTCCTACCTCTACTGCTACCTCAAAGGATTCAGCTACGACCAACTTGGCAGCACTTCATCAATTGCCACCGCCATCAACTCAGACATGGTTCGCGGTATTCGCGTTCTTATCCCGCACAAATCAATCGCCGAAGCATTTGAAAGAACAGTAAAGCCTCTGTTCACACAGATGAAGAACAGCCAGAAACAAGCCCATACCCTCGCCACCCTGCGTGACACGCTGCTGCCGAAGCTGCTGAGCGGAGAGTTGAGTGTAGCCGAGACCAAAAAGCGAGCCTTGATAGGCGCATGACTTTGAAGACCTACATCTTTGAATGCAGTAGCGGAACCTACCTCGACTGTGTCGAGAAAAAGCTATTCGGCTCCAACAAGCCTTGGCCGCTGGAGATCAAACAAGGTGACTACTGCCTGCTGCACCACTACGAGATCGGGGGCCTGCTGGGGTTATGGAAGGCGACCTCCGATGGGGGGCGAAACCTTGTGCCCAAGATTTGGGGTGGCAAGTTTCCATTTCAGGTGAAAGTGGAGTTGGTGCTTCCCAAAATCACAGACGTTCCTCAGAAAGTGTTGGCGGAATTCGGCGCTGACCCCGCCAACGGGCGTTTTGACAATTGCGTCGATGAACAACTGGCCCAAAGCCTGATCCGATTCATGCTTGGCGTTTCAGGATAAAGCACATTTCCATGATGCTCAACCAATCATTCGTCGAAGACCCCGCCCTACCTGACTCGCTGCTGCCGAAGCTGCTGAGCGGTGAGTTGCGTGAGACAGAGGCCGCCAAGAACCATGCTTGAACCCACGGCAGATTCCACAGGTGCTGAATTGCTGGTCCGTTTGTGCGGGCTGGCGGACAAGTCTGCGCGTTGTGCGTTGTTGCCCGTCGTGGGATGCCGCCTTTTACTCAGTCGCCCGCTAGATTCTGATCTTCAACCTAGCGCGAATGAGGATGTGAGCGGTGATATTCAATCCAATTGGATAGACGGGCAGCTCTATCACTGCCTGCCATGCCAATCGGAGCTGGAATCGCTGGGCGATGCCCAATTCAGCGCAATGCAGTCTAGTTGGCCGGAGGGATTTCAGTGGGTTGTGTTCGATGGTGGGGAGGAAGACGAGTCACACGCCCGAGGATTGATTGAATCTTACCTCGAATGGGCAGATCGCTTCACGCTGCCAATCATGACCGACTTCGACGTAAAACAGGAAGAGATGGATGAGCAACTTACTGAGGAGTTCGTCCGGATGATCCGGGGATGGCGCGAGGCCGTCATTTCTCGATGGAGCAAAATTAGCAAACCATGACAACAGTCAAGAGAATCTGACCTGTATCCCACACTTCCCACCCTAGAGAACGCACGGTGGCCGAAGCTGCCGAGCGCAGAACTTTCTCACTGCATCGCCTATCGATTACTTTTGCAAAGGGTCTAGTGATTATGCCAACCTCTATCTCGCTGAGCCAACTCGAAAAAGTCGATATACGCGGGGTGTGGACGAATGAGGCCAATGACTTTACGCCTTGGCTTGCCGAGGAAGCCAACATCCAACTACTAGGAGACACTATTGGCTTGGAACTGGAGGTGGAGGCCCAGGAGAAAGATGTGGGGCCGTTTCGCGCGGACATTCTTTGCAAGGACACCATCACCGGAAACTGGGTACTAGTCGAGAATCAACTCGAACGAACGGATCACTGCCATCTTGGGCAGCTTATTACTTACGCCGCAGGATTGAAGGCCGTCACGATCATTTGGATTGCCAGCCGTTTTACAGACGAACATCGAGCAGCCGTGGATTGGCTCAACGAGATCACGACTGGGGACTTTAATTTCTTCGGACTGGAAGTTGAGGTTTGGAAGATTGGAGAGTCGGCCGCAGCACCCAAGTTCAACCTCGCCTGCGCCCCCAACAACTGGACGCAGACGGTAACGCAAGTCAAGAAGAATGTTGAACAGGGAGAACTTACTGGCGCTAAACAGTTACAGTTTGAGTTTTGGACGAGTTTTAGAGAGTTTGTGTTGGACCGTGGCTCGGTCGTCAAGCCGACCAAGCCATTGCCGCAAGCGTGGATGACCGTTTCCATCGGCAGAAGCGGGTTCGCCCTCGTGGCAATTGCGGCAACACAGGATACCGAATCTGCGACTCCTGATAGCCACCAGTTGCGCGTTGAACTCGTCCTATCGGATGAGTTCGCGAAAAACTACTTTGGGCAATTAGAGGTTTCAAAAGCAGTGATTGAAGCAAACTTCGACGGGCCTCTCATTTGGGCAGAAACGCCAAACAAGAAGCAAAGCAAAATCTACGTGAAGAGATCCGCGAACTTCGACGACCGTGCCGAGTGGCCCGCGTACCACGAGTGGCTTTTGAAGAATTTGGAGAAGTTTACGGCCGTATTTGCGAAGCGTGTCAAGACGTTGACCGCAATACCTTCCGAAGCTGCCTTGAATTAGGGGCAAAGTATGAATGCGACCCTCAACGAATCCATCGTGGAAGACGCCGCCCTGACCTGGTTCGGGGAACTAGGCTATGCCATTGGCCACGGGCCGCACATGGCGCCCGGTGAACCGGCGGCGGAGCGGGATTCGTTTAGCGATGTGGTATTGGTCGCCCGGCTGCGCGACGCCATCCAGCGGCTGAATCCGGCCATCCCCGACGAGGCACGGGAGGAAGCCCTCCGCAAGGTGCTGCGGATTGGGATGCCGTCACTGACCCAGACCAACCGGGCCTTCCACGCGATGCTCCGGGATGGAGTGCCGGTGGAATACCGGCGGTCCGATGGGAGCATCGCCGGCGATCATGCGCGGCTGATTGCTTTTGACGACGCCCAGGCCAACGACTGGCTGGCGGTGAACCAGTTCACGGTTATTGAGGGTCAGCACAACCGCCGGACGGACATCGTGGTCTTCGTCAACGGCCTGCCCCTGGCGGTGGTGGAGCTGAAAAACGCAGCGGATGAAGAGGCGACGATCTGGACGGCCTACAAACAGCTCCAGACATACAAAGCTGAAATTGGCTCCCTGTTGAATTACAACGAGGTGCTGGTGGCCTCCGACGGTCTCCAGGCCCGCATCGGCTCGCTCACGGCCAACCAGGAGTGGTTCAAAGTCTGGCGCACCGTTGACGGCGAGGGGGACGCCCCCCGGACGCAATTGGAGCTAGAAGTGCTGGTGCGTGGGGTCTTTGAGCCGCGCCGCTTTCTCGACCTGCTGGAGCATTTCATCGTCTTCGAGGAAGACACGGACAGCGACCGGCTGCACAAGATCATCGCCGGCTACCATCAGTTCCATGCCGTGAACGCTGCCCTCGAAGAAACGGTGCGGGCCAGCGGCATGGGCGTAGCGGATCGCTCCAAGGGGGGCCAGCCGGGGGATCGCCGGGCCGGCGTGGTGTGGCATACCCAGGGCTCCGGCAAGAGTTTTTCCATGCTTTTCTACGCCGCCCGCATTGTGCGGCATCCAGACATGCAGAACCCGACGCTGGTGATGCTGACGGACCGCAATGACCTGGACGATCAGCTTTTCGGCCAGTTTAAGCGCTGCCACGAATTGCTCCGCCAGATGCCCGTGCAGGCGGAGGACCGGGAACACCTGCGTCGGTTGTTGCAGGTGGCCAGCGGGGGCGTGGTCTTCACCACGATCCAGAAGTTCATGCCGGAAAAGGGGGAGCAGATGCTCGAACTGTCTCCCCGGCGGAACATCGTTGTGATCGCCGACGAAGCCCACCGCAGCCAATATGACCTGATCGACGGACTCGCCCGCAATTTGCGCGATGCACTGCCCAAGGCATCCTTCATTGGCTTCACAGGGACACCTATCGAGCAGAACGACGCCAACACGCGGGCGATCTTCGGCGACTACATCTCCATCTACGACATCCAGCGCGCCGTGGCCGACGGCGCCACGGTGCCGATTTACTACGAAAGCCGGATCGCCAAACTGGCCCTGAACCAGGCGGCCCTGCCCAAGATCGACGAGGAGTTTGACGAGATCACCGAGGGGGAAGAAGAGAGCAAAAAACAGAAGCTCAAGACCAAGTGGGCCGCACTGGAGGCGCTGGTGGGCGATCCCAAGCGGATTGGGCTGATCGCCGCCGATCTGGTGGAGCATTATGAGCGTCGCCTCGAAGCCATGGACGGCAAGGCGATGGTCGTCTGCATGAGCCGCCGGATCTGTGTGGACCTTTACAATGCGATCATCAAACTGCGGCCTGACTGGGCCAGCACCAGGGACGACGACGTCGAGGCGGAGAAGAAGCAAGCCTGCATAGTGAAGATCGTGATGACCGGCAGCGCGGAGGACGGTCCCGATTGGCAGCCGCACATCCGCAACAAGCTCCGCCGCCGCGAATTGGCTAACCGCTTCAAGGACAGCAAGGACCCTTTCCGCATTGTGATCGTGCGTGACATGTGGCTTACCGGTTTTGACGCACCCTGCCTGCACACGATGTATGCCGACAAGCCGATGCGGGGCCACGGCCTGATGCAGGCCATCGCACGGGTCAACCGGGTATTCCGCGACAAGCCGGGGGGTTTGGTCGTGGATTACCTGGGCCTCGCTGACCAACTGAAGCACGCGCTGGCCACCTATACCCAGAGCGGCGGCCAGGGGAGCCCGAGCATTGATACGGCCCAGGCCATCGCCCTGATGCAGGAGAAGCACGAAATCGCGTGCGGCATCCTGCACGGCTTCAACTGGGACAACTGGACCACCGGTACGCCGGCCCAACGGCTGGGCCTGATCCCCGCCGGCCAGGAACACATCCTCCAACAGGAAGACGGCAAGCGACGCTTCGTGCAGGTGGTGACCGAGCTGTCTCGGGTCTTCGCCCTGTGCGCCGCGACGGATGAAGCCATCGAACTGCGGGATGACATCGCCTTCTTCCAGGCCATCAAGGCCCAGCTCGTCAAAAGCTCCGGCACGCAACGCCCGCCGGAAGAACTGGACGCCGCCATCCGGCAGCTCGTGTCGAAGGCGATCATGGCCGACGAAGGAATCATCGACGTCTTCACCGCCGCCGGCCTGAAGAAGCCGGATATCTCGATCTTGTCCGACCAGTTCCTGGCGGAAGTGCGGGGGCTGAAGCACAAGAACGTCGCGGCGGAGTTGTTGGCCAAGCTGCTGAGAGACGAAATCAAGGCCCGCTCTACGCGCAACCTTGTCCAGAGCCGTGTCTTCTCCGAGATGCTGAAAACCGCTCTCAACGCTTATCACAACCGAGCCATCGCCACGCACGAAGTCATCGAGGAACTCATCAAGCTGGCCAAGGAAATGGACGCCGCGACCAAGCGTGGCCAGGACCTCGGCCTGAATGACGATGAGATTGCCTTTTACGACGCCCTGGCAGCGAACGAAAGCGCCGTGAAGGCGATGGGCAACGACGAGTTGAAAGTGATCGCCGCCGAGCTGGTGACCCAGGTCCGCAAGAGCGTGACAATTGACTGGACGCTGCGGGAAAGCGCCCGCTCGGCGATCAAGGTCATGGTGAAACGTATCCTGCGGAAACACGGCTACCCGCCCGACTTGCAGGAGGAGGCGGTCAAGACGGTGCTCATGCAGGCGGAGCTGCTGTGTGCTGATTGGGTTTAGGGTTGTTGAGTGGGTCCCGTCTTCGCGGGACAGCGGAGGCAGCCGTGCGGACTGTCAACACGTGATGTAGGAACCGGTTCGTCCAGCTTGGTTTGAGAGGACTAAAATGACATCTTCACTACGTCCAGCCCCGGCACCCGAAGAAGAGGAACTGGCATGTAAGCGAGATGAGCTGTCAAAGCTGCAAGAAGAACTTTGCCGACGTGAACTTGAGATTGCAACTCTCAATGCTGAGGTGCATTCGTTTGGGCAGCGATATTACGCTACGGTGGGTCGTCGGTATGCCGAACTAGATAATCTGAATGCCTTAATCGCCGCTGTTCACGCACGCCGGCACCCCGGCGACCGTGCTGCCCAGGACGCAGCGTTTGAAGCTCGGCGGGCTGCGGACGACGCTGAGGCAGCCACTCGTGGCATGGACGCGAGCGCGGCTGATCACGCCTTTACACCAACTGAACGGCTAAAGAAGCTCTATCGCGATGCCGCTAAGGGTATCCATCCCGATCTAGCGACCGACGAGGCCGGCAGACGTCTTCGGGAAAGGGCCATGCAGCGGCTCAACCAGGCATTCGAGGATTGTGATGAGGCCGCTGTAGCTGAGATTCTGCGTGAATGGCAGTCGAGTCCTGATCAGGTGGATGGTGACGACGTGGGGGCGGAACTCGTTCGTACGATTCGTAGGATTTCCCAGGCCAGAAAGCGAATCGAAAAGATCACCTCAGAAATTGCAGAGGTCGGGAGCAGCGAGCTATTTCAACTAAAAACGCGAGTGGAAGAAGCCCAGAAACAAGGGCGTGATCTATTGGCTGAAATGATTGCGACCTTAGACCGTGACATACAGACTGCGAAACATAATCTAAATGCGATCGAAAAGGAGGCGCGACATGAGTGAATCCCGGTCGAACGATGGACGCGCAATAGTGCCTGTGACAAAAACTGAAATCGCACTGCGTTCGGCTACGCTCGTATCGAGAGGTCTTGCCGATCTGGCGCGTTTGGAAAAATTGGCCAATACCGGCTTGGCTGCGCTGATACGAGACATCCACGAGGCGGCCAGCGCGGGAGACGTTAACTCCGTTCGAGCAATTCTGGCCGCAAACCCTAACCAGGTCCATGCAGAAGCACGTTACGAAAAAGTGCCTCTCCATTTTGCAGCGGAACATGGCCATGCGAACGTCGCACAAGTACTCCTGGAATATGGAGCTGCGGTTGATCCTACAAACATTGCGGGGAAAACTCCCCTCTTTGAGGCGGCATGGTGTGGACACGCAGAGGTTGTAGACATCCTGGTTGCACAAGGGGCTAATCTGACCGCCGTAACACAACCGCAAGAAACAATCCTCTACGGCGCAGCAACGGGCGGACTTCTGGATTTGGCGAAGAGGGCGTTCGCAGCAGGTGTTGATGTGAACGCATGCCGTCGCGATGTGAAACGATCGCCGTTGCACCAAGCGTCGGAACACGGACATGCAGAAGTGGTAAAGTTTTTGCTTGAACATGGTGCGAGGCCGGATGTATTAACGACCTATGGATATTCACCTTTATACTTCGCATGTTCTAGCGGTCATATTGAGGTCGTCAAGATTCTGCTATCTCATGGCGCTTCAGTGAATGGGCGACATAATCTTGGCAAGCCACCTCGCTCGCTCCTCGGATGGACGCCTCTTCTGGCGGCGGCAGCTAATGGCCATGAAGACGTCATGGACTTCCTGATCGCCAATGCAGCAGACATTCATATCACGGCAGACGACGGAACGACGCTATTGCACGCCGCAGTTAAAGGTGGCGTCGTCAAAATCGTTAGGGAGTATCTAAGCAAAGGCAGCACGGCAAACGCACGAATTCCTGACGGTAGCACTCTCCTGCATGTGGCAGCTACCAACGGGAGGACCGGCGTTGTCGATCTCTTAATTTCACACGGGGCCGATATACATGGCACCGACAATAGCGGTCGAACTCCACTGCATGTTGCTGACACAATTGGCGAGACCGAATTAAGCGAGATAGCGGAACTTCTTATCGCCCACGGTGCAGACGTTGATAAACGCGACTCCACTGGTCGAACTCCACTCCACCACGCATTATCCCAATTCGCGTACGCAACAGCTCGGACGCTGCTCGCAAAGGGGGCAGATCCGCACGCAATCGATGACCAAGAAAAGACAGTACTTCATTTTGCCGCTGAGCACGACCAAACCGACCTCGTGCAAAAACTGCTAAACGATGGAGTTGAGGTTAACGCTCAAGATTGCGACGGTTTTATGCCACTGCATCTTGCGACAAGAAAGGACGTGATCGAACTGTTGCTGGCCCATGGAGCCGAAGTCAACGCGGAAGATAGCGATGGTGAAACTCCACTTCACAAAGCGGCGAATGGCTCAAAAGAGGACGTGGTTGAACTATTGCTGACCCACGGAGCCGATGTCAAAGCGGCGGATGGCGATGGTAAAACACCGCTTCACGAAGCGGCGGCGGCGCTTGCCTTTGAAAAGGAAGTCGGAAAAAAAGGCGTAATCGAACAGTTACTCGCCCATGGAGCAGACGTCAACGCGGAAGATAGCGATGGTGAAACTCCACTTCACGCAGCGGCGCGATGTTCAAATGTCGCAGCGATAGTAGCACTACTGCTGAAATATGGTGCGGACGTGAATGCAAAGAGAGATATTAACAGTGCAACGCCGATAGAAGTCGCGGCAAGAATAGGCAATCGGAATACGGCTGATGTTCTGCTTGCGCAAGGGGCCACACTCGATATTCACATTGCCGCCGGATCAGGCATGTGCGAAGCGGTGCGAGAGTATTTGAAGTCGGACCCGCGACTCTTACGTGCCGAAAAGGGTGGTAGCACGCCTTTGCATTGGGCGGCCGGAGGGGGTCAGATAGAAACCGCACGTCTGCTCGTAGACCACGGTGCGGATATTGAAGTGAAAGACAACAGGGGACAGACTCCTTTGCACAAAGCTGCTTGGCCCCGGCTACGGGATGAGGTCATACAGTATCTCCTAACAACCGGTGCTGATGTCAATGCGAGGGACAGAACGGGACGAACTCCGCTCGATCTGGTGGAGCAATTTCCGTATCCCCCCAAGAATCTTGTACGCATTCTGCAAGAACACGGTGCAAAGAGTGGTAAGGCTGAAGGCCGGATAGCAGAGGGCCAGAAGCTCACCGGGTCGGAAAGCGATGGCTCATAGTGTTCCATTGGTCCGGCTTTCTATCGTCCGTGAATCGATTACGTTCCTGGAGCGCGTCTCCTCGACTTGCTTCAGCAAGGTGGCCAAGAAGTTATCCGAGGTCGTGGCGTCGAGACTCAGATTGTACTGGTTTGCCAGCTTCGGGTCGGCCACGATCAGCCCGAGGTGCTTCATGGCCAGTTCGAGCATCTTAATAATCGTCCGAAGTGACGTACACACCCGATTACTGGCGACGTGCTGAAAATCTGGCGGTGACAGGTTGACCTAAAGATTCCTGCCAACTGCGGCATAACCACCTGGTACGGCCGCCTAGCTTTGCCGACCGACAATTTCGGTGTCTGGTGCGGCTTGATTCTCGCCTCCGCGGTCTTGTTGCCGACCGCATCACACGGCACTCGTTCTGTGGAGCGCCAGAGAATCTCTGGGTTGGCAGCCCTGTTAAACGAGCATTTGGGAATCCGCTTCCACGACCTGCGGCAAACTTCGGCATCGTTGCTATTGGCCGCGGGCGTACAAGCAAGGATTTCCGGGGACAGCATCCACCGTGTACGCAAATGGGCCCAATCGGCCCATCAGGAACGGGTCTGGTCCGATTGGGCCGGTTACTGCAAGAGTACCCCTGGTCCGAGTTGAAGAACAATTCGTCGGTCACCGGCTTCAACAGCGGTCATCATGGGTCCCTGCTGTTGTCTTAATCAACCATCTCGTTGAACGGCCTTAAATAACAGCTCGGCCAATGGTCGGCACGACAGCTCTTGAATGGCAGCTCCCATGGTTTGAGTCCAAGATCCCTTCTCTCCCGAATCAGCCAAATCATCGCAGCGGAAGCCGCCTCAACGAGCAGTATCGCAGGCTGAAGGAAAGTGAAAGCGGGCTTCTTATCTTTGCTGCGCTTCCAGTTCGTTGTGGTGCAAATTTCGGTCCAGAAGGATATCAATAACCCTTCAGCAGCATACAATGCATCACGGTAGAAATGAGTGTTTTCCTCTTCGGGGGCAATAAAGACCCACCACTTCAAATTCTTTTTTGTGTGCTGGCGCCAACGCACGTCAAATTCATCGCTTTGCCCGACGTAAAGACCTTCAGTTTCGCGTAAGAAGTAGAGACCGCATGGTGCTTTATCCAGCAAGGATTTTGTTGGAGGGCCACTTCCGACCGTGACCAGTAATTTTGGCGCAGCAGGTGTACGAAGTGAAAGCGACAACTGGAGTGGCTCGGCTTTTTTTGTTTTGTCTGACAGGTGCGTCCAGACAGGGTTGTCCGACAACATCCTGACGAATCGATGGCTTGGCAGATACAGGAGTCTCCACGCGTCTTGCCATCCCCTTTCCAAGGGTCTTATTGGGGCGCGTGACAGCAGTTGTTTCCCCTGTTTCCCCGGTTTTTGTAGGGATTGAATAAAGGCGTGGGGGGCACCTCCCTTGTTTTTCAGAAGGCCCAAATCTCCTCTGGCGGTCTGCACTAACTTCTCAGCGATTTCCTTGACGAGTAGTTTACGGTCAGCCACGTACAGTTCCCATGCCAGCGTTCGTAGAAAAACTGCCGTTAGGGGATCGTCGTAGGATAATCGCATGTTCATTTTAGCCTCCTTTGGCGGACAGGAGTTATCCACCCGACCCCCAGGACCCGTGGGACAGAACGCCTTCTCGGATTTGTCTTGGTCGAACAACATAGGCGGATTAGGAAGTATCCGCCGACGCTCGTAGAGGTCTTTCAAAAACGCATCAACTTCTTGTTCTCTTGTCATTTCACTCGCTGGCCGGATACCAACCGGGTTGATAAGCACCCGCCGGCTAGCAACTAATTCTTGCATCATTGCATCAACTTCTTGTTCTCTCGTCATTCCACCAACCCTTGTTGCTTGCAGACCGCCCAGCTTTGGGGAAAATCCCGCTTGGTGACCTTCGGTTTGCTATACGCAAGCCGGCCGAACTCGGCCCATCCCTTTATTTTATCTCCCACTGCGGCCGGAAGGGACACGACGAATCTTTCGATAGTCCATTCCGACTGCGGTTTTCCGGCCATCGTAGCCTCTGCCGGTCCTGAGATTGCCGATTGTGGTCGGCTCATGGGGGAGATGTCTGTGGACCCGAGGTGCTGCGAATCCACCCGACGCCCGATCGCACGCTGACTCATCATTGATTGTTGTCGTCGTTCGCCTCGTGCTGTGCGGGGCGGTTGTGTTTTCCCAAACATGACCGCCCCCGTCCGGGGCGGTCTCTACCCACAGGAGATCGTCCCTATGATTGCGGTTGCGAAGCCCATTCGGTCGTCGAAGCGTTCCGTTCCTCGCTGGCACAAGAAATTTCTGGCCATGCTGCCGCTGATCCGCCGTCACGCCGCGGTTTCATTTCGCCAGCTTGACCCGGAAGCCCGCGCGGAGGCCGTGCAGGAGGTGATTTGCAATGCCATGGCCGCTTATCGCCGGCTGGTGGAGTTGAAGAAGGAACAAGTAGCCTACCCCTCGGCGTTAGCTCGCTATGGTGTGGCACAGGTCCGTGCCGGTCGGCGCCTGGGAGGTTCTCTCAATGTTCGTGACGTGACTTCCGTCCACTGCCAGTTGAACAAGGGAGTCCACATAGATCGGTTGGATTACTTTGATGACGAAGAAATGGCTTGGACAGAAGTGCTGATCGAGGATCGCACTGCCGGGCCGGCGGAGACGGCCGCGAGCAGAATCGACTTTGCATCCTGGCTCCGCAGCTTGTCAGGCCAGAAGCGAAAGGTTGCCACGACTCTGGCCACGGGGGAAACCACCCAGAAGACCGCACGGAAGTTCCATCTGAGCCCTGGCCGCGTTTCGCAGCTACGCACTGAACTGAAGGAAGCCTGGGAAGGGTTTGTCGGCGATAACCCCACACCCGAGGCGGCGTAGCGTTGTACTGCTTACCTTCGAAGGCCGCCCTGTTCGCACCACCCCGGGCAGGGCGGCCTGATTATTTGTGGATTTGGAGATGAAGCGTTTTTTGTCCATGCCCCCCGCAGCAACCGATGAGTTGAAAATAGCGGGGGTTCGGTGGCGATGTGGCCGAAGCGGGTTGCAACTTGACGGGAAGTGTCCAATGTCGGTTCGTCCTTACGCAGTTGGCCAGTTGCATTCGGCCGATGTGACGTCAATGTGACGGAACGTAATAGAGCCCGGATGTGGCGGCTCGCTTTTCAAACGCCACGCCCGTCGCGGACCCTCACCGAGCCACTGATCCCGCAAGAAAGATAGTGGGTACCATTACAGGTAACATTGGTCCGTTCAACTGAACGTACTCCAGGACGAGGATGGAACCGCACAGGATTTTAAGGCGACCCGTTTGTCATGTCAGTAGTGTTGGTCTTGGAGGACACTTGGGTGGGCAAGCCGCTGTCGGGCAAGCACTTTCGCGGATGATGCGTTGGCTTCGCGTGTCATCATCCATGGCATTCACATGGGTCCAATAGGTCCAATAGTGTGTCAGATTGTTGGCGTGAAATTCTCGGAGATCTTGGATATCGTGGCGCGGCGATTTCTTCCGAACGTGTCGGAGCTACCAGCGATCCATTGCTACTTGAAGGCGCTGGCCGAAACCTTAATCGCACCCAGATCGTTCTCTCCCGGCTTGAGAGTCAATGAAAACCTGCCAAAGGCAGAAGTCTTAGTGCTTCCCACGTCGACATTTTTCAAATAGCGAGCCTTTTCCTGCCACACCTGGAATTCCAGCTTCTTGCCTGCCGGGAGCCCCTTGATTTCAAAGCTGCCGTCGGGGCCACTCACGGCCGTAAAGGGATGGTCCTGCAGCACTACCCAAGCATTCATCCACGGATGGATACTGCATTTGACCTCGAATGGCATGCGTTCGGATCGCGTCAAACTCTTGACCGTCTGCGAGCCGTTGGCAGGGATGAGGACGTTGAAGGTTGGGTTGCTTTGGGGACTGGCCATCGTATTGTGGCCAACAGGGTCGGAGTTCTTGAGTTCGAGCGGCTGGCCAGTGCGGAGAACGATGACGTGCGGCTCGAAACGACAGTCCTTGTTGTCAATCACCGCTGCTCCTGGCACAGGCGTGTCTGCGGCGGGAGAAATTCCTTTACTGGAAAGCCACACGGCCACATTGGCCAGCCCACCATCTTTGCCCACGGTCACTTGTTCGCGCACCAACGTGTGTTTGCCGCAAACTTCCCTATCTTTATCTGGGGCAAGTTTCTCCGGAACGGGCGGCGTACCGTCATAAACAAATCGCCCCTTGATGATCGCCTGATCCTGGGCTGCGCCGCAGGTTCCGATCAACGAAAAGGTCATCACAATTACACCACAGAGCCAAATTCGGAGCGACATTGCTGATCTCCTCTAAGTGCGGGACGGGGGCAGTTTCCGATAGTCGGGCCAACCCTGCATCATCGATCCGCCTCGATTGGAATGCTGCCGGTATCGATTTCTATCCAAAGCTGCTTTGCTCGAGGAAACAGGATGTTGTTCTCCTTGTGGATGTGCAAATGCAGGTCCGCCTCCAAGTCGTGCAAACCAGCGAGCAAGACCCGATAGGTGCTGCAAGCGTCCTGGGGTGGCCGATAGTCGCCAGTCAACCAGCGGATTCGCCGCAAGGCTCCCCCCACGAAGCGATGTTCGTCTTCCATCCTGCCGATCGGCAGGTGGATACTGAGACTGGGGCTGACTTGCCTTGTCGATTCATGAGGTCGACGCTCCTCCAATTGCTTCACTGCGGGAAACAACACCTGCTCCTCCTTGAGCAGATGGGTCGTCAGTTCGTCGACCAGTTTTCCGAAAACCTGCTCCAATTCGCGAAGTTCGGGATGCTGTTGGCCATGAGCTTTGATCACGCGAGGAAGCAAGGCCGCTAGCCGCGGCAATTCCTCCCGCAAATAGCGATGGTGCTTGTCGACGACATGGTCGATCAACGCAGAGAGATACGCCGTAGACCAGTCTGCCTCAGACGCAGTCAATGATTCGCCATCGGACTGGCTAAGTAGCCCAATTGCTGTCACGAGTGGCACGTCAGCCGCTGCACAGGCGCCGGCCAGAGTGCGGTTGCCTCCGCAACAGTAGTCGATGCCCAGGCCGTCAAAGACTCTTCCGAGTAGCGGACGCTCGCGAACCAGATCTCCCACCCGCTGCTGGGGCAGCGGAGTAGGGAGCAGTGCCGTATTGCTCATGGAAATTCTCCTCTCGGGAATGTCCGTTTTTAAGTAAGCCGTCCGACTCCCATCCGCGCGTCAACCTGCCACGGGGGAAGTTCCCGCTTGACAAGGACATTCTAACGGGTGTATTATGGATGTCAAGATCCAGATATCCAATTAAGGTCGATTTTACGAAATGCCAACCATGATTTCCCAAACCGCCGAATACGCCCTGCGAGCGATCGTTTTCCTTGCGCGACACGACGAACCGGCCACGACAGCCGAAATTGCCAGTGCGACGCGTGTCCCCTGCGGGTACCTTTCCAAAGTCATGCAAAGTCTGTGCCGATCCGGTATGGTCCGATCGCAGCGCGGCCTGCACGGGGGCTTTATGCTCGTCAAGGCCGCAACCGAACTCACCGTACTCGACGTCGTCAATACAGTGGATCCTTTGCAGCGAATCCGGACGTGTCCGCTGGATCTGGAAGCACACGCGGAGCAGCTTTGCCCGCTGCACCGGCGACTCGACAACGCGGTTGCGCTGGTCGAAGAGTCTTTCCAGTCAACCACGATCGACGAGCTGCTGACCGCGCAGCCTCGTAAACTGGGCTGCCGATTTCCCTGTTTGTCTGGGCCGCTGCCATCGCCGGGCGTTTTGGACTGTGCGGCATGGTAGGGCGATTCCTCCTGGAGACGTTGTCATGACAAAAATAGACCTCAATCGCGGCACCGACCATGAGATCGCCGACGAGCATGACGAACTCCGCCGCCTGTTACAGCAGTTTCAGAGGCTGTTGGCGGCCAGAAACGCGGATCGCCACGAATTGACGATTCGTATGACAGGCTTGGCGAATCTGATCGAGTCCCACTTTGGCCACGAAGAGGAGGAGGGAGGTTATTTTTCTGAAGTGCTCGCTGAGGCTCCGCGCCTCCAGCAAAAAATCGACATTTTGCGGCAACAACATGCCGAGTTTCGCACCACCCTGGACCAATTCCGTGCCCTCAGTCGCGTTCACCGCGGATCGCCTCGCTGCTGGCAGGCACTGGAGCAGCTCTTTTACTACTTCCTAGGAGAGTTTCTGGAACACGAACGTATGGAGAACGGGTTAGTTCAGGAAGCTTATGAGCGAGATCTTGGCGATTCGGAGTAATCCTGCCGGTTACCTGCAGATTTTGGCTACGAATGTAATCGGCGACTGCGAAGGAATTGCTAACTTCGCTCACCAGGCCAGAGAGTGTGCGAGGCCGCACTGTGCGTGCCGAACGAATACACCTTATGCACCCTTGAACTGAGGACGGTTAAGCAAATCCACCCACTTGCATGGAGCGGCATACGCAGTCTGCCTTCGGCATGACATCTGCTGACTCCTCACGAAGCGGTGACAATGACAGAACGATTGCCAGTCGAAAGGACTGACGCCAACTAGACGGAGCGGGTCATGGGAATGATGGCGGAAGGACTCAAACGCGACAGAATTGAGTTCATGATCTGCGCATTCCTGGCGTGGATGGCTGTCGGCTGTCAACCATCCGCTCCCCCACCGACCCCACGTCAGGACACGACGAGGGGTGATGCTGGGGTCGGCGGACAGCGAACTTCGGGAGAAACTGCGGTCCCTGTAGCTGTGGCCACCAAACCTCTCACCGCTACCGAACTCTACACCCGGCACTGTGCGGCGTGCCACGGCGATCAAGGAGACGGGCAGGGTCTGGCCGCCAGATTTATCTACCCCAAGCCACGCAACCTCCGTGCAAGTCCTTACCGGCTTGTCAGCACGGTCAACGGCGTGCCATCTCGGGAGGATATCGAGGCGATGTTGGTGCGAGGAATGCCCGGATCGGCTATGCCTTCCTGGGCCCATCTGAGCCCGCGGGATCGATCGCTGCTGGTGGATGAAGTGTTGCGATTTCGTCGCGAGGGCGCGCGTGAAGAAATCATCCGTACCCTGAAGGAGCAGGGGGAAGAGCAAATTGACGAGCAAGAAGTCAAACAATTCGTCGAGAACCGCACCCTGCCCGCCGCGGTATTCGCCGTGCCGGCCATCGGCCCCCCGGATGCCAAGAGTATCGCTCGCGGCAAGGAGCTGTATGTCAAGCAGAGTTGTCATTCGTGCCATGGCAACGAAGGGCGCGGAGATGGGCAGCAGAAGATGGTTGACGCGGAGGGATTGCCGACACGCCCCCGCGATTTGACCCGTGGCATTTACAAGGGGAGCCCGGACCCAACCTCCTTCTATCGTCGGATCGCTCTAGGGATGCCCGGTACTCCCATGCCCGCCAGTGCCAACCTTAAACCGGAAGAGATAACCGATCTCGTGAATTTTCTGCGGTCGCTCTCCACCGATGCACAGCGCGAAGCGTCGCTATTGAAGCGTGAGCAAATTGTGGCCAAGTATGTTGCTAAACTGCCCGGAGATCAGGCCTCGTCGCAATGGGAGATGAGTCCTGCGGTGCGGCTACGAATGACACCGCTGTGGTGGCGCGATGACGCTGATCCCGGGCTGACTGTGCAAGCGGTCCACGACGGACGCGACATTGCCATCCGGCTCCGCTGGCAGGATGCGACATCCAACAGCGACGCGGCCCGCACCCAGGCGTTCCGCGATGCGATCGCAGTCGAGTTGTACCGTGGCACAGTCGAGCCATTTCTGGGGATGGGCTCGACCGACGCGCCGGTTGACGTGTGGTTTTGGCAGGCGGAACCGCCGACCGGCCCGCCCGATGTCGAGCAGATCTATCCTCGCACCGTGGTGGATCAATATCCGTTGAGCGAAAAAACCGTTTCCACCGCCGAATATCAGCGGCCTGGCACGCAGCGGAAGGAACAACCCGATATTTCGCTGCCGGCCAAGGCCAGCGGCAACCCTGTTGTGCCGGCCGCCGGTGCATCCGGCAGTTCGTCGCTCACGGCCAGCGGGCCGGGAAGCGTGGCGTTCCGGTTGCCGAAGAGTCGCCTGGTGACCGCCCGCGGGCAATGGCGGGAGGGTCGTTGGACCGTCGTGATGACGCGCCCGCTCGTCGTTGAGGGAGCATCCGGCGTGTCGTTGGTGCCGGGTGAGCGGGCCTCGATTGCGCTGGCAGTCTGGGATGGGGATCATCGCGACCGCAACGGACAGAAGTTGATCAGCATCTGGCAGGATTTGCTTTTGGAGAAGCCACCCCACTGAGGAGCCGCAATACGGCCGTCAGGCAGGATGGTTCAAGGAACAACTGACATGACCATCTCAAGACGTCACTTCCTGAAATCTTGCGCGGCTACCGGCGGTAGCGTGTTGCTGGCTCAGGGAGCGCAGGGCTGGGCGTTCGCTCCTGTCAGCGGTGAAAGCCCACTGGGCGCCTATCCCAGCCGCGATTGGGAGAAGATTTATCTTGATCAGTACCGCTATGACCGGACCTTTACTTGGGTCTGCGCTCCGAACGATACGCACATGTGCCGGCTGCGAGCGTATGTCCGCAACGGCGTGATGATTCGCAGCGAGCAAAATTACGATCATGACCGCTACGGCGATCTGTATGGCAACAAGGCCACCAAGGCCTGGAATCCTCGTGGCTGCCCCAAGGGATTTACCATGCAACGGCGGGTCTATGGCCCGTACCGGCTGAAGGGCCCGGTATTGCGCAAAGGATGGAAGGATTGGGCCGACGCCGGGTTCCCCTCGCTTTCGGAGAACCCTGAACTCCGGAGCAAGTACAAATTCGATGACCGGGGCAACGATGGCTATGTGCGGCTCAGTTGGGGGGAGATATCCGACTATGTGGCGGCCGGTCTGGAAGCGGTGTCCCGCACGTACAGCGGCGCTGATGGTGTCGAGCGACTGAAGCGCGACGGCTACGAGCAGGTGATGATCGACAAGGTGGAAGGGGCCGGCACACGCGTGATCAAGATGGGCTCCAACTTGCCAATCCACGGCATCGTGGGGAAGTTCGGCATCTATCGTTTCGCCAACCTGCTGGGACTCTTGGATCATCATGTCCGCGGCGTGCCGGCAGAAAAAGCGCACGGCGCGCGCGACTGGAACGAGTACACCTGGCGCGGCGACCAGGCGCCCGGGCAGCCGTTTGTGCATGGCTTGCAGACCGCCGACATGGATTTCAATGACCTGCGGTTTTCCAAGCTGGTGATCCAAATCGGCAAGAACCTGATCGAAAACAAGATGCCCGAGTCGCATTGGCTCAATGAAGTTATGGAGCGCGGCGGCCGACTGGTGGACATCGCCCCGGAATACAACTGCCCGGCCACCAAGAGTGATTACTGGATCGGCGTACGGCCGGGGCTAAGCGATACCTCGGTACTCTTGGGCGTGACGAAAATCATGCTCGACAACCACTGGTACAAACCAGATTTCTGCCGCCAGTTCACGGATTTCCCGCTGCTCGTGCGAACCGATACGCTTCGCAGGCTGCGGCCCGAGGACGTGATGGCCGGCTATCGCCCCAAGGACATCTCGGCCGGTCCCTCCTACAAAATCCAGGGGCTGACGGATTCACAGCGGCGGCGCATCGGCGACTTTTGTGTGTGGGACACCGCTGGCAAGCGAGTGGTCTTCATCAGCCGTGATGAGGTAGGCAAGAATTTGAATGTGGCGGCCGCCTTGGAAGGAACCTACCAGGTCCAACTCGCCGACGGTCGCCAGGTTGAAGTGATGCCGATCCTGGAAATGTATAAGCGGCATTTGCGGGACTACGACGAAAAAACGGTCGAGGAGATCTCCGGCGCGCCCGCACATCTGGTCCGTCGCTTGGCCGAGGACATCTGGAAAACGACCGAGGCAGGCCATCCCGTAGCGATCCACATCGGTGAAGGTGTCAACCACTATTTCCATGCCACCCTCCACAATCGAGCCGCTTACCTGCCCGTGATGCTCACCGGAAACATCGGCCGGCATGGTGCCGGCTGCTTCACCTGGGCCGGCAACTACAAGGGAGCGCTGATGCAGGCCTCCCCTTGGAGCGGGCCGGGAGTCGGCAGTTACACGCATGAAGATCCTTTCCATCCCGTCCTCGACGAAGCAACGCGAATCACGCACGAACATCTGCGACACCTGAGCGATGGCGAGGATCCGTCTTACTGGGCCTGTGGAGAGAGGACGACGACGGTCGATTTGCCCAAAGGCGGCCGTCGCAACTTCACTGGCAAGACGCACCTGCCAACCCCCACCAAGGTGATCTGGTACAACAACGCCAACTTCTTGAACCAGTCTAAGTGGATCTACAATATCATTGTCAACGTGCTGCCTAAAGTTGACATGATCGTCGACCAACAGATCGAATGGACCGGCAGCGCCGAATACGCCGACGTGGTGCTGCCGGTCAATTCCTGGGTCGAGCAGGAGGACTACGAATGCGGCGGCTCCTGCTCGAATCCCTTCATCCAGGTCTGGAAGGGAGGCATCAAGCCGGTTCACGATTCGGTGGACGACGCTGAAGTGTTCGCCGGCGTCGCCCGTGCCCTGGCGAAGAAGACCGGCGATCGCCGGTTCGCCGATTATTTCAAATTTGTTACGGAGAAAAAGGCCAAAGTCTATCTGCAACGTGTCTTTGACAATTCCACGACGACGCGCGGCAAGGACGGTCCTTATCAGGTCGACAAGATGATTGCCGGAGAATATGGAGGCGAGCCCGGCGCGGCACTGATGCTGTTTCGCACCTACCCGCGCGTACCGTTCTGGGAGCAAGTACACGATTCCATCCCGTTCTACACGGATTGCGGGCGGCTGGCCAGCTATTGCGATCTGCCCGAGGCTATCGAGTATGGCGAAAACCTGATCGTCCACCGCGAAGGAGTCGAGGCGACTCCCTATCTGCCGAACGTCATCGTTTCTACCAGCCCATTTGTGCGACCCGCTGACTTTGGTATTCCGGCCGACACGGCTGATCCTGACTTGCGCCAAGTGCGCAACGTCAAGCTGCCCTGGGCGGAGGTCAAGCAAACCGTCAACCCGCTTTGGAAGCAGGGATATCAATTCTTCTGCAGCACACCCAAGAGCCGCCATTCGACCCACTCATCCTGGTCCACCGTCGATTGGCACTGGCTGTGGAGCGATAACTTTGGCGATCCGCACCGCACCGACAAGCGGGCGCCAGGCGTGGCGGATCGACAGATTCAGATGAACCCCCAGGCGGCCGCCGACCTGGGACTGCATGAAGGGGACTATGTCTACGTCGACGCCAATGAACTGGATCGCCCCTACATCGGCTGGAAAGACGACAAAGGTCCGCGCCATAAAGCCTTCCGCTGCATGGTCCGCGTGAAGCTCAATCCGGGGCTCCCCTACACGTTCACGATCATGAAGCACACGGGCTGGATTGCCACGGAACGAACCGTGCGCGCCCATGAAACCCGCGCCGACGGCCGTGCCCTGTCTGCGGAAACCGGTTACCAGGCCAGCTACCGCTATGGCTCGCATCAAAGCATCACCCGCAACTGGATGATGCCCATGCACCAGACGGATAGCCTGTTTCACAAGAAGACCGGCAGTATGGCGTTCACCTTTGGTGCGGATATCGACAACCACGCCATCAACACGGTGCCGAAAGAAACGCTCGTCCGAATCACCAAGGCGGAAAGTGGCGGCCTGGACGGGGTGGGCGTCTGGAAGCCGGGGCAGAGCGGCTATAGTCCAGGTGAAAAGACGCCCGAGAGTGAAGCGTATTTGACCGGCGCGCTGATCAAGATCAAAGAATAACCCGAACGTGACGAAATCGCATGGGGAGCAGTGTCATGCTAGATGATCTGAACAACATTGGGCCCAAGGTGCATCCTGTTTCGCGCGAGATGCTGCCGGAGGATCCTCTGGAACTCAGCGGTGTCGAGGTCGATGGTGACCCGGAACTGATGCTGCGCCTGCTGGTCGAGGAATATGCCCGGATGGGAAATGGGCTCGACGCGCTCATGACACTGTCCCGCGACCCTTTTTATACGGGGTTCCACGGTTTGTGGAGGCTCTTGGGGGAGGAGCCGCTGAAAGAGCGGATCAGGGCGATCCTGGCGCGCTGCGGAGTTGTGAGAGTGACCACCACGCACAGTCAACCGCTCTCCGAGCGGCTGGTGCAGATTACACTGCCGCCTAACGCGTAAGGAAAGGCGACCATGGCCAACGTCTATAACTGGCAGCTCGGGCGGGAAATGGGTTATCCGCATGAAGAACGGCACCCGAAATGGCAGTTTGCCTTCGTCTTCAATCCGAATCGCTGCATCGGCTGCCAAACCTGCACCATGGCATGCAAGAGCACTTGGACGTTCTCCAAGGGTCAGGAATTAATGTGGTGGAATAATGTCGAAACCAAACCCTACGGCGGTTATCCTCAACATTGGGACGCGAAGCTGCTCGCGATGCTTGAAGAGGCCAACCCCGGCCAGCAGGTCTGGAATAAGTCTACAGCCGAACCGGATCGCAAGCCCTATGGCACGTTCGAGGGTCTGACGATCTTCGAGGCGGCGCAGAAGAAGCCCGGCCCCGACGGCCCGCAACAGGCGCTGGGCTACCTGCCGACCGACGATGAGTGGCGGAGTCCCAACATCCACGAAGACACGGCCACCGGGGGCACATTCCAGCGTGCGGAACAATTTGGTGCCTCCACGCAACTCCCCGAGCATAAAGTTTGGTTTTTTCATCTGGCCCGAATCTGCAACCATTGCACCTATCCGGGATGCCTGGGATCCTGTCCTCGCAACGCCATCTACAAGCGCCCCGAGGACGGTATCGTGCTGATCGATCAGAGCCGTTGCCGCGGCTATCGCAAGTGCGTGGAAGGCTGCCCCTATAAGAAGGCGATGTATCGGCCGACGACCGGGACCAGCGAAAAATGCGTTGGCTGCTACCCCCGGATCGAAGGGAAGGATCCCACCATCAGTCCCACCGGTGCTCCCGCCGAGACGCGCTGTATGGCGGCCTGCGTCGGCAAGATCCGGCTGCAAGGACTGGTGAAAATCGCCGAGGACGGCACGTGGGCCAAGGATCCCCAGAACCCGCTGTACTATTTGATCCGAGAGCGGAAGATTGCTCTGCCACTCTACCCGCAATTCGGCACGGAGCCGAACGGCTTCTATATCCCGCCCCGCTGGGTGCCTCGCGGCTACCTGGTCCAGATGTTCGGTCCCGGCGTGGAACACGCCATCGAGCAATACAGCTGTCCCGACCGTGAACTGCTCGCCGTATTGCAGTTGTTCCGCGCGAGCCAACAGATCGTTTTTCGTTTTGAAATCAAACAGGGGCCCAAGGTCGCTGAGGTGCAGGTGACCATGCCTGATGGCAGCAGCAAGACCCAGGAAATCTTCAATGATACGGTCATCGGCTACAACAAACTTGGCGAAGAAGTAGTCCGTGTGACGGTCGAGGAGCCGACCTTCGAGCGGCCAGCGGCAGAGCACGTCAACTCGATCTGAATTCCAACGAAAGCAACAGCTATGACCACGATCGACAATGCACGGGTTGAGGTGGCCTGGGATCCTGCCGTCAGCCAGGCACGGCAGATCCTATATCGATTCATCGCCATGGCGCTGGCGGATCCACGGGCCGGCGCTTGGCTCGAGCTGACGTCGCTACCAAACAATTCGCTCCTGAACGACGCGGCCGACTTACTGCGCAACGAAGCGGCTGCCGCGTCAGCGGAGTTGGCCCTCGGGGAGCAGCCCTTAGAGGAGCTGAATCCGGCCCCGGTCGTCGCCCGTCTCCCTGCGTCGCGTCACGCACTGAATGAGCTGTTTGAATCCACTTTCGGACTCTTGGCCAGCAGCACCTGTCCGCCACATGAAACGGACTACATCAACAGCAAGTTCACCTTTCAGAGATCGCACGCTTTGGCTGACGTGAGCGGGTTTTATCAGGCGTTCGGCCTGGAACCGTCCCCGCAGCGCCGTGAGCAGCACGACCATATCGTCCTGGAATTGGAGTTCATGGCATTCCTGCTGGGACTGGAACGTCGGGCAGCGGAATGCGGCGATCAGGGCGGTGCCCAACGCGCCGCCATCTGTCGCGATGCCGCCCGACGGTTTCTCCACGAGCATCTGGCCTGGTGGGCCCCGGCGTTCGGCCGCTTGTTAGGGCGCGAAAATCCTGGTGGATACTATGAAGCAGTCGGCGTCTTGCTCGGCGCCTTGATAGCGGCCGAACGGAGCTTGTGCGGCATTGAACATCCCAGAGTGGGCGCTGCCCCCAGTTCGGTCGAACGGCCTGAGGAGTGTGAAGGCTGCCAGCTTGGCCCGCAGTAGT
Organism: Planctomycetota bacterium; assembly: GCA_021413705.1. Taxonomy (GTDB): domain Bacteria; phylum Planctomycetota; class Planctomycetia; order Pirellulales; family UBA7805; genus JAIOPX01. Next base: position 48,044 of record JAIOPX010000077.1, on the reverse strand, counting down.
CATGTCGCACGCCCTGGGAGTCGGCTACGGATACGACACAACCAACGCCAGACGTAACGGATTCGAGTGACGGTTATGCACCAGAGACTTGAAGATGCTCCCGCGGTCATCGCTGTCTGTCGCTCACCCGGCGGCATCCCCAAGCGACCTCAACCCTTGGCCCGGGTAACCGAAACCGGCCTTGATGGCGATGCGCACGCGCACGCCAAGCACTGCCGACCCGATCGAGCGGTCTGCCTGTGGGATATTGAAATCATGCGACAATTGATCGGAGAAGGATTCGCGCTCTCGCCGGGCGCCGCGGGTGAGAACCTGACGGTGGAGGGACTCGACGTTCAGCACCTGGAGCCGGGAACACTGCTGAAAATCGGCGACGTGGTCTTGCAGCTCACCCAACCGCGCAAGCCCTGTTACGTACTTGACGCCATCGATCCACGTTTGAAGGAAGTGGTCGTTGGCAGATTTGGATACATGGCCGCCGTTGTCCGGGTCGGTATGCTGTCCCCCGGAATGTCGGTGCGCGTCCTGGCCACCGTTGAGTTGTAGCCAAGCTCGGACCTTGCCTCCGAGTTGCTCCCCCCAGGTAGCTCACTTTTCTTCAGACTTCGGCGGTGGAGGCGTTGCCGGCTTCAGTCCGTCGGCCTTCGCGGCTTCGAACCATTGATGTTCGGGGCGGGCCAGTATGTCGCGGATTGCGGCCCGTGTATGTTCCGCCTTGCCGCCGTTGTGTTCGGCCTTTTCGGCCAGTTCACGGGCCTCGGGGATCAATTCCTTATAGAATCTCTCCGCGACCTCGAACATGCCGTGCCAGTGGGCATAGTCCGGCGCCATCATCGAAGCGCCGTGCCGCGCGCGGCGACCTTCGTGGTGCCACAGATAGAACCATGTCCATTCGATTTTTTCATCGAACTGCTTGGGCGTCAGCAGGCCGTCTTGCCGCAAGGCGGCCATGATCTTCTGTCCCGGCTTGGCAAACTTCTCATTGTAGTTGATCACGAAATCGTCGTATTGCTTGTAGAACGCACTGACATAGTCCGGCGTGTGGCAATGAATGCAGACCTGGGTCATTCGCATCCGCTTGTCCTGCCAGGTGTCTTTCACCAGGTCACGACGCTTGGCGGGATCCGTTTCCTTGATGACCTCGCCCTTGGCGTCCGTATCCATGACCAGGCTCACCTCCGGTCGATTGGTCCAGGAGATGCGCTGGCCGGGATTATGCGTAACTTTCTCGCCGTTGAGCTTGTTGGCCGACATGTGACACGTAGCACAAGTGGGCGCCTGACTGTAGTCCTTGCCCAGCACCCAGCGGTGTGCATCCAGGTTCATCTTGTCCTTCAAGTCTCGAAAAGCCACCCCATGTTTCGACTCTTCATAGATCTCTTTCTGCGGATGATCCGGACCGAGGTGGCACTTGGCGCAGTTTTCCGGCTGCCGAGCCCGCCGCGGTGAAAAATCGTGTCTCGAATGGCAGGCGGAACACGAACCCAGCGAGCCATCGAGATTCATCCGACCTATGCCTGTGTTCGGCCAAGTATCAGGATGCAGCAGTGGACGCCCCTGTTTGTCCCGGGCCACCAACGCCAGCAGATCTTCCTGCGTGGGTTTGCCATCCGCGCCAGGCTTCAAATCGTCCACGGTAAGCATACCGCCGTCCGACTTCTGCAGGCCCACCTTGCCTCCGTGGCATTGTTTGCACCCCGTGTTTACGCTGGCCATGCCGTTGACCTTATCGACTGTCATGCCTGGCGTGGGGGAGTGCGGATTGAACGGCACTTTAGCCCCTTACACCACCTCTGCCAGGGTATTGTCCAGCGAGGCCAGAATGTTTCCTCCCCGGGCATGGTGACTGTGGGCAAATTCGTTCGCCTCATTCACGTGGCAACGGGCACAATCGCGTGGCGTCACGACGGTGGCGATCGTCGCCCCATAATGCTCAAAGGCGTCGGCGTCCTTGGCGTCTGCCTGATGACATTCGACACAGCCCACTCCCTTCACAGCGTGCGTGCTTCCCTTCCAATGGTCGATGATGCCTGGAGAGGATTCGCCATGGCACTTCACGCACGACTCCGAACTGGCCGGGACGGCGATATGGGGAGGCACCAAACCGGCCTCCTCGCGGACGCGCGCGACCTCACGCCACTGGACAAAAAGCAGTGACACCAGGAAGGCGGAACCCAGAACCGCGATAATCCATTGTTTGGTGCGAAGCGACATGGGTCGATACTTTCAAAGACAAAGGACAAGGAGAAAAATAACGGACCGTTAATGCGCGACGACCGCTTCCCAGACTGTGAAACCGATCAACAACAAAGTAGCCACAATGCCGATATAAACGCTCGCCTCTTCACGACCCGTGATCCGCCGCAACAGCATGTCAATCCACGGCCAAATGAACATCGCAGCGACGATCAGCCCCATACTCAGCACCGCGAAGCTCAGTGAAAACAGCTTGAGCCACCGAAACGTCACGTAGAAATACCATTCGGGCTTGATCACTTCCGGCGTCGTCAGCGGATCGGCCCTCTGCCCCAGATGCGCCGGCACGAGCGTGGCCAGCGCGCAGAGGATCAGCATCAGGACCAGCCCCACCATGATCTCCGTGAGGAGATGGTCTGGAAAGAAATTGAAGTGTTGAGGTTGGTCAGGTGCTTCATCGGCAAACTTAAGATCGCTCACTCCGTGCAGCCGAATCAGCGTGACATGCACGAAAAGCAGGAGAATCATCGTCCCCGGCAGAACGGCCGCGTGGAGCACGTAGAATCGGGACAGGGTATGCGCATTGTAGGCTTCGCCTCCCAGCAGCAATTGCTTCAGGGCGGTGCCGAACAGGGGAACGGAATTCGAGATGTTCGCGGCCACATTGGCCCCCCAGTAACTGAGCTGCTCAAACACGAGACTGTAGCCCGTGAAGCCGGTCAGCAGCACGCACATCAGCAGGCACATCCCGATCACCCAATTCAATTCCCGCGGTTTGCGGTAGGCGCCGGTGAAGTAGACCCGCATCTGGTGCAGAATCACCGCCGCGATCATCAGCGTGGCCGACCACCGATGCAGGCTGCGAAAAAACCAACCGTAGCTGGCCTCTTCCGTGATGTACCGCACCGATTCGTAGGCCGATTGCGGAGAGGCCTGATAGTAAAAAGCCAGTAGGATGCCCGTGACAATCTGTACCACGAATAGATAGGCCGGCGTCCCACCCAGGCAGAACCACCACCGCTTCAGGTGGTTGGGAACCGGCTCGTTTGTCAGCTCTCGAAGCTGCTCGCCGGAGATGGGCACGCGCTGCGCCCACCATTGTGCCAGTCCTGCCATAAGCCGTGAACCTCACGAAATGTGCGGGCTATTGCCTGATTTTTGCATTCCAGGATTTACTGTGCGTGGCCTAGACCGTCCTCTCACGAGACTCCGTCACACGTTCCAGCGGCACGCGAATGAACAACCGCCCACGGTCCACGCGCAGGGGAAAACGAGTCAGAGGCTGACCCGCCTTGGCGGGCGGGCCGCTCGTGGGCGCGCCGGCCGCATCGAAAGCCCCGTTATGACAGGGACAGAAGAAACGGTTGTTGTGCGGTTCCCAATGCACTGCACAACCCAGGTGGGGGCAAACGCTCGACAGCGCAATAAACGAATCTTGTTCGTCGCCATCCCGCTGCCGGGCCAACACGATCTTCGACCCGTCAGGTGACGTAAACGTGAGCGATTGTCCCGTCTTCAACTCAGCCGTGGTGGTCACGAATTGCCAGTCCTGGCGACGGCGCTGGCTCGGAAAGAGAAACCGCACCGCCAACGCGGCCAACGTGCCGTACGCAGCAGCGACGATCCCCCAGGGGAGAATCAGAAACAAGAATCGACGACGGGAGTTCCCGCGCGAATCGTCAGGATGAGATGATGGCGATTCCGACATTTGCAAACCGTCCCGGCGGTTGCACGGGATGTTTATCAGGTCGGTCGCGTTGCGAAAGCCAGCCTTGGAGCCTATTCCGTCCGACCCACCGCAACCACTACAGCCTGAAAGAAAAACGGACACGTAACGAGACAAGACCGCAGCATCATTGGCAAAATTATCGTCTGCCACATGTGCCGCGGAGAGTATAGTAGGTTGCCGCATACGACGACAATCCCTCCGTGCATTTTCACCCGCGGCCGCTTCCATGGCAGCGGCCCTCAACTCCCGTATGAGCGATTTCGCTCAGACGGTGCCTGCTGCTGTGCCAAGTCGCCCTTAGGCGTCAAACTCACGGCCCCTTCGGCGTCATTCATGTACCTTTTACGCTGACTTTGCCGCTTTGGAAATTCTTGCCTGGAAAACCGCCTGTTCACGGTCGAATTAACTCCTGGTATTGCAGATCCCCCACATCGGACAAAAGGACTTGTCCCAGCATGCGCCCGTCGTTGCGCCCCTTCGGTTGGGTGATCGCCCTGGTCCTGGCCTGTCAGGTCAGCAGGGCTCCTGTTGTTCGCGCAGAGCAGTCTCTTGGTGGCGGACCCCCGGAGCCGGAACAGATTTCCGGATCCATGGCAGAAAATGCACCCTTTCAGCTTGTAAGTGAGGCGCTGGAAAGTGAGTCAGGGGCCGACGATGGAAGCGTCGTACCTTGTCCGCCGAAAAAACTGGCTGCCCTCAAGGCGGCTGCGGCCGCGGCCTACAAGGATCCGTTCTACGACAACGATTTTAAGTATCTGAACGACCCGTGCTACGACGGTTGGCATTTAGGAGAGAGGCTCAAACAGCTCCGCGCCTGCGAGGATTCCGGTGTGCTCGACATCGGCGGACAATATCGCCTCCGCTTCCAGGACGAACAAAATATGCGGGGGCTGGGCCTGACCGGCTTATCAGACGATTTTCTTTTGCGTCGCATGCGGCTGTACGCCGATTGGCACGTCAATGATTGGCTGCGCTGCTACGCCGAATATTTGTCGGCCAACAGCGACTTCGACGATTTTCCGCCGCGGGCCATCGAACACGACCCGCACGAGATACAAAATCTGTTCGTTGATGCGCGGGTATGGGACACCTGCGATGGCGACATCTGGGGACGTGTCGGTCGCCAGGAGCTGCTCTATGGTTCGCAGCGATTGATCTCTCCGCTGGACTGGGCCAACACGCGCCGCACGTTTGACGGCGCCAAGCTCTTCTATCGCGGCAGTGACTGGAACGTCGATGGCTTCTGGGTGCGCCCCATCTTCGGCGAACCGGAAAGCCTCAATTCCCCCGATGGAACCCAAGAGTTCTATGCGCTGTGGGGAACCTACAAGGGGCACGAGGGACACGTCTACGACCTCTACTGGATCGGTTATCACGACTACGACTCGCCGTTCCAGGCAGGACGCACGTTTGCTTTCGAGACCGTCGGCGGCCGATGGAAGGGCGCATACTGCGGCTGGCTGGGGGAGGTGGAAGGGGGCTATCAATTTGGCGCGTTTGGCGACATGTCGCATTCAGCCGGTTTCTTCACGCTTGGCTGCGGCCGTCAACTGCGGGAAGACTGCTGGAAGCCGACGTTGTGGGCCTACTACGATTGGGCCTCCGGCGATGACACCATTGGGAACGGATTTAATCAAAACTTTCCGCTCGGTCACAAGTATCTGGGCTTCATGGATTTCTACGCCCGGACGAATATCGAGGATCTGAATTTTCAATTGGAGATGCAGCCGCGGAAGGACTGGAAACTGCTGCTGTGGTGGCACATCTTTCACCTGCAAAATGGCAATGATGTGCCGTACCGAATCAACGGCACGCCGTTTGTCACCACACCGGGGGGCAGCCGGTATCTAGGTCAGGAACTGGATTTCCTGGCGACCTGGAACATGACGCCGCATACCAGTTGGCTGTTCGGTTACTCTCACTACTTCACGGGCTCCTGGTATAGCACGAATCCCACGCCTCCTCCATTTACCGGAGATGCGGATTTTGCGTACGTCCAGTACCAGATGAACTTCTGATAGTGGATGTGCAGCACGGCAAATATCATCCCAAAACAGTCCCCATCGTCTTGCACCGGTCGATCATATCGATGCAGGACACCTCGTTTCCGCAGCCCCTCCAATGGGCACCCCATCGTCTCGGTGCCCATACGTTTGCCGACATCGGTCAACTAACGACCCATTGATGACCGCAGAGGTCCCTCGGCTGGAGCAGCATGAGTCCCAAGAACTCGTCCCCAAGACTGAAATGCCATTCCCCTTGTGCCATCTCGTCCGGTAAGCGGTCTGGTCTTCAGAAGTTTTCGACGTCGATCACTGGGTGAATCTGGCAGTCCCCGTATTCGCTCCATATTTCGGAGACCTTTGCCACGAGTGCCTCGTCGTCGCTCTCCGTCAAAACAAAGACCACGTCGGATCGCACTGCGATCCACGCTCCGCGAAAGGCCACGCCGGGATTGCGATTCGGTCCCATTCGCTCAAAGCTCTCCACCGCTTTTTTCTTGCTGCCAGGATTAAGTCGGAATTGAACCATGAACTTCATATTGCACCTCGCGTTACACCGAGGAACCTTGATCAAACTGACCGGTCTGGGGCCCTCATTTTACCGCACGCGTGCAGCTTGGCACACTTAGTGAATAGAGGGACCTTGGAGCGTGACGAAGGCGGCGCTTCCATGGTGCATTCTGGTCGGAGTTGAGCGGAGACACTGTGCGGTGAATGCGCCGCCTCATGAACTATGTGCGGAGCGCGCGGCCTGTGGCCGCTCATGTGCGCTGTTCAGACACACCGTCATTTGGCAGGGCCATGCTAGCGACTTCGGAAAGGTTTGCGCGATCAGGCTAGACGTCCTCCGAATACCCCTGCAGGGGCATACTTTTCCGAGTTCGGCAGCGACGGCATGGGCTTTGCCCCTTTCTTCCAATGGACGAGAACGGGTCAAACGCCCAAGGAGGTGTGTCATGTTCGCCACCACCCATGTCTCAAGGCAAAGTGATGTTGTTCGTATCCTGATACTGGCAGTTTTCGCGGCGTTTCTTGCGCTGCTTGTGCCCGCCTGGACCGTTTGCCACGCACTGCGAAATGGCCGAGCGGTAGTGAATGTCCCCTTAATGTATCCGCAAATCAAGCGAGCGAGTAGCGTCACGATCACGGACCCCATTAGAGCTTGACGTACCGAGCACACCGACAAAGAGCAGTTTCAAGGTCGCCACTCCTTCCGATTCACGATTCATCAACGGGATTTCTTTCTCGTAGGCAACTCGCACAACGGATGACTGTGGGTCGGCTCAGCCAAGACCTCGGCCAGCGTAGTTTCCCGAAACACCGCTTCGACCATCGCCAAGGCGTTGTCCATACGCTTGTGGAGGGGGCAAAGACGTACTCCGTGGGTCTTTAAGCCGAGCGGGCATTCTCGAATGCGGGCAATCGGTTCCACGGCATTAACGACTTCGAGAATGGTCAATTTGGACGGTGATTTCACCAGTGCAATTCCACCGCCGATGCCACGCTTCGACTGCAAGATGTTGGCACGGCATAATCCCTGAATCACCTTCGACAAGTAAGCCTTGGGAACTAGGGTGGCCGTCGCAATCTGGTCGGTGGTCCGAGGCGAGGGCGACTGGTCGGCCAAATGGACGACGGTTCGCAAGGCGTACTCGACGGTCTGCGAAAACATACGACTGTCCCCCCAAGCCCTAAACGTGGACCTTGACATCCATTATGGGCGAATATATCTTGACTTCAAAATGGATATTGATGTCCGATTATCTGCTCAAGTGCGCCCAGCGTCAACCTGCCTGCCAGGAGCCACAAATGATCCAAATTAACGAACAACGCCTGGAATCCGACCTCGGCTATCGCTTTGAATACCTCGTCGAATTCATGGGATTTGGGGAGGAGGACGTGGCGGCGATTCACGGTGCTGCACCCGTTATTGCCCCACTCGTTCCGACATTAGTGGATGCCGTGTACGACAAACTTCACCGCTACGACGCAACCTGGAGGCACTTCCTGCCCAGGCAGTTCGGGTACGAGGGGGTTGTGCCGACGAGTCTCGAAGAAGTCACGCCCGACCATGAGATGATCCGTTTTCGCAAAGCTCATCTGGCTCGCTACCTAGCGGCACTCGTCACCAAACCCTACGACGCCAAGATGGTTACCTATCTCGATGGGGTCGGCAAGATGCACACTCCGAAGGCCGGGTCCAAAGAACTCAACGTACCACTGGTACAAATGAATGCCTTGCTCGGCTTTGTAGCGGATGCCCTAACGAACACGATCTTGGGCCTCGGATTGGAGCGAGCGTTGGAAGTGCAGACGTTGCGTGCCTTCAACAAACTACTCTGGCTACAAAACGACCTCATCAACCGCCATTATCAACAAGCCATCGTTCCTGCGGCAGTATCATAGCGGTGTCGCTAAACTTGTTCGCTCCTCTGACACAGCATTCTGATTGGCCGAAGGGAAATGTCTGATGAAGAAACTATGGATTGCTTTCGCTCTCGTTTTACTCGTCTCCTTTGCCATTCTCGGTTGGATCGGTACTCGGATTTACCAGGAAGCCCCACCGCTTGTGAACAAGGTGGTCACGACCGATGGCAAGGTGGTCATCGACGCAGGTGAGATTCAAGCAGGGCAGAACGTCTGGCAGACGCTCGGCGGCATGGAAGTCGGCTCGGTATGGGGGCACGGCAGCTACGTCGCACCCGACTGGACCGCTGATTGGCTGCATCGAGAAGCCATTTTCATACTCGACCGCTGGGCGACGAGCGATTTCGGCAAACGCTATGAGGCGCTGAATGGGGAACAACAGGCACAACTGAGCGGTCGCCTAGCAACGCTCATGCGGACCAATACCTACGATTCGACAACGCAGACGGTCACGGTCGCCCCCGTTCGTGCCGATGCGTTCGAGTCGAACTTGGCCCACTATTCGGATGTGTTCTCGAATGGAAAAACCGAGTACGCAATCCCTGCGGGAGCCGTGACTGATCCAGCCCGCTTGCGACAGCTTTCAGCTTTCTATTTCTGGACCGCTTGGGCGGCATCCACCAATCGACCCAACGATCACATCAGCTACACAAACAACTGGCCTTACGAACCGCTGGTCGCTAATCGAGCTACCGGCGAAGCGGTCGTCTGGACGGGCGTGAGCATTATCATGCTGCTGGCCGGAATCTCGGCGATGGGGTGGTGGTATGCGTCTCGCCGAGAGGCCGAGGAAGTGCGGGTTGCGCCGGAAACCGATCCCCTCGGCAGTTGGCAAGCCACTCCTTCCCAGAAAGCGACGGTCAAATACTTCTGGGTTGTTTCAGCTTTGATTCTCTTGCAGATGCTCTTGGGCGTCATAACAGCGCACTACGGCGTTGAAGGTGACGCCTTCTATGGATTTCCCCTCTCGAAGTGGTTGCCCTACAGCGTAACTCGGACGTGGCACATTCAGTTGGGCCTCTTCTGGATCGCCACGGCATGGTTGGCAGCCGGATTGTTCATCGGCCCGTTGGTGAGCGAGAAGGAACCGAAAGGACAACGCCTGGGCGTCAACGTGCTGTTTCTGGCTCTGCTGCTCGTTGTGGTCGGTTCCTTGACCGGCGAATGGTTGAGCATTCAGAACAAGATGACGGATGCGGTGTCTTTCTACTTCGGCCATCAGGGCTATGAGTATGTGGACCTAGGGCGAGCGTGGCAGATTGCACTGTTCGTCGGCCTGCTGCTCTGGCTGTTTTTGATGATTCGAGTTTTGCGACCGGCCCTGCGAAAAGAAGGGGAACAGAAACAGCTAGTGGCATTGCTGGCCGTCTCCACGGGTGCCATCGCCCTCTTCTACGGGGCGGGGCTGACCTGGGGACAACATACGCACTTGTCGATAGTTGAATACTGGCGATGGTGGGTCGTTCATCTGTGGGTCGAGGGCTTCTTCGAGGTCTTTGCCACAACGGTCATCGCCTTCATCTTTATGCGGTTGAATCTGATTCGACCGGGGATCGCTGCTGCGGCGGCTTTGCTATCCGCCACGATCTTCCTGGCGGGCGGCATCATCGGGACGTGCCATCATCTGTACTTTTCCGGCACGCCACCCGTCGCCTTAGCCTGGGGAGCGGTCTTCAGTGCCTTGGAAGTGGTCCCTTTGGTTCTCGTCGGGTTCGATGCGATGGACGACTTGCGTCGGTCGAGAACTTCACCGTGGGTGCAACGCTACAAGTGGCCGATCTACTTTTTCGTGTCCGTGGCATTCTGGAATATGGTCGGGGCCGGACTGTTTGGGTTCATGATTAACCCGCCGATTGCTCTCTATTACATGCAGGGCCTCAACACGACGCCTTTGCATGGTCACGCTGCGTTGTTCGGCGTCTATGGAATGCTGGGGATCGGCTTGATGCTGATCTGTTTGCGAGTCCTGGTCCCTGGTCGAGAATGGAAGGATGGTCTGCTGCGATTCTCGTTTTGGGCGCTCAACGGAGGACTCATGGCGATGTGCGTCCTCAGCCTCCTGCCTGTAGGACTGATGCAAACCTGGGCATCCGTCGAGCACGGTTACTGGTACGCACGTAGCAGCGAGTTTATGCAAACACCGCTGATGCAAAACCTGCGCTGGATGCGAATTCCTGGCGATACTATCTTCTTTCTAGGAGCCGTGGCGTTGGTACTGTTCGTCGCCGGGCTCAAGACCGGACACTCTTTCAAGAAGGTCACTTCAGTAACACCAGCAGCATGACCACCGGCGTCTTCGCCTTGATCGAGTGCTTGAGGCCCGCTGGCATGTGGACCCAGGTTCCTGCCTGGGCTTCCTTTGTGTCGTCACCGAGGCCCACGGCAGCCTCGCCTTTGACGAAGTGCAGCATGGCCGGTTTCGAGGCGGTGTGCTCCGAAAGCTCTTGGCCTTGGCCGAAGCCAAAGATGACCGCCTTGACCCGATCATCTTGGAATATCGTTCGGCTTAAAATGCCATCCGCAGGCGGATCGGCTTCATTGGCCAGGTCGAGGATGTGCGTGTAGTTCGTCATGGACTAGCCTGCATCGTCCGAGGGTTCTTCATGGACTGCGACATGTTTTGAATCGTATTCTGCTGCCAACGTGGACGGACACACTTCCTCTTTGTTGCATTGCTTGCAAACGATGTGAATGAGGTCTGAACTCGACAGCTTCAAATCGTTTTGCTGGCACAGGTGGTAGAGTTCCTGTAAGTGAACACATGTCATTGGGTTTCTCCTTGAATCGCTTTGAAACGGTGATGGCGGGGGCGAACCTGTAGTCATTTGCTCCATTTCTGACCAGACCAGCCTCGATCTTCCGCTGCTGCATCTTCTTGCGAAGATGGGCGAACTTCGTCGCTGGTTTGCGAGGCGAATTGCGCTGATTCTTTGGCATGGCGAGGCTACTGGCTTGATTCTACCGGCTTCCGCATAACTTCGGTAGAATGAGGGCTTGCACATCTAAAGTTCTGTTGGCTCATCGTGTATCCAATCGGATGCGGGCTAGGGGTATTTTCCTTTTCCATAAACTGTCAGGACCGTTTCACAGGAATCGAATTGCACAATCCGTTCTATTTGTGTGTGGCGTTGATTCTTTTCACTTTTACGGGTGCTTCTACGCACAATTATTTCACGAAGAGGACAAATCTAAAGCATGTCGCCGTGGTGATTGGAGCCGAGTTGGTCTTTCTGGGACTCTGCGGCATCGGGTGGATAATATCAGAACAAAGGCGACCTCTTCCGCCGCCGCTTTGGAACGCCGTCAACTACTTTTGCCAAGGTCCCGTCAGTGAACCGTACCGCACTGTCACCGGACATGCCTGTCGTCGACTCCGTCAGTGGTTGCGTCAAAAGCACAAGGTGCAAGGTCCGGGAACATCACGTTTCCCTGACGCCTACTTGCACGACGAACTCGGCCTAGTCCGGCTTCTCTTGCGCCAACGCAATGTTCCGTGGGCGAACGCATGAGTCCTTGTCCGAAAGCCGGATGCGGGAAATCCGCACGTCCGGTTTGATGAGCGGGAGGTGGAAACGGAGCATGGTGAAGGACATTAGGGCACCGGCAACCGAAAGGGCCGGAAACAGACCAAGCCAACACCTAAACCACCGCGCCACCTCTCGACTCTACTTCGAGGCCGGGGTTCCTGGGAACGTGGGGCCCCCGATAGCGGGTCGGCAAACTGGCAGTTCTGCGGCCATGCTTTTCTCAGATTCAGCAACCTGGATCGCACATGACACGACGCTCCGGTGGCTTCACACGTGCCTCACTCGGATGCGAATTGGACAGTGGCTGAAGTGCGTAAGGTGGGCGTGTCCTGAGCGCGCAGCCCACTGGTTGCAAGGTGCTTCGGTACCTCACGCCGATACGCTCATTGCTCGCTGTTCATTCAATCCGACAGCGGCGCAAAAAAAGAGCCCCTCACAGGTGGGGCAGTACCAGTGAAGGGCGGGCCAGGAACGGCGAACCGTCCCCGACATTGGCAATTATCACCAGGCAGCTCTGTCACTGCAAGTGCCACTACTGGACCATGGCCCCCGGTGACGTGGCCGGTGTCCGGACTTGGTCCTGTTTACCTCAAAGGCCGCCCTGCTCATGCCACGTGGGCAGGGCGGTCTGCTTGTTTCTGGAGTGTTGAAAATGAAATGTTCTTTGTCACGGGCGGTGGAATTGTTACTCAAGCTGGGATCGTGTTTGGCAGCCTGCGTGGGCTGCTCCTCGAAAAACCCGTCCGTCCCAGAGCAGCCCCACGTCATTCGCTGGAAAGGCCAGCTCACGGGCTATGAAGACAAAACCTCGGTACGGCCCGCCGACAAAGCCGCCGGCACCGGCCAGAAGTGATTCGATTTGGAGAACCAACTGTTATGCGAGCTGCAATTGCTCTGCTGGTGATTTTGGTGATCGCCGCCATTTCCGCGATCTTTATTCTGCCTCGCCCCCTTCCCAATGCCACGCCTGTCCCGACCGTCGTCCATTCGCAGGGGCCGACCGTCGAGCGCCTGGAACGCCTGGCGCACCTAGTCACCACGCGGGTTTACATCGTGGACGTGCTCATTGGCGAGGGCCAAGGCTGTCGCGGGGCCTGGTTGATCAAGGGAGATGCCCTCGTTGCTGTAGACCTCGGGCGTGCCCGCATCACAGAGAAGAACGAGGCGACGACGCAGGCCATGATTCTGTTACCGCCGGGGGATCAACTCGACGCTGATTCCGGCCCTCGAACGTGAGGGGTAGAATTACGTGCTCAAAGTGACGGGCCGTAAAGAGTTGATTGGGGCCATTCGGGCGGCGGCTGCCAATGAGATTCCCTCACACCGAAGCGAGTTGCGTCGGGTCGCGGCCGACATGGCAAAACGTCCTGTAGCCGACGAAGACGTATCGCTGACTAACCGCGAGAGCCAGGTGCTGCGGCATATTGCGATGGGCCTGTCCAACAAGGAGATCGCCCTCGCGCTGAAGATTAGGATGGATACAGTGAAGGAGCACGTGCAAAACGTCTTGCGTAAACTCGGCGTGGCCGACCGAACCCAGGCGGCCGTCTGGGCTGTCCGTCGGAAGCTGGTCTAGGGCTCCGCCGTGCCGGGGTCAGGGGATCAATCCTCGAATCCGTAGACTATTTCCCATCACGACATAGGCTCCAGTCAATATGCCCAGGCTGAACGTCGCTCCTGCCAAAAACAGCATCGCGAGTTGAAAATACGTGATCGGCTTCTTCCATGGGTTGGTCGGTGCGGGTTCCGGCGTTGTACCGTGCGGCAGTACCATGACTGCCATGGAAAATAGAGAGCCAACGAGGGACAACCCGAACCAAATGAACACGACGGCCAAATCGTCGGGGTGAACTTTTGTCAGGACGCGCTCGGCCAAGCTCGCCATCAGGCCGATACTTGCCGTGTTCAATAGCGACAAGTGTTTGAAAAACTCGAACGCCAATTTCAGTCGATCGCTATCGTTCATCAGCACCTCGGCCTCTCGGTCGGCGGCCGCGATCGGGGGCCTGGGTTGGGCTCGACTCTCCCGAGGGACTCGTCTCTCCTCCCGGTTCCAGATTAGGTAGGTTCGGTGGATCTGGCGGTGGCGTGTCCACGGGCGTCGGCACAGGGGGAGGAGGATCCGCTTGTTTCTGCACCCCCTGGGCAGAGAGGAGGTTGCTGGCGCCATCGAGTCCCACCAGAAAGCTCACTACGGAAAGGGCCGTGGCCATAAATAGTAAGGCCGCTAGCATATCGTGTAATTTGTTGTTCTCCTGCCATTTGTCGGGGATCATCATCAGGCAGATCATCACCACCAACGAGGCCGTCAGGGCGATACCGAACGCAATAGTCACGTGCAACAGATCCTTTTGGTTGATCGGTTGGTTGCAGACTTTCTCGACGAGCGCCGCCACCACCAGAATGCAGGCCGTACTCAAGGTGGAAAGGTGTTTGAAAAAATCGAACGCCAACTTTGTGCGATCGGTCACGATTGCCTCCAAGACGTAGCACTCTGGTCGAGTTAGTGGTTGCCCCTCGTGTTGTCCGCCGGGCATTACGAAGCAACTGCGATCGCAAGCCGATCAGACTACTCCGCATCGACTGGAATCTCATCAAAGTCCAATTCTTCTGTGTGTTGAATAACTCTAAAGTAATAAATGATCAATCGATAGCGGCGAGGGGCTGCATTTTTGCAGAAGATTAAAAACTCTATCCGGCAACGGCTGCTAAGTGTCGATCCAGTCGCACCAATCAGCACCAGTTGCTCACCTGGGTGAATGCTTCTCTCCGCTGTCAATGAGTTGTCCCCCAGCACCAAGGGCGGCTCGGTGTCGAATCGGACGTCTGGAGATGTTACCGTCAGTTTGATATAGAGATCCTCCGCGCTCGCCGTGCCGGTGTTCGTGAGAGTGATTCCATAGTGGTGTTCGCCACCGGAGGGATTTCGATACCAAAGCCGGCAATCAAAGGCCACCACGGCCTGTGGGTAGAACATTGTCCGCAGTATTGCGTGCGGCATGATGGCGTTCGAATCACCGATCCTAAGAAAATACTTGGATTCGGCAAACTCCGCTCGATAGGGTTTGTTCTGTCCCTCGGGTACATAGCAGACGACAAACCCTTCGTCCCCCTGCGATCGAATGGCTTCCACTCGAAGGCCGACGATATGATCGCTCGTCGCTTGCAGCCTGCGGGCCCAAAGCTGCTCGCGAAACTCCAGCGCGTTCGCAACGAGGATCTGAGCGCTGGCGCCGTCGATTATGGTTTTCGGATCCCGCCGGGCATCGATCCCGAATACCAATACTCCGCCCGACGTATTTGCGAAGGCTGAGAGGACTTCGCTGAAAGGGCCTTTGGCCTGATCGATGGCCTTGGCAATGCCCCCCCCCTTAAACTCCAGATACTCCGTCTCAGCCTGATTGGTGGCCACCATCCGCGACAAGACGTCCAGCGGACTGGCCATGATTTCTTCGAACAATTCAAGCGCTGCTGTCTTCTGCCCCATTTGTCACGCTCCGGAGGTGGTTTGGAGCAGTATACAGGCGTCTCAAATCTGTTGCCAGACACGCCCTTTTCAGCTCGCGTTGCGACAGCATGGCCGGTGGACTATCCTACTCTCATGAATGCTGAAACGCCTCCAGAATTGCCGCGCGCAGAACAAGAACTGATCGGGCTGCAAACGATATTGCTGGCCACAATCGTTGCGCTGATAGCCTACGTGCAGGAAAAGTCGTTTCGATGGAACATCCTGGCAGCGTGTGCATTGATCACCCTTCCCTCTCTTTTCTGGATGTTAAGGTTTAACACTCCCTCATTCCATGCTGTTACTCGGCGGTCGGCAATCCTATCTTTTCGAATCTATCTGGGGGTGCTGATTGCAGTGGTTATTGCCTTTTTCTTTGAGGCGATTCCAGGTCAAGCTGTGGAGCCGGCCAGATTACCAGTGGGAGAGGCTCACCCATACGAATTCGAAAATGATTCCACCTACAAGGATTTGACCATCAAGAAAAAAGATCCTGGTGTGGACTTGTTCGTGCCGATTTCACGAAATCTTTTCGTCCGTGGGCAGATCCCAGACCCTTTGTGGATTAAAGTTCAACTTCCACCGATTCTGGCCAATCAGATGACATTGGCGGATGCCAGCGGCGTTTCGAAAGTCAATTCAGGAAAAGCCGACCTTCCGCCACCGTCAATTCATGAATCGAAGTCCAATCGATCGACGCAGTGGATAAGCTGGCCCAAGGTGGGCGACAAAAGGATGATTTATTTGCGGCTTCGCTATCACGTTGACCTGCCGCAGCCAAATGCGAGTGTTGTGTTGAAGAGGATTGAGGCCACGGATGGGCGGATCGATATTTCGGCGCTCCAACCGTGAGATACTTCAATGACTTTTCGAGCCTGTGTAGCCATCTTGTTGCTATTGATAGCGTGCCCCCGCGCTTTCGCCACCAAGTTTCAAATCACCGACTTAAATAACATCGAGCTGGTCGAAGCTGATGTCACGGTGTCTCATCGACCGGAGGATGGAGGAGGTCGAATAAACGGTGGAAAAGCCGGCCTCCAAGGGATTTATGACGCAGGAGACCTGCCCGCTAACGAGTTTTTGGTTGTCACTGCTTCATGGGAGAGTAAGGATCGCTCGCGTCAACTCACAGGAACCGTGGAAATCCAAAGAACCTCGGCCCGTTGGAATCCACAATATCCGATTGCAATAGGCCGCCCCCCGATTTCCACAATTGGTGGAGACCTGCGCGGCTTCTGGCGCCGGGCCGAAGTCGAAAAAATAGTGGATCGGAAAGTGGCCCGTCATGTACCAGGGCCAGGAGGCGGTCAATGGGTGTACGAAACGCAAATCGATAGGCAACGCCAAATCGTCCTTGAGAAGATCACCAACCTGGCCGTAGCGGCTGCCAATAATCAAAGTGTGGAAATGGATATTGGCGGCAGGCGTCTAATAGTTGAAACGTGGGCCACTCGCCGCCGAGAAATATCTCCTGGCGTATTCCAACTCAGTTTCGTCGCCGATCGATGGTATTGGCTCGAAGATATACCCAAGCGGTGCGGATGTCACTAACTTCTTACAGAAGAATACCGGCCTTCGCCGCGGCCAATTCAGCAGCGAGAGACATGCCGGGTACCGGGCGACGAGCACAGCGAGCAACGATTTCGCCGCCTTGCGGAGCCGGCCCAGAGCTGTGCCCTTTCCCAAATCTTGGCCGCTAGCACAGCAATTCCGTGGAATAATGGCCGCCTTGAATAAGGCTGACGCACTACCCAGACGACCGGCAGACACCACGCTAGCTGGCCGAAAAAGTTCTAACCGTGTCCTGTTGCCCCGACTTGATGAGACAAGAAGCCCTTCGGCTAGCACCCCAAAACCATGGCGACTGGAATCGCCAGCACGACCATCAAGAGGCCCACCCCAATTCCAATCCAAGTCCGCCGAAAGAGTGCGCCAATAGTCACGCACGGACCAGCAACCGAAAACACCATCGATAACATATCCGCCCGCGTATCCGCCTGCCCGCGGGCACACATGCTGACGAAACCGGCCCAGGCCAGTGCAGTTAATGACGCCCAAAACGTGGCCCACAGAATGTCACGGATCGTGAACTGGGAGCGGGGTTTTTCCATACCCCGATTCTAGCAGGCGGTTGCTGCCCTGTCCGTCGCTGCGAATGAGGCTGGGCCGAATGGTCCAGCCACATTCAGAACGTCGATGATCGCGGCATGACGTTGCTCAAGGCTGCTATTGAGGCAGGCTGGGAGTCGGGGCGGGCAGTTGTTTGAGGCTGTTTGATCCGTCGTATGCCGCAACAGCAATCTGGGCAAACGATGGCGGAAGGGCCTTTTTGTCTACTTGGCTTTCCAGGTACTTCTTGAATTTACCCTCTTTGATATACGTTTGGCGAATCCATCGCTTAAACTCGCCGAGCGACATTTCTGGATAGCACCACGGAAGTTGCGGATTGGATTTTGATTGCGGAAAGTAGCTTGGGTAGTTGTGCTCAAACTTAATTCGTTCACCATATTTCTGAGCAAGTTCCTGTTCGCCCCAATACTTACTCCAGTGAATGCCAACTGAAATATCCGGGACGAAACTGCTGTCTATGGTGAGGCCGATCTGTCCAAGGTGAACGATCATATCTGCAATTTCCTTGAACACTGAAAAGTATCCGGCGGGCACGGAGTTGTAGGTTAGCGATACGCGGTCATGGAATTGACGCCACTGCTCCGGGACGTGGTTAGTGGGATCGTAGCCGACTTGCGCATAGATAAAATCATGAAGCGCCTTTCCGGCAAGCAGTCTGAAGTTCTTTTTCGCGTGCTCCGTAGGTTGGTCGAAGGCGTAGTATTCCAAGACGGCCAAGCACACCACATCGGAATACGCATAGAAGACGCCGCTGCGCTGAGTTACTTCGATGTACGGAACTTCTGGCATCAAGCCCTTTTCCCGAAGAATACTCTTCACGCCCTCAGCCATCGCATTCTTGGATGCCACATCCCAATTCTGCCCCATCTCAACAATGCGGGCATTTGATATGTCACACAGCCGCGCGAGGCCGCGACCCGTCAGAAATGCCGTACCGTCCGATAGCACGCCCATTCCGACGCCATCGATTTCCTTTTCCTTGTCCACGAATAGCGAGCGCTGGGCATTGTCGGTGATCGCCGAACGGGCTGTTTGGGCAGGCAACTTATTTACTGACAACGGGTTAGCGGTGATCGACGCACTTCCCCACCGAGCTTGAGCTCCGAGTCGTGCGATTTCGCTCCGTTGTTCTTTGGACAACTTCTTGGACCGAGCATCGCCACCCTTCTTGCCCGCTTCGCTTGATCCGAACTCTTCCATAAATCACCTCTCAAAATATCTGGGAAATCTTGGCGAAATTGCCTGCCTTTGCTTGACAGCTTAGCATACCGAATGCTAAGCTGTCAAGCATATCAGAGAAAAGTAATATGGGAAAGCTAAGCCCAGAAAAGAACCGCAATCCTTTCGGCCTTTTGCGACGGCAACAGCATCAACGCCACCTGCCGAATTACTGCGGCGTCGAAGGTCACGGTTCTCCGGCTGCTGGCCGATGCCGGTACATTTTGCGAGCAATATCACAATCTGTACGTTCGCGGCCTGTCATCATCGCGGGTTCAATTGGATGAAATATGGTCGTTTTGCGGGTGCAAGGAGAAGGCGAAAGACGCCGGCGCTGGCGGATTCGGCAGCGTTTGGACCTGGCCCGCACTTTGGGCCGGCACAAGCGATCGCAAAGAATCTGTTGAGGAAGTACGACTAACGTACCCCAGTAAATCGACTGCTTTCCACCATCAATTGTCTGTGCCACGGGGTGATTGAGCAGCTCTGGCGAAAGCAATCACCCGTGGCGATGTTGGCCGGGTCAACCGCGGCTGACAGCGGCCCTGCCGTGGTGACCGAGCAGACTTCCAGCATTCCCATCAGCTGTGGCGCCTGTGTGGTGCTAGTGCTGCAGCCGGGTCATCTGGTCCGGCGATGGATGTATACGCCGCGCAGATGCTTCGCAGTCGTTGGTACTTTGGAGAATCTACTATCTCGTTGATGCCGATGATGGGTGACCATGGGAAGAACCTGCCTGCGGTGGTCGAGACGATCCACAGTGGCACTGCATGAAACCGGAGGCAGACCGCATGCTCCCCCGAGGCGTGGAGTAAAGCCAGGGACAGATAGAACGACGGGGATGCCTGGAGTTGTGGAAGATCACACTCTCTCCGGTGGCAATACAAAAGCTGACAAGGTCGTCGGCGAGCACGTGCTTAGCCAACGTGGTGAGTCCCTAGCATGGCCGATCGCAATAGGACGACCTGAAGGGCAACCCGGGCAACGATAGTCTATTTAAGGGCGTCAAATCTGGCGCTAGCCCCGTCGAAACGAAGTTACCCCCCCCAGCCGCCTTGACCATTGCCAGGATGCCGTCCCGAATCGCCTGGGGCAGCGTCGGCCATGCGTCGATCACGGTCGCCAGGGCAGGATCACCGGGTGACATTGCCGGGCTGAAATCTGCGGATAGTGAGCCGGAAAATGCGCCGCTTTGGGAAGCATCCCCAGGAATCGCCTTGTTTTCCGTAGTTGTTCGAATCCTGTCCTGTTGTCGATTTACGGCGATGGTGGATTGGTTCCGAAGGTCGGCCACGCTTGTCTGATAAAGCGTCACAGGCCACTACCACTATGAGGGCTGATTCGGGTGAAAAAGTCTCCGTGCGGAGGGAGGAAGCAACATATCGGCAATTGACTGAGTCAGAACCTTTATTGTTTCGCTACCACGGTTGCAGTCGCCCAGCCAGGCCGACAATTGTCATCTTGATCCTCCTTGGGTGGCCCACAATGTGGCGACCATGACAAGAAGATTCGCATGACCTGGTTACGAATATCCGGATTCTTGTGTTGGAGGAAGGCCCAAAGATCGAAGAAGGTCTCGACGCCTGGTCTTTGACCTGTCAGTTCAGCGGCCCTCAACAAATTGAGGCAATAGTTCGTTTGCTTGACGTGGGCGAGGGCTTCCCGGCTGAACAAATCCACGCTGTCGGGTACGGAACATATAATCGCACGTGTGGCCTTATGGTTTAGCTCGGGATCAGACACGCGCAGCGCCGCGAGCAACGCATCCAGAATTAACCCGGCTACGCCGTCACTGATTTCATCATCTGCCTCTTCTATCTGGTCAATAATTGCCAGTAACCGCTGGCGATGTCCTAGTCCTATGCCTTTGTCGTCCGCAACTATAGTGAGCCATGGAATTACGCGGTTACCCAGAGCACGGATTGCCAAGGTGCATTTTTGGTTCAACGGTGGCCTCGCAACACGCAACCCGTCGATAAGGGCTTCTAGTGTTATGGCACCACTATTTCCTCCATCTTCAATAGCCGACATGAATCTAATCTCCCTTATGGGTTGGATGTACCGTCGCGGGCACTAATCAACACTCCTACAGTCTTCTGAATTCCGGCTAGGCTCTTGGCCAAGCTCCGGAATTCGGACAAGCTCGCCTTCAGTTCTCGGATGGAAACTGACCCCTTCCGTCGTAGCTTTCCGTTAGCTGCCGATCTCATCTTCCCCTTCGCAGTCCTCGGACCAGTCGCGAACCGCCACGGGCGGTCGGACAGGGCCGCGTCGCGCAGGCGTTGCCGGCCTTCTGGCGTTAGCCCTCTGCGCTTCGACCGGTTCCGTTTCCCGGCTGCCACGCGTTTGGGGTTGGGAGATGATATTTTGCTGGGGCACATGTTCAATCGCCTTGTTACTAGTCAGTTCGCTGTCACACTGCTTTGAAAATCTTTGCTGATCAGCCTCCTCCGCGGTAATAAGGGCGACCTGCTGGTTCTGGGCAAGATTTTGTTGCTTCACAACCGTGAAATGCTTTGCCGCGGGCGGCTCACGGTATTTCTTCAGCGACAGAGCAGTTCGCCTGAATTCGGCGACAAGTCGAACGGCTGCTGCGTTGTACGTGGCGGCCTGAACCAAAGTCTCCGCACCCGCAGCCAGGAGGTAGAGGCGCCCGATATTGTGGTGCGCCAGCGCAATCTGTTCGACCAGCATACGCTCGATGGGATCGGTGGGTTGTCCTGCCTCTTTCAGGAGCCCTTGCATGTAAAAATCAAATGCTTGAGCGGGGA
The DNA here is from genome assembly GCA_021413705.1 of Planctomycetota bacterium. GTDB lineage: Bacteria > Planctomycetota > Planctomycetia > Pirellulales > UBA7805 > JAIOPX01. The sequence goes on along the minus strand of JAIOPX010000077.1, from coordinate 26,538 downwards.
CGTTATCCCCCAACGAGGCGCCCCCCGTAGCGGACAAATAAGCAGCACCGGTCTTTTCCTTTAGGTTGAACGCATACCCGTGGAGTTGCAGAAACGTCTCCTCCTCCTCGGGAGTCAGGCCATCTGGAATCGGCGGTGGTTGAGGGCTCATCTTTCACTCCATGGTCAGCGGCTGCGTTGGCATCAAGTCTGGTTCGTGGGCGGCGCATTATTCTCGATCAATTGTTTGGGCATTATGTCACCGAACAGGCGCAAGGACTGTAAAAACCCAGGCGAGAAGGAAAGAATCAGGTCTTCACCCTGCTGACGAACCGATTGCAAGGCGGTCTCAGAGGCGGTAGGTCTAGGCCCCCAGCCTGTTTTAGAGAACTCGATTTCTATTTGCTGCAGCCTGCCTAACATTGCCACCGAGGCAAACAATTCGGCTTGCCAATGGAGCGGCCACAGGGATGAATCTACGCCCCACAAGACGGTTGCAAGCCCTGCGGATTTCGCCTTCAGATCCAGCCCCCCTGTGCCGTGCTCAATCTGTGTCAAGATCCAGGACATGATGTCGAGTGCCTGGCCGATCAGTGAGATTCGCCTGTGCTGCCGGGTCAGTTTTGCCCGCCGTCGGTACCCATTGGCGGAAAGGCAATGGCGATGGCGGAGCAGCACATCCAGGCGGGTCTTTAGTCGCTGCAGCACCGCCTCTCGGTAGTCAGGACCGAATAGCCTACAGTCGCGGTCAATTGAGAGCCCATGCGCCAGCCAAGCCCCTGGTCGGCCGGGAAGATGTGCGTTGATCTGCATCGCCCACCGGACTCCTTCCGCATCGGTCGAATGGAATCCAGTTCCGGCCTCGGCGATGGACCTGAGGATCGAATGCGCGGCTGGCGACGGGTCGCGGAATGTCAATCTGCCCTCGGGAGAGAGGGTAACACCCGCGGCCAAACCGGTCTGAAAATCGCAAGCCAGAAGGGCTTTGCCGACAGCCTCAAAAAAACAGTCGATGTCCGGCCAGGAAGCGACTCCGCGGAAGTAGTCATGGCCGCGGGAGGCAGGAACAAGGTTATTACCAGCGGTGGATGCCAACGCGGTGCCAACGACAGACGCGATGAGATCTGAGTTCGCAGGCGGATTGGGCAACGTGAACATCGTTAAGCGTCCGTGCATTGAGCAGCGTTCCAAATCCATGGAAGGCATGTTCGTGAGAACCTTTTTATTGTAGCAAATTCGCCCGGTATTCGGAAACATTTTTGGGGTGATCTTCATGCTCGTTTCAACACGTGAGTTCCTGTCCTGCCCTGGATTGCCTGTAAGGCACAATACGCCCGGCGCCGTCGATCGGTTGGTCATCGACATCCTTGTACCACCTGTCGGCCAACAGATACTCGGTTGAGATCGGGATGTCCGGCGTCAACTCCTGCATCGCGTCTGCCAGGATCTGCTGCACGTGCTGCACCGCAGCTACGTAGTCCACGCCGTCTGGTATCAACACCAGCATCTCATCGTGAATGAAACCGCAGACCTGAAAGCCGGCCCGCAGCAGGCGAAATAGGGCCAGTTTATTGCCGTCGGCGGCCAGCCCCTGAAATGGCGTGTTTGCGCGTTGCGTGTACCCCACGTGGCCACGGAGCCGGCCGCTAATGGTCAGTGCATCGCCGTAAAGGATCCGCCGCATCAGTGTGCTGTCAGATTGCTGCGCAGCCAGATCCGACACGAGGTCCGGATTCCGATTTAGCTGCTGTAATAAGGCCCAGACATTTTGTACCAGCTCCGGGTGGTACTCATCGCCGGACAGTGTGGACTTGCAGCCCGATACAATTCGCTCGACTGTGAGGATCTGGTCACGACTGTACAGGGCCTGTTTGACTTGGGCCTCAGTCGCCTGCAAGTTGCGCGAGATGTCGGCGTGCTGATTGTCCGTCAGGTAAGCCTGCAACTCCGGGTAAACTTCTCTGACCAGCTTCTGGCGGAACTGCTTCGCTTCATCAAGTGTCAGCTGCACGCCGTAGCTGTGTTTGGCGTACGAGACCAGGCTGAGTGCCCCGAGCCCGCCGGGCACGCCGAAATTGACCGCCTTGGCCCGCTGTCGATGCTGCTTCTGTTCTTTTTCAGGCAGCTGCTGGAACTGCTCCAGCGTCGTGCCCAGCAACAGGGTGGCAGTGTACTTGTGGGGATCAATGCCCTGGTGGAACAAGTCAGCCAATACGCTCCTCCCGTAACGGCCCAGGCAGATCTGGGCCAGCGTACGCAGCTCCAGCACGGAGTAGTCGACCTGCAACAGCCAGTACCCAGGCGGGGCGATGATCATCTCCCGAAAGCGAGAATCGCGCGGCAATTGCTGTAGGTTCGGATTGCTACAGCTGGTGCGGCCCGTGCGAACAAGCGGGCGGTATCGGGGGTAGATACGCTGCTGATCGAGCTGCTTAAAAAACTGCGCCAACTTCGCCTGCTCGCTGTACCCCACGAAGGTAGCAACAAACGGATTGAGATCGCGATGTTGCTCCCAGTATTTGACCGAATCTGTAACCAATTGGTCTTTGTTACGGGGCGGCTGCAATGGGGGGTCGCCAGCTTCGGCAATGCGCTGCAATTCACCTTTTATCAGCTTGGCGTTGCGCTTCGGTACACCGGCATCTGTAAGTTGCATCTGGCCGGCCCGTTGGCTTCGCGATCCGTAGCGCTTGAAGCAGCCGGGGAGCATCGTCTCCATCTCCCGCCCGTGCTGTTCAACCAGAATAGTGATGCTCTCCTGCAACTGCTTGGCCTGCTCTAGATCGAGCTGCACGCCGCTGCGGCTGGCGTAATCCAGGGCGATGCTGCCCTGCACCTGAAGGCAGGCCGTCAGTGGTCCGAAACGACGCAGGGCATCGGGCAGCAAAGCGGTGCCGTAGGGAGCGATCAATTGCTGGGTGATCTGGAACTGCCGCTGTGCCACCAGTAACGTTGCAACCGGATCGCGGGCCGCGTAGTGCCAGAACCCCGGCTCGGTGGCCGGCCAGGCGGCAACCGGCAGTCCGATCAGCTCCCCGTATCGCAGCCGGTAAGGATCATCCTTATCCAGGTGCAGCCCTGGGCAGTATTCCGCGGCAACGGTTGCTAAGTCGCGGCTGATCGGTTCTTCGTCAGTGCGTGCCAGACCGATCAGATTGTCAAGCAGCATGGTGCATAGCAGCCGGCTGTCTCCCACCATATCCCACCAGGCCGCTACGGCCGCCGGATCATCCTGGAGGTGCAAGGCCGTCACCCAGAAATCGAACGTCGCATTGTGACAGCACCAGTGCACCTGGCTGTGTTGTATGATGAACTGGGACAGCTGATCAGGGTGGATGAAGTATGCGCTGCCTTGGTCGCCGTAGACGGTGGCCAGCGCGATCTGCGGGATCTCCTTCGCCTCGATGGCCCGGGTCTCGGTGTCGTAGGCCAGCAACTGATCAGGAAGTTGCTCACCCTTCCAGACGGGGACAGTGTACGCCTGGCCGCCGAGTTCGATCTGTATGGGGAATTGTGTAGCTGGTGGACCGTACGAAGCTGGCTCTTTCTGATGCAAGCCGGCTGCATCCGCATTTGAGAGGGCTGACACGGTTGTCATTTCAGATCCTCCGCTCCGTCAAGATTGCCAGCCGCGCCTATACACGTAGTTGGCAAGGTTGCCAGATATTTGAGGTTGGCAAGGTTGCCACTGGAAGGAAGTTGGCAAGGTTGCCAACCACGTACATAGGGAAAGTTGGCAATCTTGTTCCCTGCGAGGGGAACCGCGGCAAGGATGCCAAGTGCTGAAGGTTGGCATCCTTGCCGGTCGCAGATACGGACGCAGTTGGCGATCTTGATCATTTTGGAGGCTCCGTGGCCATCGGCAGTGACCAGACCCAGTGATCCCCTTCTTTTTCGGACTTAACCTTCAGGCGTTCCTTGGCGCGGTCCAACGTGCGTTTGGAAACGTGGTCCAATGTCGCGGCGATCTGCAGATTGGCCGCGGGCTGTGGGCCAGAAGACAATTGTGCCGCCAGCCACGCACAGGCAACCTCCACCGGCTTTGGAGTCGCCTGGGAGAGCAGCTCGTCCGCAGTCATGTCCAGCGGTTCGGCCTCGTATTGGATCCGGCCGCTCTCGATACGGTAGGCCAGCCCTGGCGGCCATTGCTCGGACCAGTTGTGCTTGTCGCACACCATCAGCCGCCGTGTCGGATCCTCGGCATCCAAAGCGAATAACCAAGCGGCGCGGGCAGCGTCGCGGTAGGCGTGGCTGCCGCTGATCGAATCGCCCGCGACCTCCCGCTTTCCCTTATTAAAATGATGGATGCCCAGCACGGCGATGTTGAACTCTTCGGCCAGCTGCGTCAGCACGGCCGTGAACTGCCGCACGGCGGAGACCTTGTTGCTGTCTGCCCCCCCCTGAAACGACGAGATCGGGTCGAGTACCAGCGCCACGGTGTCTGGCCGCTGCCGCAGGGTATCCCGCAGCAAATCGCAGTGGTTGACCACGTCCAGCAACTGTACGTACACCCCCGCAGGCAGCCCTTTGATGTACTCCAACCGAGTGCGGTCCACAGCGTGCTGCTGCATGCGGGGTTCGAGTACTTTCGCAATGTGGTCTTCGCCTGTGGTGTACAGCACGCGCCCATGTCGGAGCGGATCACCGTTCGGCGCACACAGCGTCTGGTTGGTAATCCGTGCCACCAGATCGCAGAGGAAGAACGTCTTCCCAATACCACCGCGGCCACAGAACAGATTGATGCCGCCGACAACGACGTGGTCTGGCCACAGCCAGCCAATTGGCTCAGGCTGTACGTCTTGGGAACGAACGATTACCAACTCTAGCGACGGCGGCGGGGGCAGAATAATGTCGGCCGTGGTGATGCCGTTACTGGCAGGCAGCTGCCACAATTGCTTGAGCGCCTGCCAGCCCTTGTCGGTGCAACCATTGTGATGACAACCGGCAGCAACTGCGCCATTCGGCCACTGGATGATCCAGGCTGCGTTGTCGTTGTGCTCGGGGTTCCAGGGGCAGACGGGCAGTTCCCATCTCGTCGCCACCTCGCCATTTTCGGTGTGGTAGTTCACGTCGCGCCGGTATTCCCACCCGTGCTGTTGCAGCAACTGCTCGATGTTCCAGCTCTGGCTGCCTGCAATCGGTTGCGTTGCGGTCTGCTGCGTTGCCTGATCGCCAGGATACGGATGCACCAATGCAGCCAGCCGCTGCCAGTCCACGGGCTGCAATTGACCGGGTACGTGTTCCAGCTTGCTCAGCCGGTGCGGCTGCTCGGGGATATCGCTACCCTTGCGCTTGACCGTGCCGTACAGGGTGCAGATTCGGGCTGCGTTGAAGGTCGTCTTGTCGACATAGGCCTGGCTAGTGCTGAATTGCTGATCGAGCAACTTCAGGAAGTTCTCGCAAACCCAGCGCGTTTGTCCGTCTGCCGGAACGTCGTCCAGACGGATTAACATGTGTACGCCGTTACCGGAATCGGCGCACACGATGCAGTTGCTGCCTAACTGCTCCTGCAGCCAGGGGTAGACTCGCCCTGCCAGGTCGATCGCGGCCTGCTTTTGATTGTTCGTTGCTGATACGCCTTGCGGGCGGATGGGATCAATATCGATCAGCAGCCAACGGCGGAGGAGGATGTCCTGGTCCTTAACTCCCTCACCTTTGGCCGCGTGGCCAAATTGATCATCCCGCCGGGCGTACAGATCCGGCCGCACGGGATTCAAACAGACGTAGACGTTCTGCGGCGGGTGGAAATCCTCGCCGTTTAGCTGGCAGGCATGCTCCGTCAGCTTTGTCGGATCACGGTAGTATCCATTTATCGGGCGATGGCCAACGCAACGCAATTCGATCGTATCGCCAGGCTGGAAGAGCACGGCCAGGGTGTGTGTGATTCCATTTTTGTCGGGTTTCATGTACAATGATGGTGGTTAAAAATGCGCGGCCCGCCCCCCGCCCTGCAATGTGCTAGAGGCGGGCCGCTAGGTTGGCAACAGCTCACCAGCTACGCGCTGGGCGGGCTGTTGCCGTTTTTGTTTTCCCAGGGCGTGGCCGTGGCCTGCGGCTGGGCAGGTACCGCCGGCTGGTGAGGTGCAGCAACGGGCTGCTGGCCGGCCTGGGGGATTGCTTCCTGCGGTGGTGCCGCGGGTGCCGGTGACCAAGCCACTTGCGGCTGCTGTGGCGGCACCGGCTGATACACCACAGGGTTGACCCGCGGCGCGGTAACGGGCTGAGCAAACTGCGGAGCGGCAACGGAAGCGGCGGCCGCGGCCGACACCTGCCCAACCTGCGGAGCGGCGTTCTGATACACAACCGGGTTACCTCGCTGATCGCAAATCAGATCCGGCGGCACCTGCTGTGGTCCGCAGACGCGTACGCAGGGCATGCTTTGGCCTTGGTAGCTAGTCATGCTGCGATAAACCACCAGGGGCTTACCCACCCAGTTGTCGGCATGGGTGCCATACAACTGGGCCAGGCGTCGCAGGTTGATCTTGTTGAGCGCAAGTGGCTTACTGGAGAACTCAACAAACGTCACGGCGATCTTAGGGTCCGTCCCCACCAGCTGTTGCTTGACTTGGCCAATGGTCCACACTTGGCACGGCTGGAGAAGATCCAGTTGGGTCAGGACACTGCCGCCGAGGAAACCAGATACATCCATTACATCACTCCTTATTCTGGGGCCTGCGGGTTAATCGGACGGCTCGGCCAGGCCCTGATTGCCGCTGCCGCCGTTAATGATCAGTCGATACGGTCGGTAGCACGATTGGCAGGCGCTGGGTTGTCCGTGGTCGCGTCGATCAACTTGGCGTCGGCAAGCACCTGCTTTGCTTGTCGGCGATCTCGTTGGCGCCGCTGGTGTGTGCGAACGGGCGGTGCTTCGCCCTGTACGGCAGCGGTGACGTCGGCGAGAAATCGCCGGACGGCCGCAGCGGATGTTAGCCGACGGCCCCCCACACGCACCGTCTCCAGACGAACGCCGTGGACTCCATGTCGCCACCACCGCCACCAGGTGGCATAAGAGGGCCGCGAGCCGTGGGGCAGTACCTCCTCCGCGGCCTCGTTAAACGTCTGCAAACGCTCACGTTCGACGTCGATACTCATTTCGAAGATGCCTCCAGGTATTGGGACCTGAAAACACTCTATGCGAAATGAAATCGAATGAAATTGGCGCCGCGACGGAGATTAGTTTTTAGATTAGTTTTTCTGCGGCCGACCTGGCTCACGTTCTGGAGGACGTGGCAGGTCGTTGTCTCGTGCGTACTGGGCAGCAGCATTCTTCAAGCCCGGCGTGGTCTTAATGCGACGCCAATCCGGTTTTTGGGTGCACTGGGTCTTCAGCTCGCGGATAATATCTTCGTAGTGCTTTGGTCCACAGCATTGATCATAAATCCATTTGTTTCGTTCCGCCTGCGGGTTGGCTTTTGTTATTACGGGGCGCGATATTTTTCCCAGGTCATCTGCGATTGCCCTAAAGAAGTCCTTCAAGAGGCGAGGGGTGTCCCGCGGTGAACTGGGCAGGATGGCGGCCAGTAGCTCGTCAAGCCCAACCGGCTCCGTGGCGAGAGAAACTAATTCCTTCAAAACGGCTACCTGCTGCAATTCGTCATGTGGCAAGTCGTCGATGATTCGAAGCAACCGAATGGCGTCATCGACACCCAACGGCACGATTTTGCGTCGGGGGCGGCGCGCAGGGACTGGACGATCGTTTATATTAGTAGCCACTACCCACGTCGTGCTATGAGCCGTCGTGCTATGAGCGTAAAGATCTCCCACCGCGGCGCCCAATGTATACCAGGCAAAATAAGCCTTTCCCCTGATAGCCTCGTCGGCCATCTTTCGAAATGATGTAGTCATCCAATAATACGGAGCGGGATGCGGTGGACCATCGCACCGCACGAGACTTTCGTTTACCTTGGCCTGCTCCGCTACGATATACGAGTCAACGCGTGTAAGTTCTTGGCCGAGCGCGGTATAGAGGTTGGGATGAATATCGCTGAACAATGTCGTGAGTGCATCTGTCAGGACATCGGTTGCCCAGCAACCAATGTAAAATCCTAATTCTGCGGCGGCGCGTGGTTTTGGATCAACCTCCCGAGTTTCAGGAAGTCTGCCAAGCGAGGTTGACTGAGAGTGGCTGGACACGTTTGCACCTTTGGGGTCACGGGCCGCCCGTCGCCAACACACGGCAAGGTGCTACCGGTGTTGGCAACAGGACACGCCGGGGATCAGCCGGCTAGCCCGTATGTTGAAATTGTACCGTGTAAACGCTTCACACCCAATCAGCCGACTTGCCGCATGATCGCCGCGGCCTTGCTCATATCTTTTTCTGCGTACGTCTCGGTCATATTCGGCTTGCTGTGACCCAGGACAACCCGTGCCTCCTCCAGCCCAAACTGCTTGCGGAGCTCGGTCGCTGCTGTGTGCCGCAACTGGTTGGGGGTCCAAAGCACCTGCTTGAGCTGCGAGTTGTACTCTGCCAAGTCGGCCTTGTAACGGGACATTTCGGTCGGGTCGGCCGGACGCCGTGGTCGCTTCAGCCCCGCAGCTAATGCACAGGCTCGGCGGATGGCCCGATTGTAAGCCTGCTTTTCGTAACAGTCGGCATAGGAACGGGGTGGTGACGTGCGGCCGCGTCGGCCCTGTTGGCTCGGCTGAACTCGCGTCTTTCGCCTGGAGCGTAGGGCTCTGCTACGTCGGCGCTCGGAGTCGCTTGGGACAAAGCAATACGACTCCGCATCGCGCAGGAGATATGGTGCCAAAATCTGCTGAGCGCGCGGTCCGAGAAAAATCACTCGCTCTTTGTCGTAATGCTCAGTCTTGTGCCAGTCGGGCCGGTACGCCCAAACGTCTTCCGATCGGTCAATGTCGCCGGAGCGCATGATACGGACCTCGCCCGGTCTCATGCCTGTCAACCTTTGCAGCCTCACCATGTCAGCCGGTACGGGGGCCATGTGCGCGAGGGCGGCTTCGACCAGGGCATAAGGAGCCGGTCTTATTCGTTTGGTTTCTCGGGCCGGTGACCGACCCTTCTTAAACGCCTCAACTTTCAGTAGCGCTTGATGCACCTCGACGGGGATCATTTCCTCGGCCACGGCCCAGGCGAACATCCGTTTGATTTTGCGGACCCGTGAGTTGATGACGCCGCGGCTCAATCCGGTTTTGAGCATTTTGTGGCGGACGGCCTTCAAGGAAAGCGGGCCGAAGTCACATGCCAGGGTGTGGCCATACAGCTTCTGAAGAGGCCGCAACGCATAGAGGAAATTGTTGAGTTCCCCCGTCGGTTTGCCCCGCTTCTGATAATACTTCTCGGCGTGTTGCCAGAAGGCAGCCATGACTTCGTCGATCGTCACGTCGAACGGGTCGTTCGGAAGCCGCCGACCGGCGGCGAGCCATTCGCCAACGATGCGGTCAAACTCAATGTGACTGATCTTGCTGCCGTACAGCCCCAAGTAGAAATCCTTACCCTCAATGGTGACGACCGCCTGGCCACTGGCTTTGTGACGGCGGTAGCTCGGCGTGCGCGCGCGATAACGGTCGGAGAAACGTGGCATGACGCGGTCCTTTCCTAAATTGCCAGTGGACGGTAATTACCGTCCGGGCTCAGGAAAAACGCGCCGCATTGCCGAACGTCGGCAAGTAACAGAAGTGCTGGTATCGGCGTAACTTAATGTTGAGTGGGCGATACAAGACTCGAACTTGTGACCCCTACCTTGTCGAGGTAGTGCTCTAACCAACTGAGCTAATCGCCCTTGGGTCGCTTTTACCACGGTGGAGCCGTGGCGGCTGCTTTCTTACTCGCTCCCGAAGGGGAGTGGATACTCCCCTCGCTGGCGCTTCGGGCTAGTTAATGTGCCGGCTGCGAACCATTCTAGTGGCTCGGCGGTCCTTTGAAAATGGTGGCGGATTGCGGGCGGGAGACGGCTTCGCGGGCTGGCCTTATTTCAGGCTCGGCGGCTCGCCGGGTGGCCTTGGCTGGGCTATGTCACTTTTGCCGCGAACCCTATACTTGCCGGCGCTCGACCGTTCCCAGAAACATTACTTTCCCTGTACGCCAAGGGGACAGTCCCACTCTTGCCCTGCAAGCCAGCATCACTGTGCTGAGACAAAAATTGGGACAGCCCCCGGATATCCTATGCTCACTATCACTCTTCCCGACGGCAGTTCGCGGCAATATAAGGATCAGGCTACTCCCTTTCAGGTCGCGGCCGATATTGGGCCAGGGTTGGCCAAGGCGGCCATTGCGGCCGAGATCGACGGGCGCGTCGTGGGGCTCGATACCCTGCTGCCGCGCGAAGGGGCCGTGGGGCTGAAGCTGCTGACTAAGAAAGACGCCGCCGCCCTGGGGGTCATGCGGCACAGTGCGGCCCATCTCATGGCCCGGGCCGTGATGCGGCTGTACGACAACGTGCAGCTAGCATTCGGGCCGACCATCGACAATGGCTTCTACTACGACTTTGAACTCCCCCGGGCGATCACCGAGGAAGACTTTCCGGCCATCGAAGAAGAGATGCGGAAGATCGTCAAGGCCGACGAGGCATTCGAGCGGCTAGAGGAATCGCGCGACAGCGCCATCGGCATCTGCCGCGATCTGGCCCAGCCGCTCAAGGTAGAACATATCGAGCACGGATTGGCCGAGCATCCGTCCCTCTCCTTCTACCGCCAGGGTGAGTTCATCGACCTCTGCCGCGGGCCGCATGTGCGCAGCGCCGGCGTGGTGGGAAACGCCTTCAAGCTCCTCTCCGTGGCCGGAGCCTACTGGAAGGGAGACAGCTCGCGCCAGCAGTTGCAGCGCGTCTATGCCACCGCGTTCTGGTCGAAGGAAGAACTTGAGGCCTATCTCACTCATTTAGAAGAGGCCAAGCGGCGCGATCACCGGCTGCTGGGAAAACAGCTCGATCTGTTCACCATCGACCCGATGGTCGGCCAGGGTTTGATCCTGTGGATGCCCAAGGGAGCGACCATTCGAGGCGTGTTGGAGGGTTATCTCAAGGACGAACTGTCCCGCCGCGGCTATCAGCCGGTCTACACTCCTCATATCGGCCGCGTGGAACTCTATGAAACCTCCGGGCATTTTCCGTACTACAGCGACAGCCAGTTCGCGCCGATCACCATGGAGGATGACGAGCGCTACCTGTTGAAACCAATGAACTGCCCGCACCATATCAAGATCTTCCAGGCGCGGCCGCGGAGCTATCGCGAACTGCCGGTGCGGCTGGCGGAGTTCGGGTCAGTCTATCGCTACGAGAAGTCGGGGCAGCTTAACGGCATGACCCGCGTACGCGGGTTCACCCAGGACGATGCACATATTTTCTGCACCCAGGACCAGGTGGCGGAAGAGTTCCGCAACTGCATCGAGATGACTCAGCAGATTCTGAAGTCGCTGGGGATGAACGACTATCGTGTGCGGCTCGGGTTTCGCGACCCGAAGAGCGACAAGTACGTGGGCGATCCGAAAAGCTGGGACCGGGCGCAGTCGGAATTGGTGGATGTATGCAAGGGGCTGGGGATCGACGCGGTTGGCGAGCCGGGCGAGGCGGCCTTTTATGGACCGAAGGCAGACTTCGTGGTGACCGATTGCATCGGTCGCGAGTGGCAGTTGGGGACTGTGCAGCTTGATTATGTATTACCCAGTTCCGACCGTTTCGGCCTGCAATATGTCGGGGCGGACAACCAGGTCCACCAGCCAGTAATGATCCACCGGGCGCCGCTGGGGAGCTTTGAGCGGTTCATCGGTGTGCTGATCGAGCATTTTGCCGGGGCGTTTCCGCTGTGGCTGTCCCCCGAGCAGGTCAGGGTATGCACCGTCAGCGAGAAGTCGGAAAGCTATGGCCGCAAGATCGAGGAGATGCTCCGGGCCGCAGGGTTCCGAGTCTTTGGCGACTATCGGGCGGAAAAGCTGGGGGCCAAAATCCGCGATTCGCAGATGGAAAAGATACCGTATACCGTGGTCGTCGGCCCGAAGGATGAGGCGGCTGGCACCGTTTCGCTCCGGGACCGGATCGACGGAGCCCAGGTGACTTTAACCCTGGCCGAGATGATTGACCGGTTGAAGACGGAAAATGCCAACCGGCAGGTACGGCAGGTGGCCGCGGCTTCCGGCGGGTCTGGCTTGGGGGAGCTGGCCCAGGGGAATGAATATTGAGCCATAGTATCCATCACGCTCCGCGTGATGAGGGCTTCACGCGGAGCGTGAAGGGTACTTTCCGCCCCAAACCGCTTGACGGCCCCCGTTTTCGTGGGCCATACTTTACTACTTACGCGAACTTTGGCGCCTGCGACGTTCCCCTCTTTTCGTTAAGGGGACGCATCCGACTCGGCCGGGTTTCGCATTTCACACACTCGATGGAGGACCCCTGCGATCGACAACAAGAACCAAAGGATCAATGAGCAGATCCGCATTTCTCCCATTCGGGTCATCGACGCCGAAGGCAATCAATTAGGCATTATCACGACGGATGAGGCGATGGCCATCGCCCGTGCGGCGGAACTCGACCTGGTCGAAGTTGCGCCCACCGAACGTCCGCCGGTCTGCCGTATCATGGACTTCGGCAAGCACAAGTATCGCCAGAAGAAGCGCGATCACAAACATAAGACCCACGCCCATCACGGCCGGTTGAAAGAGATTCGCGTGCGTCCCAAGACAGGGCAGCACGACATCGACTTCAAGATCAAGCACGCCCGCGAGTTTTTGCAGCATCGTGATAAGGTCACCGTCTCCGTGATCTTCCGCGGCCGCGAACTGGCTCACATTGATGAAGGTCGCAAAGTGCTGGAGCAGTTCGTCCAGAGTTTGGCCGACATCTCCAAGCCCGAGTCGCCGCCCAGCCAGCAAGGACGGCGAATCGTGTGCATCTTGTCGCCGAAGTAGTTGTGCTAGAAGCCACGCATTCAAAATACCTCGGCTGAGGTTCTGTTTATCCCATCAGTCCGAATTGAATTTGCAGTTTTCGTGCGTAAACACGGTTCTGGCTGTTTATTTTGAGCGTTGCCACCGTGGCCTCAGCGATCGTTGTACGGGGGACGATGATACCAGAGGCAAGGTCCAGAATGAAATGTAAATGCCATCCCAACCTTGACGGCTCGAAGTCTCGAGGACGGAACAGCGGCTGAACATTTGCGTGTGCGTCTAAGCCCGTAGTCCGATCACCCTTGGCCAGATTGCAACCAGGACAACTAAGCGACAAATTGCTTAGGTTTGTTTGCCCTCCCAGCGATTGGGGTCGGACGTGTTCGACGTGAAACGTGACCCCCGTGGCTGCTTCAATCAACCGACAGTATTCGCAGGCGCCTCCGGCACGCGCGACAACGAGTTGTCGATAGGCTTCAGAACTGGTCATGCCTTATGGGCCAGCGTGTTCGGGTTTCACCCAAACCGTAACGGGAACCGCACCTGAGGGGGGGCTGACGGGATGGCTCTTTGAAAACTCGACCAGCAGCCTAGCATTGCTCACCATCAACCGCTCGGCTTCGGCAACCAGTGCTTCGAGCCGCGTTTTTTCTGATGCGGTAATCTTCCCCTCCGCATTTTTTTCCAGCAGTGCATCAAGGCGCCGTTGCTTGGCTGGGGCAAATTTCTTCAGAGTTGGTGGAAGGTGATTACTCATGGGATGCCTCACGTAAGGTACTTATACATATCATCTTACTACTGATGAGCGTTTGAGCCAACCTTGGAGTCGACATGAGACTTTTGCGGCGATTTCCAGTAAAATGAGTGGTAGTGCTGGAGTTATTGTAGCCACCGGATTCCAGTCTGGCCTCCCGACAAAAGACGCCCACCATAAGTTGTCACGGATATTGACCCAGGATTACTGTCTGATGAATTTCACCCTCCGCTGGTTGCAGACAAGTCTATTGGCCCTACTGCCGCTGGTTTCGGCCTCTGCAACCGCCGCCGAGCCGATACCGCAATACAACCACGACATCCGCCCCATCCTGGCGGACAACTGTTTCGCCTGTCACGGCCCGGATAGCGCCGCTCGCAAGGCCGATCTGCGGCTCGACAAGCGCGAGGCAGCCGTGGAGATGAAAGCTATCGTGCCTGGCAAGCCGGACGAAAGCGAACTGCTGAGCCGCATCGCCTCGCACGATGCGGACGAGCAGATGCCGCCGCCAGCCACCAAGAAAAAAGTCACACCACAACAACTGGCCACCTTGAAGCAATGGATCGCCGCGGGTGCCGAGTATCAGCCCCACTGGTCGTTCATCGCGCCTAAGCGAGGAGAATTGCCCCCGGTCAAGAACGGCGGCTGGGTGCGCAACCCGATCGACCGTTTTGTGCTGGCGAGACTGGAGCAGGCGGGCTTCGCGCCGGCCGCCGAGGCCGATCGTCGCACGCTGGCCCGCCGGTTGGCGTTGGATCTGACCGGCCTCCCCCCTGAGCCGGCGCTGGTGGAAATTTTTGTCCAAGACAAGTCAGACAACGCCTATGAAAAACTGGTCGATACGATGTTGGCCTCGAAGCAATGGGGCGAGCATCGGGCGCGCTATTGGCTCGACGCGGCCCGCTATGCCGACACGCACGGCATCCATTTCGACAACTATCGCGAGATCTGGGCCTATCGCGACGAAGTGATCGAGGCATTCAATCGCAATCAGCCGTTCGACCAGTTCACGATCGAGCAGTTGGCCGGCGATCTGCTTCCCAGCGCCACCGTGTGGCAGCGCATCGCCTCGGGATTTAATCGCTGCAACATCACCACCAACGAAGGGGGCGCCATCGACGAGGAATATCTGGTCCTCTACACGCGCGACCGCACCGAAACGGCAGGCCAGGTGTGGCTGGGTCTGACCGTCGGTTGCGCCGTCTGCCACGACCACAAGTTCGATCCTGTGAGCCAGCGCGAGTTCTACGCCATGTCGGCGTTCTTCAACAACACGCCGCAGAAAGCCATGGACGGCAATGTAAAGGACACCGCGCCCGTGTTACGGGTGCCGATTCCCTCCGATCGACAGCGGTTGCAGGAATTGGAACAGGAAATTGCCCAGGCTAAACAGGAGCTTGAATCGCGCCGCGAAACGGCACAACAGGAATTCGATGCTTGGCTGGCGGCACGCAAGGAAGATGCGCCCGCCGTGACGCTCCCGACCGAGGGACTCTATGTTCATGCCTCGCTGAGCGAAGGACAGGGTAAGACGGCTTTGGTTTCCGTGGACGATCACCCACGCCAAGTGCCGTTGGCCGAAAGCATCTCCTGGCAGCCGGGGCCGATGGGGAGCAAAGCGCTTCAACCCCAGGGAGGTGCGCTCTCGCTGGAAGACGTGGGTGATTTTGACAATAAGCAGGCCTTCACCTGCTCGGCCTGGATTTACATTTCGCCCAACGATTCCAGCGGCTCGCTCTGTGCCCGGATGGACAACACGCAGGGCTTCCGCGGCTGGGACTTTTGGGTGCAGCGACGCCAGTTTGGCACGCATATCGTCCATCGCTGGCCGGACAACGCTCTGAAGGTGGTGGCCGCCAAGCAGGCCCCCGCCAACGCCTGGGTTCATGTCGCCGTCAGCTACGATGGCTCCAACAAGGCGTCGGGGGTTCATGTTTTCTACGACGGCATCGAGCAGCCGACGCAGGTCGAGGCGGACAAGCTGACCCAAGCGATTCAAACCAAAGTGCCGTTTCGAGTTGGCCAGCGCCAATCCAGCGAACCGCTCAGCGGCACGGTGATTCAGGATCTGCGGATTTACAAGCGGGCCTTGCCGGTGGGGGAGATTGCCTCGCTGGCCAAGGGGACGCATTTTTCGTCGATCCTGGCCAAGCCTGCGGCCGAGCGGACTGCCGCTGAAAAAGAACAGCTCTACCTGTGGTGGCTTGCCGCGCACGACAAGCCAACCCAGGAGATTTCCGCCAAGCTTGCCCGCGCTGAAAAGGCACGCACTGATTTGTCGAGCCGCGGAACGGTCGCCTACGTAATGCAAGAGAAACCAGCGCCCCCTATGGCGCATGTGCTGCACCGTGGCGCGTATGACCAGCGTCGTGAACAGGTCAAACCGGCCACGCCGCAAGCGCTGCCGCCACTGGCGGAGGCTCTGCCGCGCAACCGCCTGGGTTTTGCCAAATGGCTGCTGACGCCCGAGAACCCGCTGACGGCGCGCGTCACGGTAAACCGCTTCTGGCAGGAGCTTTTTGGGACGGGTCTGGTCCGCACGGCGGGAGATTTTGGGATCACGGGAGAGCAGCCTTCGCACCCTGAGTTGCTCGATTGGCTGGCGGTGGACTTTCGCGAATCGGGCTGGGACGTGAAGCGATTTTTCAAGCAGATGGTGATGTCGGCCGCGTATCGGCAGTCGGCCGTCGCCACACCGGAAAAGCTGGAGAAAGATCCGGCTAATCGCTTGCTGTCGCGCGGACCGCGGTTCCGCATGGACGCGGAGATGGTTCGCGACGGGGCGTTGTCCGTCAGCGGGCTATTGGTGCCCAAAATTGGCGGGCCGAGTGTGAAGCCCTATCAACCGCCAGGCGTGTGGGAAGCAGTGGCCATGCTCGAAAGCAATACGCACAGCTACAAGCGAGACAGCGGCGATTCGCTTTATCGACGCAGCATGTACACGTTTTGGAAGCGAGCCGCCCCGCCGGCGTCGATGGATATTTTCAATGCACCTTCGCGCGAGGCTTGCACGGTGCGCCGAGAACGCACCAACACGCCGCTCCAAGCGCTGGCGACCTTGAACGATCCGCAGTTCGTCGAGGCGGCCCGGGCACTCGCCCAGCGGGCCTTGAAAGAAGGGGGCGCCACGACGCGGGAGCGAATCGACTACATCTACCTGCGATTGCTCTCACGCACGCCGCGCGATGAAGAGCGGGCAGTCGTCGAGGGATCGCTGGCGGAATTGATGGAATACTATCGAGGCCATGGGGACGAGGCGAAGAAATTGCTGGCCGTGGGGGAATCGAAACGCGATGAGTCGCTCGATCCCGCCACGCACGCGGCCTGGACGATGCTGAGTAATCAATTGATGAATCTGGACGAAGTGTTGAATAAATAGCAACTGTGAGCGGACGGGCGCTAGCCCCCGGCCCGTTCTGGACACAAACATGCGGCTAGCGCCGTGCCGCTCACTCGCCGCGAGGATTTAGTCAGATGAATCCGTTTCAAACCCAGGCTCTCGACATCACGCGCCGTCATTTCTTCCGCCAAGGGGGCCATGCCGTGGGCTGGGCGGCGCTGGCTTCGTTACTCTCGCGCGAGGGTGTGGCGCAGGCAACGGAAACGCCCGCTGCAACCGAACATCCACTCCTGTCGGTTCCCCAGTTCCTCCCCAAGGCCAAGCACGTCATCTATCTGCACATGGTGGGTGGTCCGCCGCAGATGGACATGTACGACTACAAGCCGGTGATGGACAAGTTCTACGACAAGGATCTCCCCGACTCTGTCCGCATGGGCCAGCGGCTGACCACGATGACCAGCGGCCAGAAGCGGTTTCCCATTGCCCCGTCGAAGTTCAAGTTTCAGCGGCACGGCGAGTCCGGCATGTGGGTCAGCGAGTTGCTTCCCCATACGGCCCGCATGGTGGACCAGATGTGCTTCGTGCGCAGCATGCACACCGAAGCGATCAACCATGAGCCGGCCATCACGATGATGCAGACCGGCAACCAGGTGACCGGGCGGCCGTGTCTCGGCTCGTGGACCTCCTATGGCCTCGGTTCGCTCAACGACGATCTGCCCACGTTTGTCGTGCTGGTGGCCCGCCCCACGAATCAGGAGCAGATGCAGGCCATTTCCGCCCGGCTCTGGTCTTCGGGCTATCTGCCAGGGCGACACTCGGGCGTGAGTTTTCGCACCAGCGGCGATCCGATTCTGTTCGTCGATAACCCGCCCGGTGTGCCTGCCGCAATCCGCCGGCAGACGCTCGATGGGCTCAACAAGCTGAACGAAATGACCTTTGAGCGATTCCGCGATCCGGAAACGCAAACGCGGATCGAGCAATATGAATTGGCCTTCCGAATGCAGACGAGCGTGCCCGAGTTGACCGACCTGGCCAGCGAGCCAGCAGGCACGTATGCCCTCTATGGCGAGGCGGCCAAGAAACCCGGCAGCTTTGCCAACACCGTGCTGCTGGCTCGGCGGATGGTGGAGCGGGGCGTGCGGTTCATCCAGATCTATCACAACAACTGGGACACGCACGCCAACGTGGCGGGGCGCATGCCCGACCAGTGCCGCGATGTGGATCAACCCTGCTGGGGCCTGGTGCAGGATCTCAAGCAGCGCGGGCTTCTGGACGACACGCTGATCATTTGGGGCGGGGAGTTCGGCCGCACGATCTATTCGCAGGGAGGCCTATCGAAGCAGAACTATGGTCGCGACCATCATCCCCGCTGCTTCACGATGTGGATGTGCGGCGGCGGATCTCGTCCCGGGACGATCCACGGCGAGACGGACGACTTCAGCTATAACATCACCAAGGATCCGGTCCACATCCGCGACTTTCACGCCACGGTCCTGCACCTGTTGGGTTTCGACCATCAGCGCTTCAGCTTCAAGTATCAAGGCCTGGACCAGCGCCTGACGGGGGTCGAGGAAGCCCATGTGGTTAAGCAACTCATAGCGTGAGCGGATCGTTGGAGTCCAGGCATCAGCCTGCTTTTTCTCGGACAATAAAGCATCACAAAGCAGCCTAAAGGCTGTACTCCAACGCAGAGCAAATCGAGAGCAAATCGGGCCACCCAGGGGGGGGGGGGGGGGGGGGGGGGGCGCCCCCCCCCCCCCTCCACTGCGTGCAACTGAAACTGACACTGGTAATCGACGGCGCGGACCATCGGCGGGCAGCGCCATTGAGTTCTCGATGAGGCATCGGACAGGCAGGATATCGGGTGGTGCGGATTCCCGGTTTTGACGTGTGTGTGAACTGGAAAGAGTTCGCCAGTTTATTGAGGAGCGCGTGAGAGAGCGGATGAGGGAACCGGGTAGATTAAAACTGCATAGCCCCTCAAAACCCCTCACCCCCGGCCCCTCTCCCCGCGGCGGGGAGAGGGGAGACAAGAGGGAGGGAGCGGCAAAGGGACACCGATCCTTCAGCGAGACTCATTTGAGTTGAAACTTGTACTCCAACTGCGGAAATTCCAGTTTCGGCTCGATTTTTCGAGGAAAGCAGGCTCAAGCCTGAACTCCAACAACCGGCCCCAAACCCGGATTCCAACTCCCCTTTTCCAGCCGTCCGGCAGCACGTATACTATCCCTCTTATCAATTTTCCGAAGGCGACGACGTATCGAGGCGTGTTATGCCGAAGCAGAAGACTCACAAAGCGACCAAGAAGCGATTCCGTCTGACCGCCAAGGGTAAGGTCAAGCACCGGGGCGCGGGGACGAGCCACTTGGCCGCTCGGATGGAACACAAGCGGAAGCGCAATCTGCGCGGCACGCGCGTTTTGGCGAGCGCGCAAGTCAAACAAATCACCAGGGCACTGGCCGGTAACAGCTACTAAGCAACGTAAGAAAGTAAGGAAGTGCGGCGATGAGAACGACCAAGGGTTCGGCCCGGCGCAGGGCCAAGAATCGACTGTTCAAGAAGGCCAAAGGCTTTGTCGGCGGCCGTGGACGGCTGCTGCGGACCACCAAGGAAACTTTGGTGCGGGCCGGCGCCTATGCCACGCGCGATCGCCGCGTTCGCAAACGCGATTTCCGCAAGCTGTGGATCTTGCGGATCAATGCCGCCGTGCGGGAGCGGGGCATGCGTTATAGCGAGTTCATTCACGCCCTGCTGGAAGCGAACATCGCAATCGATCGCAAGATGATGGCCGAAATGGCCGTCCACGATGCCGAGGGTTTCGATGCCCTGGTGGCCGAAGTCAAGAAGGCGCTGAAAGCGGCCTAGCGGTCGCTTCTCCTGGCGAGCGGGGTGGCGTCAGTCCCCGTTCATAGCGCGAGAAGTGCTGGCCAACTACAGAGTTCTCGATGGGAGCCAACGGGGGGCTTACGCCCCCCGCTCGCCTATGTCACTCCAGGATTTCCCCAGCCAACTCGACGAATTGACAGCCGCTGCCCAGCAGGCTTTCTCCTCGGCCGCCGATGCCGACGCGGTTGAAGCCGCCCGGGTGGAGTTTCTCGGCGCTAAGAGCGGCCGGCTCAAAGCGGTTCAAAAAGGGCTCGGGGCGATTCCGCCTGCCGACAAGCCAGCGGCCGGCCAACGCTTCAACGCGGTCAAGCAGCAAGTCGAAGCGGCGCTGGCAGCGGCGCAAGAGCGACTGGCCGCCGCCACCACGGCCACCGCGCTGGTTGGCTACGATACCACGACACCCGGCACGCCGTTGACGCTGGGGCACCTGCACCCGATCACGCAGACGATTGAGGAACTGAAGGACATCATGGGTCGGCTCGGCTTCAGTGTGGCCGAAGGGCCGGAAGTCGAGGATGAGTGGCACAATTTTGAGGCGCTGAACATTCCGGCGGCCCATCCGGCGCGGGATCCGCTGGAGAATTTTTACTTGGCAACACTCGAGGCGAGCGGGGGGCGTAAGCTCCCCGTTGTCCCTGGGGTAGAAGAAACGGGGGGCTTACGCCCCCCGCTCGCCATGGCGGAACGTGGCACAGCACCAACCATGCTGTTGCGGAGCCAAACCAGCACGGTGCAAATCCGCGTGATGGAGCATACGCCGCCGCCAGTGCGGATTATTTCGCTGGGGCGCGTTTATCGGCCCGATACGGCCGACGCCACGCACTATCCGATGTTTCATCAAATCGAAGGTCTGCTGATCGACCGCCAGGTGAGGATGGCCGACCTGAAAAGCGTGTTACGGCTGTTCGCCGCCAGCTACTTGGGGCACGACGTTCATATCCGTTTCCGCCCGTCGTTCTTTCCGTTCACCGAACCGAGCGTGGAAGTGGACATGCAGTGGGGCCAGGGTTGGATGGAGTTCGGCGGGGCCGGCATGGTCGATCCCCATGTGCTCCGCTCAGTGGGTTACGATCCCGATGAAGTTTCAGGTTTCGCCTTTGGCCTGGGCGTGGAACGCCTCTGTGCCCGGCGGCACCATGTGACCGACATTCGCGAGTTTTACAAAAACGACGTCCGGTTCCTGCATCAATTCTGAAGCCTTGCCCCCTCATCCCTAACCCCTATCCCCTAGCCTCTAGCGCATGATCGTTTCCTGGGACTGGCTCAGCCAATACGTTACCTTGCCGCAGACGCCGGACGAATTGGCTGCGCGGTTGATGATGGCGGGCCTCAATCACGAGAGCACAACCAAGGTGGATGGCGATACGGCCATCGACTTGGAAGTGACCAGCAATCGGCCCGATTGCCTGGGTCATATCGGCATCGCGCGGGAAGTGGCTGTGTTGACTGGGCAGGCGCTGAAGTTGCCGGCGGCCGCGCCGCCAGCAGGAGCGACGGCCGTTGCTTCGTTGATTTCGGTCACAATTGAATGCCCCGCTTTGTGCCCACGCTACACGGCCCGCGTGATCCGCGGCGTTAAGGTCGGCCCCAGTCCAGCCTGGTTGGTCCGCCGGCTGCGAACGATCGGCATCGCCACCGTCAGCAATGTGGTGGACATCACCAACTATGTGCTGATGGAATGCGGCCAGCCATTGCATGCTTTCGACTTGGCGCGGCTGGCGGGGCGAAAGATTGTGGTCCGCGAGGCTGCGGCTGGCGAGAAGTTTCAGGCCATCGATCACAAAGAGTATGAACTGACCCGCGGCATGTGCGTGATTGCCGACGCCCAGCGGGCCGTGGCCATCGGCGGCGTGATGGGTGGAGCCGATAGCGAAGTGACCGCCTCCACCACGGAACTGCTCATCGAAAGTGCGGCCTTCGCGCCGATCTCGATTCGCAATACGGCCCGGCGGCTGTCGTTGTTCAGCCCATCCAGTTATCGCTTCGAGCGCGGCCCCGATCCGGCGTCCGTCGATTGGGCGAGCCGACGGTGCTGCGAATTGGTGCTGGAACTCTGCGGGGGTGAATTGGCCGAAGGAGTGATCGACGTCGGCCAGCAATCGCCACCTCGCACACCGATCACGTTGCGGCTGCCTCAGATTCCCCGCATCCTAGGCATTGAGGTGCCCTCGGCGGAAGTGCGGCGGATTCTCGCCGCGCTGGGGAACCGCGAACTGAAAGCCGATGCCGCGAGCATCGAGGTAGTTCCACCGACATGGCGTCGCGATCTAGATCGCGAAATCGACTTGATTGAAGAAGTCGCCCGAGTGCATGGCTACGAGAAGATCCCGGAAGACACGCGCGTGCCGATGGTGCCGTCACACCGCAGCGACGAAGACCGCGTGCTGTCGCGCGTGCGTAACGTATTGACAGCGGCCGGTTTCGACGAGGCGCTGACGGCCAGCGTGGTGGATGAGCCGACGAGCCAGGCGCTGAGCCCCTGGACCGATGCCGAACCTTTGATCACGGCCACGCCGCTATTGCGCGGGGCTACCCATCTGCGTCGCAGTTTGGTTCCCAGCCTGCTGGGTGTGCGGCGGACGAATGAAAATCTGGCGAATCCGCGGATCGAGTTGTTCGAGACGGCCAAAATCTATCTGCCGCTCGCCGGCGCGTTGCCGAACGAAGAGAAGATGATCGGATTGTGCAGCGGCCAAGATTTTTCAGCGGTCAAGGGAGTGATCGAAACGCTGATCGAATCATTGCACTCGAAGCTGTCTTTGGAGGTGGTCGAATATGGCCATCCGCTGTTGACCCCCAGCCGTGCGGCGGAACTGCGACTCGGCGGCGAGCGGTTTGCCATTCTGGGGGAATTGACCCCGGCGGCCTTGCGACAGTTTCAACTGCGGGGCAACACCACGGTGGCCGAACTTCGGCTCGCGCTGTTGGTATCGGCCGCCAACCTGGTTCCGCAGTACCAACCGCTGAGCGCCTATCCGGCGGTCGAGCGCGATTTGAACTTTGAAGTGGCGGAGGCGGTTCGCTGGGCCGATCTGGCCGCCACGGTGCAGTCGATTGCTGGGGCTATGCTCGAGCGGTTGGCGTATGTCGAAACCTATCGCGACGCTCAGCGTCTGGGGCCAGATCGTAAGAGTCTTGTGCTGAAGCTTGTATTACGGCGCAATGATGGCACGCTTAAGAGCGACGAAGCCGACGTTGTGGTAGCGGCCGTTGTGGCGGCATGTGCCAAAAGCCATCAGGCTAAGTTGCGTGCCTAAGGTGGATGCCAGCATCCCCCATTTCATTCTGGATCTGTGCTAGCACACACCCCTACATCTCCTTGTTTGAGATTGGGCAACTTGCGTAGTCTGTTTCGGCAGTTTTGAAATGCAAGCAGTTCATTCTTAAATGCTACCGATCTACTGGAGATTAGACTTCATGCGAATTTGTCGCATTGCGCATTCCATCCAGAGGATTCTTGATGCTGGCAACGATATCACATCTCAGCCGTGCCTTGCGGTGCTGGGCATTGGGCGGAGTTGCCGCTAGCATTGCGACAGGCATGGTTATGGTTCAGCCATGCGTGGCAGACGACTTAACGACGTCCTTGGCGGCAGAATACTCGGCAGATTCGGCGTCGGACGGAGAGCCTTCGACCAGCGATGCCGCCTGGACATTCGACGAGCCCTATCCCTGGTTCTCAATTCGCGCAGGCGCCATTGCGCTTCATCGCTCGGAAGCCCAGTCTCACGTTCTGCTGAGTGAGCAAGCGACCGGCGAGACTTTGCTCGACACGTTCGACGCTCCGCTCGGGTGGGGTGCCGGTCCGGAACTCAACGTCCTGGTGCATCTGACGTCGGATGTCGATTTTGAGTTCAACTGGTTTTCCATCAACGATTGGTCCAACCAGCGCTTCGTGGACGTCGGAGGCGTAGTCGTCGATCCATTCGGCGCTCCGCTTACGTCAGCCAGTCTCTTGAATCAATCCTCGTTGCATAATTTTGAATTCAATTTGCGACACAGCCCCAGTGAAAATATCACACTGCTGGCTGGATTTCGCTATCTTGAGTTGGATGATGAACTTGGCATCAACTACGAAGATTCCGGCAGCGGATTATCGGAAGATGCCAGCCTCCGAACCCGCAATCGCCTCTACGGCGTACAGATCGGGGCCGAGGCGGCCCTCTGGCAGCGAGGTTTGTGGCAACTTGACGGTTGGATCAAGGCCGGCGCCTACGGAAATGCCGCCGGCCACAAGACAGACGTTCTCTTCAGCGGAGTGCCGGTTGCTGAGATCCGCGCTCGCGAGAGCAATCTAGCATTTATTGGCGACACGGGCTTGCGCGCTACCAGACAGCTAGGAGAGCACACCCAGTTCTACGTTGGCTATCGCGTCATGTTCCTCGATGGAGTCGCCTTGGCGGCCAATCAATACGATAGCGTCGCCGCATACTTCAGCGGTGGCGGCGATCAAATGACAACCGGCGGCAGCCCGTTTTATCACGGTGCAGAACTTGGACTTACTGTGGCGTATTGATTGGCGACTGGCCGAACCTAGTCCTGCAATAAGTCATCGGACAGGCGATACTCCACCGCCCGGCCGTAGTCGTCCAGCGTGCGGCGATTGCCCGATCCGTGCCAGGCGCCGACTTCGGCAAGTTCCGGCATGATCTCGATGAGTTGATCGACCAGCGTGGCGACGAGCCGCTGCACGCGGACTTCGCGGGCCGTTTCGCGCAAGGTCACGGCCGTCTTCATGATCTTCACCAACTGCGCTCGCCGCAGCACCGGATCGGAAAGGGCTTGATCCTCACCTTCAATCAGCAGTTCGGCCACGGGTACGCCAAGCACCTGCTGCCATTTATAGAGCTGGCTGAGTGGCAGATCGGTGTCTTCCTGCTGCTGCTGCCGGACCTCGGCCAGTTCTACATTCCAATGTCGAGACACGGTGCGCAAGCTCACACCCTGCTGCCGCCGGACAAGTCCGATGCGGTGCAGTGAGGCGTGGTGGGCGTGACCATTGGTGGGGACGATTCCTGCATGGGCGGGCTCGCCACCCAGACTTGTGACGTGCGAATTGTCGGGAACGATACTCATCGTGACCTCCTGTCGGGGTATGAAACCCGACGGAACAGAAGAGAAGTTGGATCGATAAGGTGTCCAAAAATGAGAATGGGGACAAGTTTATCGCGGTGAGTTAGTCACCGCAGGCGATTCCCTTCGGTCAACGGTATTCCCTTGATATTAAGTTTGCTATCACGCCAGACTCGCTGTCGCGCAATCCTGCTCGACAACACCATCCAGCAGTGTGCCCCGATGTCGCATTGAATAATCGCTCGGGACACTTCGACGCATTCCGCAGCCATGGAATCGGCCGCGTTGCATCTCCCTGCAAACCTGACAACCAGTTCTTGAAAAGTAAGGCTCAGGCTTGCGAACCGCATCATAGTTCACTGCCAGAACGCAAGCAAGCTCAGGCGATGTGAATTTACAATGAAGGTCAACGCACCCCTCGAAGGTCGTAGGATAGCCTAACCGGTTGTAGGGTACGCGCAGCGTACCAAGGACTGGAAAACCAATCGCTGCAAACCTATGGCAGACACGCTTAAAGCAGCCCTGGAAATACCCGTCATCCAAGAATTGGTATGCTGCGCATACCCTACGGGGTGAGCGGAATTCGCACACCTGTCCGGGCCGACTCATAGACGGCTAAGACCACGGCCAGGGTCGCGCGCGCGGCGGCAACTCCTCCCCACCGCGGCGGACGATCTTCAGCCATGGCGGCCAGATAATCAGCCAGGCAAAGCCGCATGGAATCGGGCCGCGGCTGAGACAAAATTGGCGGCAATGGGATAGCTTCTTCGCCGGCGTTGCTTCGCAGCACAACAGGGCCATCGATCCCGGCCGAGATATCGAGTACACCCTGGCTTCCTGCCAAAAAACCTTCCCAGGGGCGGCCGGCCGTCGCTGGCATCGACCAGGAGTGCGAAGCGCCTATCCGCAGCGGACCATCGTAGCCAACGACGAACTGCACAAAGTCTTCGCCGCGATCTGCCAGTTCTGCTCCGCTGGAAGTGAGGTTCAACTGGGCTGCGTCTCCTTGGACCCAACGGGGGAGCCCGAAGGGACGCAGCAACTCCAGGTGCTTATAGACCATGTGATAGCCCCCGTCGATCAGCACGCCGCCACCAGCGCGACTCAGCCGCGTTCGCCAGGACTGTGGATCGTGATACCACCGGGTGTGATTGCTGTAGGCGTTCTCCACTAGCAAGAAGGGACGCCCCACCAGTCCGTCGGCCACGCGAGCTTGCAACGCTTCAAAACGAGGATTGTAAAGCTGATTCATGACGACCAACCAGCGCCGCCCCGCGCGCTCGGCCGCCGCCGCCACCTCATCGAATTGTGCAAGCGACAGGCCCGCCGGCTTTTCGCAGATGACATGCTTGCCAGCCGCCAGGGCAGCCAAGGCCGTTGGCGCATGAAGATCGTGAGGGAGCACGATGTCGATCACTTCGATCGACGGATCGTTGCAAAGCTGATCGAGCTCCGGCACAGTCGCCACAACTTTACTCGACGTTGCGGCCAGTTCAACCAGTCGAGCGGCATTGCGCCCGCAGAGAGTGACTCGCTCGACGTAGGGACTTTCCTGAAGCGCCGAAAGGTGGACCTGAGCCCAGCCTCCTGTGCCGATCAGTCCCACATGGAGTTTCATACTGTGGCATTATGCCAAGCCGCACTGCGATTGTCTGCCGTCGGCGTGGT
>JAIOPX010000007.1 GCA_021413705.1 Planctomycetota bacterium | reverse complement strand
GCGGCCCGAAACGGCCATGATCGTCAACATGACGCTGCCGACGGGCCCAGGCTCGCACTACGTACTGCCGGGCGTCAGCTATTTGTACGGCTGGGATCTGAACGACACCTGGAGCATTGGCGGGAGCACGCTAGGGGAAGCAGCCGTTGACGATGACGACATCCAATATCTGGAAGTGGGCCAGTCTTTGACGGTGGGTTGCAAGATAACCGAAGTGGTCGGAGCTTATGCCGAATGGTTCGCCCTGATGCCAGCTTGGTCTCAAACTGAGCTTCCCCAACATTACTTCAACGGCGGTTTCACATTCCTGGTGAACAACAACTTGCAGTTCGACGTGCGCGCCGGCACAGGCCTCAACGCCGCCGCCGACAATTTCTTCACCGGGGCTGGGGCAGTGATTAGGCGGTGAGATTTACGTAGTGCTGGCCGGGACGGGCAGGGGTGGCCGGGACTGGAGACGAGCCTCCGGCGAGGCGAAGTCTCGGAAGCGTAGAGTATTCCTCACTCTCCGCGTGAGGAAAATCATCACGCGGAGCGTGATGGATACTATGGCTCAACCTCGTGTTCCAGCAACACTTCGCCCGCTGGCCCGTCGGGAGTGACCTGAACCGGCACTAGCCACACAACGCTCCCCGCCTTGCACACGCCCGTTTTATCTTGGCAGTAGAAATAGGCTAGCGCGATGCGCAGATCCACTTTGCCTCGTGCCGCCTGCGTCGGCAGGTCCACGGCCAATTCAGTCTGCCGCTGGTCGGCAGGCACCTGGATGACGCGATTGAGACTGGCCGCATCCACGACTCCAGCATCACCCTCCACGCTCAGCCGATACTTCATCGGTCCCAAGGGATTCGTCTTCCAACCGCTCGGGAGGGCCAGCCTCAGTTTCAATCGCAGCTTGTTGTCGAGAGTCGAACGGGTAATAGCAGGCACGGACTTTTGCGGCGACCCCTCAAAAACATTCGTTGGCCTTTCCTCGATGGGCGGCGGCGCCAATCCTGCGAGACTCAGCGTTCGCACCTTGTGAGGTGCTGCTATGTCGATAGTGCGGATCAAATGGTTGTTCGTGTCAGCCACATAGAGCTTTCCCGCGGCATAACTGATGCCTGCCGGTTCGTCGAACTCCGCCGGTTCATCCTGGGTGCTGGCTTTTCCGGTTCCACTCAGGGTTCGAGCCGTGCGCGTTTCGCGATCAATGGCCTTGATTTTGTTATTGTAAGTATCGGCCACATACAGCGTGCCGGCGTGGCAGGCTATGCCCAGCGCATGTTGAAGGCGAACTTCATCCCCGACACCGTCTCGGTCTCCAAAACTGAATAAGGCGCGTCCGCGCGGCAGATCGACGGCGCCGACGATTGTCTGAACCGGCTTGTCCGCATCGAGGGAGATTGCTCGCACGGCGCTCCCTTCGCTGTCGGCCACATAGAGCCACTTGCCGTCGCTGGCCAGACCGCTGGGCTGCGCGAACGACGCAAAGCCGAAGTCAAAACCGAGGGGGTTGATACGAGGGGGAGCCGGCGGCACACGCTTGCCGTCTCGAATATCCTCGCGGCCATCGCCGGCAAACACTTCGATCTGTTTCTCATCCAGCGACATCCGCCAAATCTGGTGCTCGCCGGCCATGGCGATGTAAAGCCAACCCTCATGGACCGCCAACGCCCAGGGGCTGGCCAATCTGGTTTTCAGCGGCGCACCCTGCCATTTATCGGGGAATTTGGGCTGGCCGGTAAACGCATCTTCCTGAATCTGATCGAAGCCGGGCCAGAATCCTCGCCCTTGCTTGCCGGTGCCGGCCACGGTGTGGACCTTTTTTGTTTTCAGATCGATGCGACGAATCAGGTGGTTGTGAGTGTCCGCCACATAGAGAGAGTCTCCGGCCAGCGCGGTTCCCTGCGGATGACTGAAACGGGCCGTGGTGAAGTCACCATCCGTTGCGCCAGGCTGGCCGCTACCGACTACGTCGCTGACCTTGCCGTCGAGCTTGGCGAGCACAATCCGGTTGTGGCCACTGTCGGTGACGATAAGCCGCTGTGATGCTTCGTCCGCCAATACCTTGCCTGGAAAGCGCAGTGGTCCGGCTGCCAGTTCCGTGCGACCAACTTCAACCCGTAGCGGCTTGTCATTCATCAGCTTGCGCCGCTGGTAGTACGGCATGATCGACATGAAGAACTGATCGAGCGTGGCCATGTCGATTTCGCCGCTGTGCGTGGCCACGAGATAGCCCTCTGGATCGATGATCATCATCGTCGGCCAGGCCGTGACGCCGAATCGGTCCCAGATTTCGTGCTTAGCGTCGTTGACCACGGGATGCTCAATCTCGTAGCGCTGGACAGCTTCGGCAATGTTCTGCGTCTGTTGCTCGCCGTCGAACTTGGCCGAATGGACGCCTATGACCACCAGTTCGCGCGGGTATTTGTGTTCGAGCTTTTTCAGTTCCGGCAGCAACTGCAGGCAGTTGATGCAGCAATAGGTCCAGAAGTCGAGGATAACGAACTTGCCCCGGAGGTCTTCGGTGCGCAATGGACCGGCAGTGTTGATCCAACCCAGCCCACCATCGAGTGAGGGGGCTTTGACGCGGACGCGAAAGGGAGATGGATCGGCCGGATCGTCCACGGCCAGTTCGGGTTTCGAAGGTTCCGGTCGGGCGGGAG
Source organism: Planctomycetota bacterium (assembly GCA_021413705.1). GTDB lineage: Bacteria > Planctomycetota > Planctomycetia > Pirellulales > UBA7805 > JAIOPX01. The sequence continues at coordinate 5,929 of JAIOPX010000007.1, read as the reverse complement.
ATTCCGACGGGGCCGCCTTCGCGGGGCGATCGGCGGCCGCGCTGGGCGCGGCGGACTTGTCCGGTTCGGCCACGGCCGGCGCACCGCAGCCCCAAGCCAGCGGCAAGAGCAGCAATGCCGCCGTGATCGCCAGGGTAGGCATCGGAGTGATGGGGGGGCGACTGGCATCCATGGGGCTTCTCAAGCCAGGTGAATGATCTGCTTGCATCCTACGAGCAATCGTGGGCTGATGGTTCGCAACCTGCTGCCACTGCTACTCTTCCAGGATACCGTAAATGAGGCGAGGCGGGAAACTGTGGTTAAGTGCGTGTACTTTGCGGCGGCTTTTTCCCCATGATCCGGGTAAACAGCGGGGAAGCAACAAACGGCACCGTCGCACCTTACGGAATTGGCACAGTTTTTCTGGGCTCGTTTGCGCTGGTTGGCCGAAGTTGACACTTGAATGCAGGAGCCGTAGATTTCATGGTGTCTCGATAGCAGAGCCAGCTTACCGGTAGGTAGCAGAAGTCGTGAGGCTTCAGAACTTCCGAACTCTCACGAGTTCGGCTACGGTTTTCAACGTCAGGCAAAAGGAACTTCTCAACGTGCATTGGCGTGCTTTGAGTATCGCGGTTCTGATGGCGGCCGTCGCAGCTGGAAAACCTGCGCTGGCTCGAGCCCAAGACTGGGCTCAGAAAATGTTCGACCACCAGGACTATGACTTCGGGAGCGTGGCCCGTGGAGCCGAGGCCCAGCACCGCTTTCCGATCAAGAATGTCTATCAGGAAGACATTCATATCAGCGGGGTTTCTTCCAGTTGCGGCTGTACCTTGCCGCGTTTGAGCCAAGACCTGCTTAAGAGTGGCGAAACGGCTTACGTTATTGCCGATTTCGACACGCGGAGCTTCCAAGGACCCCATTCCGCAACGGTGACGGTGCGTTTTGACGGGCAATTTTCCGGGGAAGTCCGTTTGCAAGTGAAGGGGAACATCCGCAAAGATGTGGTGTTCATACCCGGCAAGATCGACCTGGGAACGGTGGATGCCGGCAATCCCATGGAGCGCAAGATCCATGTGGCGTATGCCGGGCGCAGCGACTGGCAGATCGTGGATGTCCGCAGTGCGAATCCTAATTTTGAAGTCGAATTGGCCCCCAAAGATCGAACGGCCGGCCGAGTCGATTATGAATTGCTCTTCCGACTGAAGCCGACGGCCACCGCCGGCTACATTAACGACCGACTGACAATTGTTACCAATGACTCCGCCAATCGGCTGATTCCACTGGCCGTGGAAGGGAACGTCGTGGCTTCCGTGACGGTCAGCCCCAGTTCGCTCCAAATGGGGACCGTGAAGCCGGGGAGCAAAGTCACCAAGCAACTCATCGTCAAGGGCAAGGGTGAATTCCACGTCCTCCGCGTCGAGTGCGATGATCCGGCCTTCAAGTTTCAAGTCAACGAGCAGGCCAAGAAACTGCATTTGATACCGGTCACCTACACGGCGGGGGACAAAGCCGGGAAGTTCGTGAAGAAATTGCGGATCTTCACCGATGCGACCAGCGCCGCGTTGCCGGAAGTCGTGGCCCATGTGGTGGTGGAAGGGGACGCGGCCCCCGCCGCAGCGCCTGCCACGGAGAAGTCGGCGACAGAAAAGCCGATTGCAGAAAAGCCAAGTTCTGAAAAACCTGCCGAGAAGTCGATCGAGAAGCCTGCATCGAAAGGGATGGAAGAACCTGCGAAGCCGGCTGTGACGCCTGCCCCCGAGAACGAAAAGAAGGGGAGTGTGGATTTCTTGCCGCCAACCACGACACCCGCTCCTGAGGTGCCGCTGGAAAATCCGAAGCGGGAAGTCAGGCCAGATCGCGGCCAACCGGGAGTCAAAGATCCGGCGGCCCGCCGGTCGGGGCCGTGGCGGATTGGCTCGCTACCCTAGCCCAGATCATGCGACTCTTTGGCGAAGTGTAGAATGGGGACAGCCACCTCGCAGGTAGTTCAGAAAAACTCAGGCGCCATCGCTATGGATGCAGATTAACCCTGCCGCGTTTCTCCAACCGAAGTGCGCATCCTCGCCTCCTAGTGAATCACTTCACCGGCAATCCGATAGCCACACCGCTGAGCACCACGCGCGGTTCGGTGCCGGTATACCACGGGAGTTGCGTGGACGGCTCGGTGACAATCGTGCCCAGGATGCCGGCAGTGTCGCCGACGTGATAATCGGGCCGCTCCACACTCAGCACCGAGACCGTCGCCGCCTCATTCTTGCCGCGAACCGCGATCCGCGATTCCACCAGATTGCCCCGGGCGGTTTTCAGCGTATCGATTTTCTCGACGCGGCCCACCAGCCACACGCCAGGGCGATCCGGCGGACGCCGATTGTCGAACAGCCATATATGGGCGTAGTAGCCGAGCTTTTCGCGGCGAGTGGGGGCCGTGGCGCTGCCCAGCAGCCCCGCCGCCGTACGTCGCAACTCGCTTGCTTCCGCACCGGACGGATCTGCGACCAGCGCTACGGCATGACCTACATCGCACAGCGCCTTGAACTCTTCGGGGCTTACCTCACTGGGTTTCTTGGCGACGGCCTCTTTGGCAATTGTCAGCGCCGCGCCAAGTTCCGCCGGGGTGACTATTTTTTGCGCCGAGACCGGCCCAGTAAAAGGGATCTCGGCGGGCGGGGCCGGCGCTTCAAGCTTGGGGGAAGGCGCGGACTCAACAGGAGCCGGTTTCATGGGTTGCAGCTCGTTGACGGAGACCTGGGGAGGCGGCTCTTTCACCAAGGGGGGGCCGGCATTGCGTTTCTCGGATGGCGCGCTGTTGGGTTGCTGTTGATTTGGCACGGGCGTGGAGGCGATGGACTTCCACCACGGCAGGTATGTCGCGATAGTTTGATCAATCTCAGCCGCCGCGGAAGGCTTGATCCACCGCACCAGAAAGTAAGCCAGTGCGATGCCGACGAATCCAGACAGCACGATGCCGACGAACTTACCGAACGCGCCAGGGCCTCGCCGTTTTTTCTTGGACGTGGTCGAAGAGGAGACAACCGTCGTCCCCACGGAGGTGTCGGCCGCATCGGAAAAAGAAGGTTCCGCAGGTTGCGAATCTCCTACTGAATCGGAGTTCCAATTCAAATCGCCGTCTGGAGACGAACCCTCGGCCGCCGCCTCTGCTTGCTCCAGAGTCGATGGGGACAAAATGGCGGAACCCTCACCTTCAACGTAGGTGAAGTCGAGCGCCGAGGCATCGCCGTTGCTGTTCTCGGAGATTGCTGCTCCCGACGATGGAGTGGACTGCAACGGATCGGGCTGCAGTGATGAACTTGTCGGAACGCTTAGCACGATCAGTGCGGGTGCATCGTCAGTCAAGGCTTCAGAAAGCACGTATTCCGCCTGACAGAGCGGGCAGCGAACTTCCATCGCGGCGTCGGCAGGTTGCGGAATCGCGACAGCCTGAGAACATTTGGGACAAAGGGTAGTAGCTGCCATCGACCGCGGGCTCCGAAGTGAGAAGAGCGACCTCACCAGTCTAAGCAGGCGGATATCCGGCGGCTAGGGATTTACCCGTTATTTCAGCCCATAGAGGGGTCCGAACCGACGCTTTAGATAGTTCATCAGCGGCGTGTGGGTCAGCGGCCCGCCTGAAACTCTCTCAATAAGCTGCGCCGCGCTATAGCATTGGCCGTGCCGATGGACATTTTCGCGGAGCCAGTTGAGCAGGGGCTCGAATGCCCCGTCGGCGAACTGGGGTTCCAGTGGCCCGAGGTCGCGCTCGGCGGCCTCGAAGAATTGGGCCGCATAGAGGTTTCCTAGTGTATACGTGGGGAAATAGCCAAAGGCGCCAAAGCTCCAATGAATGTCCTGGAGAACCCCGTCCGCGGCACTGGGTGCTTCGATGCCGAGATACTGGCGGTACAAACTGTTCCAAGCAGCCGGCAGGTCTTCGACCGGCAAGTCCCCGTCGATCAATTGCGGTTCCAACTCAAAGCGAATCAGAATGTGAAGATTGTAGGTCACTTCGTCCGCTTCGAAACCTTACCCAGCGAGGCGGGGAACGCTTGCTGTGCCTGCGGGAAGAAGTATTGCCAGAACGCGCGGCTGCGGCCCACGAGGTTTTCCCACATCCGCGACTGCGATTCGTGGATGCCCAGGGAAACGGCCTGACCAGGGGGCAGCCCCCACATCTCCGGCCGCAATCCTTGCTCGTAGAGTCCGTGTCCCGCTTCATGCAGGATGCCGAAAAAGGCTGAGGGGAAAAATCTTTCGTCGTATCGGGTGGTGATCCGCACATCGTGCGGCCCCATCTGGGAGCAGAAAGGGTGGGAAGTCGTATCGAGCCGGCCGCGCTGGAAATCAAAGCCAATCCGGGCCGCAGCGGCGCGGCCAAACTCATTTTGGCGAGCGGCTGAAAACTCCCGGGCCAGCAAATCCACCGGCGCCTTGCGTTTCGAGTTGGCAATCGCAGCCACCAGTGGCACCAGCTCCTCGCGAAGGCCGGAGAGGACGCGGCGAATGTTGGTCGTTTTTTCACCCGGCTCAAACTCGTCTAGCAGGGCGTCATAGCGGCATTCGGAAAACCCGAGTGCGTCCGCCTGTTGCTGCTTGAGCCCGATCGTTTTGGTCAGCAGCGGACGAAACAGTCCAAAGTCATCCGCGGCGCGGGCTTTCTCCCAGGCCTGCTGACCCAGAATGGCCGTTCGGGTCAGTTCTTCGACCAGCGATTTTGGCAGCCGGGTGGCTTTGTCGTAGTCGCGCCGCAGTTGGCGGATGGTGGTCCCCGTATCGCTGTGCTTGTCGGCCGCCAACGGGCTCTCGGCCAACTGCGATAACCAGTCGCCCAATCGCGGATCCGTGTTGCGCTCGTGGATCATTCCCGAGAGAAGCGTCATCTGATCGGCGCGATGCTCGCCGGCCGCAGCGGGAAGCTGCGTCCGTTCGTCCCAACCCAGGACGGAGGAAATGGAGGACATCACTGCCGTTTGCCGGCAGTGGTCTACGACTTTTTGATAGACAGTCTGTGAGGAATCCGCCATAGGTTTTTGTAGGTCAGGCTATTGCCTGACGAAACATATCCATTGCTTGAGAACGAACTTGACCACGCTGAGAAAACGTCAGGCCATAGCCTGACCTACGTGGCCGCCACTATAGCACAAACTGCGTCCAGCATCCGGCCCCGGTAGCGGCTCACCTCGGGCGAGCCGGGGGCGTCAGCCCCTGGAGGGTTTTGCGGTGCCAGTGGGCATGGTGTTCTCGGGTGACTATTAACTCGCTCACGGCCGATGATTTCCTCCGCGGGCTCACGCCCGCGTTGGCTTTCGTACTCAGGAACCAGGGGCTCCGCTTCTCTTTGCTGGGAGGTCTCATGGTTGATCCCGACTTAGCGAGATCGTCCTTAAATCCCTCGCCTCGCAGCGTATCGAAAGAAGCGCAGCCAAGAGTTGTGGTCAGCGCCAGGAGCGCGACCAGCATCGCTGCGACGATTCCAGGTAAAGTACGGGCATTCATGGATTGCTTACGAAGGAAGTGGGAAAAGTAGGCAGTAGGTCCATTCTGCCGGAATGGACCTTTTGAATAAGGCGCCAATCCAAGATTCCACATTACCCGAGGTGTAATCCGTAATCGAAAGGTTTGCCTCGGCAAGGCGGACCTACTGCCGGCGGCGGAAGTGTGCCAAATGACCTGAGCCTGGTCCAGGCCAATTGATTCGCACCGCCGCCGCCGCCATGATAGCTCTGACCCCCTGACCCCTGACCCCTGACCCCTGGCCCCTGACCCCTGGCCCCTGACCCCTGGCCCCTGACCCCTGGCCCCTGACCCCTGACCCCTGACCCCTGATCCCATGCTCGACGTTTTGGTAATCGCTCCGCATCCCGATGACGCCGAACTGGGGGCGGCCGGGATCATTCTCAAGCTCAAGGCCGAAGGTCGCCGGGTAGGCGTTCTGGACCTCACCAGCGGGGAGCCG
>JAIOPX010000006.1 GCA_021413705.1 Planctomycetota bacterium | reverse complement strand
GTTCATGCCGGCATTCGGATCGACAGTGGTGAGCTTGCGAACCTGGCCAGGGTAGTGTGGCAGGTTGAGCCCCGTGCCGACGCCGATCTCCAGCACCTCGCCATAAGCGCCGGCCAGCAATTCCTTGCGATAGCGGATCCAGTGAGGCTTGTCGATGATTCGATCGAACAAGCGCGGGAGTAGGACGTTGGAGTAGAAGCTCACGGATGGTCTCCGCTAAGTGGCAGCCATGTCAGATTGGGGTGAAGGGATGGCAGGGAGTGCTTGTTCGAGCAGAAATGTCAGCTTGTTGTCAAGGATGTTGATGGAGGGTGGTGTTCAGCGCGTCAGGCAATTGCCTGACCTACGATGGGCGGTTTGCCATTCAACGGTGAATTACGCATACTGGTAGCCAAGACGATACCCCATAGTACTCTTCACGCTCCGTGTGATGGAGATACTTTCCGCCGGAGACCTGCGCAATGATGTCGTTGGTTGACGCGATCGCACTTGTGAAGACTACGCCTGCCTCCAAACTTACGGCGGCTGAGTTGATTGGCCTACGGGAAGTCGTGGAGCACAACCCGGCCATGGCTTCGCTGGTTGGTGGTCCACAAGTCCTTGAGCAGTATTTGGCTGCCGCCGAGGAGGCCGTGTCCGCTACCAGGGCTGCCACACGCCCTGGCAATGTGCAAGGCGAAGCCGCTACCCTCCCTCCACCCATGCGAACCGGTTCGGGCGGAAGGCAAACTGCAGTTCTGGCCGTGGCGGTGTTGTTTGTCATGGTGGCCGGCATTTATTTTTGGTGGCCGCGCGAAGTGACCCAACCAGTTTCCGATGCTCGGCCGGCGGAGATGGCGTCCAAGCCACCGGTCAAGGTTGAACCGGTTGTGGAAAAAACTCCGGCTCCTCTGCCGCCGCAGCTCAAGGCCAAGCAACCCGAGGTGACCAGGAGCGAACCCGAGAAATCGAAGAGCGATGCCCTCCCCTCCTGGCAAGGCTGGCAAGTCAAGCTGTTCCAAGGGGCTCGCATGGCAGAACACACGCGCTGGGATTTGAGTGATCCCTTGAAGGCGCGTCCTCAGTCCCTGCTCGTTGTCACCGGCGGCGGAGGAGAATTGTTTTCAGACCAGCAACAGATCGACGGCCGCCACTGGCTGCGGATGGCGCTGGCGGAAGGCTCCGAGGGACACGGCGGACAGATCGAAGTCCGCGCGGACGGCCAGGCCATTGCCCGATTCCCACTCCAAAAGGCCGGCATCTATGTCGTCCCGCTCGAATTCTTGCGCGGAAAGCGAGTTCGACTCTCCATCGCCCACCTGCCCGGCAAGACGCCGGAAACAATTGTCTGGGACACGATCAGCCTGGTGGCCGACAAATCGGGCGTGGCTTGGACTGTGCTCAAGCCGACGCGCGTCGAAGCGGCCGGAGGTGCGAAACTGCAAGTTCAGCCAGATCACTGCGTCGTTGCCGCCGGAACGAATGTGGCTGCCGATCAATATATGGTGACGGCCACGATCCCCAACTTCAATGTCCGGGCGATCCGGCTGGAGGCTCTGCGCGATGCTTCTCTTCCGGCCAGTGGGCCAGGGCGCGGCTCTCGCGGCGAGTATTGCATTTCCAAATTCAGCGCCTCGCTGACGGAAGCGGACGAACGACGCGCGCAGTTGATTGGCCGCTATGTGCGTGTCGAAGTGCCGCTTGGCCCTCTGACGACATCCGAAGTTGAAGTCTACTCCGGCGGCAAGAATGTGGCACTGGGCAAACCGACCGCTCAATCGTCCGTCGATGGCCTGGCATTCTGCGAGTTGGCTGTCGATGGCGTAACCCAGGGTGTGCTCACTCGAGAGCAGACTTCGGTGATGCGCACTCAGGCAGGTGTTCCCGAGGGTTGGTGGGAGGTGGATTTGGGCCGCGAATATCCGCTGGAGCGAATCGTGCTGTGGAGTGGGCCGGAGCATCTTCATAACGAGTTGGACAATCATCGCGTGGTCGTGCTCGACATGCACCGCAATGTTGTGTGGCATCATTTTCATCCTGACCATCCCACACCCGCGTTAACCTACGGCCCGTTTGTCACCAGCCACAGTCCATTGGAGATGCAGACCGCGATCCTGCGTACGATGGGAGGGCGAGATGAAGCCCCGTGGCTGGTCCGTACGGGGACCGGCACTACCGGCTCGGGCCTGCGGCTGAGCGAGCCGTGCGATTTCATCTTTTCCTTGGGGCGCAGTGGCGAGGTTAGTGGTCGACTGAGTTTGGCGAACCGCCAGGTGACGTTTCGCATCCAGCATCAAGACGCCCCGCCGCCAGTAGGCGCCCCGTCACCAGCAGGTCAAGTGAAAGCCGCCGAGCCCGACAAACACGACAACCTCGGCCGATTTCGGATTTCCGTAACCGAAGACCCGGTGCCCCTCTCACCCGAGCCACCCAGCGAACTTGTGCCGCTGCTTCCCGGCGTGGGTTCATCTCCCACCAAGTCGCCTTCGGAGGCCGGCCCGAAGGTTGATGCGCAACCGGCTGCTGTTGCGGCCCCCGTGGCCGGCGATCCTCCCGCCAAGCATCCGCCGGCGGCGCAGCGTGTGCCCAATGCTCTGCCGAAAGACTATACCTGGGAGGGCTGGACCGTGACCGCCGAGCCGGGGATAGCTCCAAAATATCCCTGGGATATCACGCATACCGAAGCGCCGCGGATCGAGCCGAGGTTCACGATGGAAGGGAAGTCGGCCACGCTCAGCCAGACGCGCGTCGTGGAAGCGAAGGACGCCTGGCTGCGCGTGCGGGCGGGCCAGACGACGGCGACCGCGCCGCTGGGAAATATCGAGGTCCGCGTCGATGGCCGGGCGATTGCCCGTTTCGAGGCGTTGTGGGTTGACGAGGCTCCAGATCGGCTGGTTTCGTTGGCGGATTTTGTCGGCCGCCGGATCAAGCTCGAACTTGTCTACCTGCCGGGGAGCAAGGATGAAGTTGTCGAGTTTCTCACGCCAAGTTTCGTGGCCAACCCGCAGGAGGCCGGCTTCGCGGAGTGGCAGACGCTGGCCCCAATTGCTTTGGGTTCGCGGTGGAAATCGACCTTAAGCGCACTGCCCGATCACTCGATCCTTTCCGGCGGCGAAAATTCCCCGGGTGATGTGTATTCGGTCACCGTGCGGATGCCCTCGGCGCGCACGCCGCAGGAGAAGATTACGGCCGTTCGGCTGGAGGTGCTCCCCCACCCTGCCCTGCCGATGCTGGGACCGGGGCGTGGAGATCGCGGCCGATTCAACGTAGGAAAGTTTTCCGCGGAGCTGGTGGATCCCAATCGCCAGCCGCAAACGCATACCGGTCGGTATGTGCGCGTGGAGTTGCCGGGCCATCAGCGATCGCTGCAAATGAGCGAGCTGCAAGTATTCTCAGGAGGCAAGAATGTGTCCTTGGGCAAGCCGGCGCGGCAGCCTTCAGTGATGTTCAATGGGACGGCCGACCGCGGAGTGGATGGCATCGTTGGTCCGTCCTATGACGGCAAGGGAGGCGTGGCGTTCGCTCACACGGCGAACGATACGCCGGAGGTGTGGTGGGAAGTTGACTTGCAGCAGGATTTCCCCATTGAGCGAATCGTGATCTGGAACCGGCAGGCGGGTGGCGAGGGGTTGGCCAATCACCGGATTCTGATTCTCGATAAAGACCGCAAGCCCATGTGGGATCAGACAAACTTGGAATTTCCGGTCCCCTGCACGGCCTATGAGTTTCCCTACGCGCCGCGGCCGATCCGTTTTGCCGCCGCCGACGTATCGTTCGACGTCAAGATGCGGGCCGGACAGCCTCCCCTGCCCGATCCGATCGTGATTGCGGAACCGCCGCGCGATAAACCTCTGCGAGGCTGGGAAGTGAGCAATGTACCCGGCCGGATGCAGGTGGCCACGTTTACGTTCGCGCCCGATCAGAATTTGGCCGGCCAGTTGGTGCGCTTCGAGCTAGGAGATTTTGTGACGCTCCACTCCGCCGTGGGACGCTTCCGGCTGAGCGTCACGACCACAGCGGAGCCGCAGAAGGCGCTGCGGCCGGTGGTGATTGTGGAAAGGATTTAGCTTCTTATCGTCATTGTTCAGAACTCGTTCGAGGCGTCGTGGAAGGCTTTGTCCAATTCGTCTGGCATCGTCCTTCAGGTCGCGACCCTTCTCGCGGAGCGTGGCGATTTTGGCGTCCAACTCGTTGAGTTGAACTTCAAGCTTCTTCTGAAACTCTTCCTTGTTCTGCTTGGAATACTCGGCGGCCGTCTGAGCGGCCTCGGCAGCATCACGGCGTACGTCTTCGGCCGTGACCTTGCCAGGAGGAGTCATCTTCTCAGGCGTTGGGGCAGCAGGCTGGCGCTCGCAACCGCCGGACACCAACAGCCCGGCCAACATCACAATCCAAACCAATCGCGGCATAGCTCCGTCTCCTTCGTTGTATGAGTGATCAGAACGGCAAACGTCCCATGAGCAGCAGAATCAGCAGCACTACAACCACTAATCCCAGTCCGCCGCTCGGGCCATAGCCCCAGTTTCTGCTGTGAGGCCACGCGGGAAGCGCGCCCAGTAATATCAAAACCAAAATTACCAGCAAAATAGTGCCTATCATGGCAGTTCTCCTCAGGGTGATGAGGTGTTCATTGCGAACGCCCCTTATTGGGTTTCTCTTGAGAATCATTTCCTGGCCGATCGTTGGACGGACGTTGCTGCCTGTCGTTCGATCCGCCTCGCGGTGCGTCTTTCGGCTCGCGCTGAGTCGCCTCCGGCTGCCGGACCTGGGGAGATTCGGGCTTGGGCTGGCGCGGCGCCTGCGGCTGTTGTTTGGGACGATCCACGCCCCCTTGAGGCGCGGGCCGCTCAATGCGCGGTTGCGGCGCGGGTCGATCAACGCCTCCTTGCGGTGCAGGCTTCTCAATCCGTGGTTGGGCCTTGGGTGGAACAACACGGGATGGTGCTACCGGATCAATTTTCGGCTGGACCTTGGGTCGATCCACGCCTCCTTGCGGCGCCGGCTTCTCAATCCGCGGCTGCGTCTGCGGGCGATCAACGCCCGGTGTGCGATCAACGCCCGGTGTGCGATCTACTTTCGGGGTCGGCTCAAGATCGACTTGGGGCTTGAGCAGCTCGTGTCGCTTCGGCGGGGTCTGATCTCTTCCTCGCGGTGCTAGCGAACCGGCTACAATCGGAGATGCGGGCAGCTTCACTCGCGTCGGTTGCGTCTGTGTGGGGGGCTTGGCTCCTGGCGTGACCGCCGTGCTGGCCTCCACTTTTTGCCGCTGTTGGCGGAAAGTCTGAACCGCTTGCCCATCCTTGGCAAGCCTTTTTCGCTCTTGCTTGTCTATCGCCTGAAACCGGAGTTGACTGTCCTTTCTCTTAGCCTCTTGGTCGAGAGCGGCGGCAACCACAAAGCTTTTCTCCTTGGAGTTCGCCTCGCGTGCGATCAGCGCGGCCTGAGCGGTCCAGGTGCGCGGCGGCCGGGCATTCTCATGATCGCGGCGATGTTGAAACTCGGCATGAAGTTTATTCTCCCATTGGCTGTCCTGCCGATGTTGCCAATGTTGATGCGCATAGAACGGATCGTAGCCGTAGCGGCTGGAGTTGTAGGAAAACCAAGGATAGAAACCCGCCGTGGCATAGTTGGCGGCGTAGTAATCGCCGAAGTAATAGTGTTGATAACGCGGCCGCAGGAAAAGCTGGTTGGCGAAAATGCCAGGATTGATCAACGTATTAGGCGAATAGTAGAAGCCGGGCCGGGCGATGGCGCCGGCGGCGAAAGAGACCGGCGCAAACAACAAGCCGCGGCGGGCGACTGAATAATCCCAGTAGCCATCGACAAACAAATACCCGCGCGGCGTCCAGACATAATGGGCCGGTATCCAGGTCCAATCCGGCTGCACGGCAGCCCAGTAGCCAGGGCGCCAGGCATATCGCGTCTGATTCCAAACCCAATAACCGGGAATCCAACTTTGGTCAGCCGCAGTCGCAGCGGTGCTAGGGCCGGCTTCGACCGTTGCTGGCGGCTCGGGCAGGTATTCCACCTCCGTGGTCTTCGCATCTGCCCAATAGCCGGAAGTCCACTGATGGCCTTGACCGGATCGGCCCCAATACCCTGGCACCCATTGGCGGCCAGGAGGGACGTCGCGCCAGGTGCCGCTGACCCACAGGAAATCGCTGCGCTCGTCGTCCCAGCCCCAGTAGCCGGGTATCCAGGTGACGTTGTCGCCGGCTGGTTTCTGGTCGGGGGGCAATTCGTCGATGGCGGCCGGCGGCGCTTTGGGCACGACGATGCCCGCCACAGGGTTGAAGGTAATGGTTTCGGCAAATGCTTCGTGGATCGGACCGCGCGTGAGAACTTGCACCCCGTCGGCGGCATCCGCAGGGGCCGGCGGCACGGCATGAGCCTTGTCCAGGGCAACGGTTGTGCCAAGGGCCACCAGTGCGGCGGCTAGCCACAACTTGGAATCTCGAAGTGCGTTCATGGTTGTTGACCTTTGCAAGAAACTGAAGTTGTAATATGCCGTGCGCGGCATGCACCGCACCCGGCCTCCGTCCGGCCCACGCAAACAGGCTAGTTCGATCGCCTTCGGTAGCCGTGTCCCACGAAAGATAGCAGCGCGAAGACGAGGAAAATGATGAACACGATTTTCGCTACTCCCACGAAGGAGCCGGCGATTCCTCCGAACCCTAGCAAGGCTGCAATCAGAGCGATAACGAGCAACGTGATAGCCAACTGTAACATAGTCATTTCCTTTCAAAAAAGTTCAAACTCCGTGAGCGGATCGCTCACAGGACTGGTTCAGTATCAGATGTCATTTTTCATTTTTGAGTGTGGCCGATCCGTTCCCATTCCACGCTTCTGCCGAGATAGGTCCGGCAAGCTGGAACACCTGCACCATCGTCCCCGTGGTGAAGGCATGCACGACGGCGCCGGTGGTGGTCTCGATTTCCGCTGCCGCCTCACCCACCGCGACCCCGGTAATCCGTTTGATTTCCTGCCGCAGCAAGTCGGCGGAGTTCTTGAAGAGCTGCCGGTGAAACTCCTGCACCTGCACGGCCCCCTCCTGGGTGCGGGCCAGAGCCTTCTCTGCGGGCGAGAGCGCCTCGTGCAGCGTGACGACCAGCGTGTCCTCGCTCAGGACCACGGCAACAGATTTCGGCGCGTAGCCCGTCCGCTGCTGCTGGAAGGCGCTGATCGCCTTTGCAACTTGTTGGGCCATGGTGGGATCGAGCGCTGGCATGCAATTCTTTCCTGCGGAGCCACAAATCGGTTTTCGACCAACAAAAAAAGCCGACGTGGCGGAATACCCGGAGGTACTCCACCACGTCGGCTTACTCTTTATCGAGCCCCCCGGCACGTCCGGGTTGCTCCTCATCTAGTCGTCCGACGACATCTCTCTATCTGATCCTATCCCCTGCCGAAGGGAATACAAGGGCTAATCTCAAGAATTGTCGGATCAGCCGACACTTCACGATCTAAAATCAGAGCGGCGTCAACTCACAACAGGTCGGTCCAGCCACGAGTTCGCCGCCGTTTCCTGATTGATGGTCGCAGCGCGTTCGAGATTTGGTATTATTATGGGCGTTTGAGCGATAGCGTTGGGAAACCACGCTTATTCTCCTGACACGGGACGGCAATCAACCAACCACGAGTTCGCATTTGAGGTTTTCATGAAGTCCCAAGGAGAAATCGAAGCCGCTGTGGGCGAAGGGATCGGCCGGTTCGAGCAGGAATACATGGGGCGTGGTCCCAAGAGCATCCACGTCCACTTGATCGGCGATCTTCTGGTGGTTCGGCTCCAGGGCGTGTTGACGGCGGCGGAACAGCACCTGGTCAAGACGCTCCAGCCCGAGAAGGGAAGAGATCTGCTGAAGCAAGTGCGAACCCATCTGATCGAAACGGCACGGCCGGTCATGGAAGCGATGGTCCAGGACATCACCGGCGTGAAGGTGCTGAGCCTGCACCACGACATCAGCACGATCACCGGCGAAGAGGTCGTACTCTTCACCTTGGCCGAATCGCCGCTGTTCCGCGAGACGAAGAAGAAATAGGTCATACCGACGGGTAGGTGGTTGCGCGTGAGATCATTGCATATTGAAAGGCATCGCACGGATCGCATCGGCTGGCTCCGCGCCGCGGTTCTCGGTGCGAATGACGGCATCGTATCCACAGCGAGCCTGGTGGTGGGAGTGGCGGCAGCGAATGTTGACAACAGCAATATATTGGTGGCGGGAGTGGCCGGCCTGGTCGCAGGCGCGATGTCGATGGCCGCCGGCGAGTATGTCTCGGTCAGCTCGCAGGCAGATACGGAACGGGCCGATATCGAGCGGGAGCGCAAAGAACTTGCCACGGACAATGAGTTCGAGCATGAGGAACTGGCGGCAATCTACGTCCAGCGCGGTCTCGACGCTTCGCTGGCGAAACAGGTCGCCGATCAACTTATGGCGCATGACGCATTGACCGCCCATGCGCGCGATGAACTCGGCATCTCGGACACACTGAGCGCCCGGCCCGTTCAGGCGGCGTTTGCCTCCGCAGGAACTTTCGCTGTTGGCGCGGCAATGCCGCTCCTGACCGTGCTCGTCACGCCCGCCAAAGTGCTGATCCCCGTCGTGGTAGCCGTCTCTATTTTGTTCCTCGCGCTGCTGGGCGGGTTCGGAGCCCACGCGGGGGGCGCCCCTGTGATGAAGGCTGCCTTGCGCGTCACGTTCTGGGGTGCGCTGGCGATGGCGCTAACGGCTGGGGTCGGAGCATTGTTTGGCGCGGCAGGGTGACTTCATGACTGCATCCCTGCTTGCTGACGACGCCAAGCGGACGAGAGGGGATAAACCCAACGGCGGACTCGGTTGATGCCTCCCAACGGACGATGTGCGGCGAGCGCATGCCAAACATGGAACGAGAGATTCTTGTAGGCATCTTGCTCTCGCAGCGATGCAATGTCCTGGCGCGGGAGCAACAAGTGGGCAACCGTTCGATACGGGGATTCGCTTTCCGGCCACGCTATGCTGGCGTCTTCGATGGGCATCGTTCGCTGATCGGTGCGCAGTTGGACCTGGAACTCAAATAACAATTCCTGCGTTCGCAGTGTTTCTTCCAGCGCCAAACGCAATGCGTCGGCCTGAGATCCCAATCGCTTGACCAATTCCAGGTACGATTCATGGCGATCGCCAGTTGGCTTGGCCCGGCATTTGGCCACATATGCTCCGTACCGAATGGGGGCCATGCTGAAGTATGTATGACTCGCCGGGTGTGCGGGAAGTTGTCCCGCGATTCGGGCGACTGTCAGCATCTCGCGCCAATGCCAGTGAAGTGGGTTCCAGTCACCCCCGGTCAGTGCCCCCTGCAGCGTCGCCAGCGCGCTGTCGTCGGCTTGCTCGATAATTTGCTCCAATCGCAGATAGTCTTTCACATTCCGAGCGAAGAAAACCGGATGATTGATCATCACGAAATCCTGCGACGGGCCGCCTTGTATGTCGGCCAGCAGAATGTCTCCTTCCACACCCTGCACCTTGATAGCCATTCCACGACCGTCTGGAATTGCATCGGCCTGGGCCTGGCTGGCAGCGTTAGAAAATCGAACCACTGCCGGATAGGCGGCAGCGTGCTGAAAGAGTCCCTGCGAAAGTTCGTCGGGCAGATTCGGCAGCACCCGCAACTCCCCTTGGGCATAGCCATGAGTTTTGACATGCACGTCCGCGCGAAACTGGCCGCTCTTCGCCTCACTCCGCGCTAGAATTAATTTCAATGCCTGGACCACCCGTTGGATATCGTCGGCCTCGTCCGCCGGGATCGTTTCGACGTCATCTGTATACGGTAGCGGCCGGTTAGCGTGGGTCATCGCATGTGCCTTGAATGTTGCAGAGGTTCGAAAATCATTACAAGCAGTTTGCTCGTGCTCGGCGCCTATTGTGCTGGCGGCGTCATGCCACGCTGCCATGGACTGCTCTGACACGCCGAGAAGTTCGCCAAGCTCGATGGCTGCGAGGCGACAGAGAGTCTCAGCCGATTGCGTAACGCCCGAACCGATTTGGTCGAGAACGCGCCGCCGGTGAGGGTCGACTGCGAAGCGACAGGCTTGGCGAGTCGAGCATTCTCTCGACCTTCCAAAAGCGCGATCTTCTTCTCGCGCCCTTTCAACAGGCGTTTGAATTTTGCGACCTCCCGCCGGTGCTGAGCGACTAGCATTGGTAATCTCCCTGAAGTTATTCTGTGTTCAATTGGAACATTGGTTGTCGTGCGCCAGCAAAAAAAGCCGACGTAGCGGAATACCCAGAGGTACTCCACCACGTCGGCTTACTCGTCAACGAGCCCCCCAGCACGGCTGGGTTGCTCTTCATCAAGTCACCCGAAAACACCCACGTCACGCTTTGGCGGGGAATGCCATCGCACAGATCCCCGCGCTCTTCAGCCTATCGTGTGCCGCATGCAAAGCAAGAGCCGCGGTGTTACTTGTTCTCCTTGGCCGCCTGCTTGCGCTCCTTCTTGGCTTGTTTTTCCTTGGTGGAGAGCTTGGGCTTGTTCATCTTTTCCTTCTTGCGGTCCTTGTTTGCCATGGAAACACCTTATTGTGCCGTAGTTGGAGGGTTTGACGCCGTCGAAACAACGGGCGACGCCGGTCGTATAGGGGGACTCAAGATGATACAATGGCCGGCACACATGAATATAGATGACGCGGATCGAGTTGGTAAATCCCGGACTGGAGTGAATTTTGATGGCCGATGATCTTGATTACGCCGCGGTTGCTGTCCGAAAGGCCATTGTGGAGAAGTTCCGGACTACACCGCTGGACGACCTGAAGGCGGTCGCCGGGGGTGGGGTGATTGCTCTGCAACACGCCGGCCGCCAGGCCGAAGGATCGCGAGACGATCTGCTCGCCGCCGTCCGCAAGTCCACGAGTTTTGATGAACTCTGGGAAGTGCTGGAAAACGAAGGCCGCCGCAGCAAATAGGGGTTCCACGATGAGCGCCAAAGTCCAAATTATCTTTCACAGCATGTATGGGCACATTTTCCGGCTGGCCGAGGCGGTGGCGGAGGGGGCTCGGGAGGTTGGCGCCACGGTCGAAGTGTACCAAGTGGCCGAGACGCTGCCGGCCGAAGTGCTGGGCAAGATGGGCGCCGTCGAAGCCAAAAAAGCATTCGCCCAGGTGCCGATCGCCGACCCGAAGCGCTTGGCGGAAGCCGACGCAATCATCCTCGGCACACCGACACGCTACGGCTCTGCCACAGCGCAGATGCGGGCCTTTCTTGACGCCACCGGCGGGCTGTGGGCTTCCGGCGCGCTGATCGGCAAGGTCGGCAGTGCCTTTACTTCCACCGGCAGCCAACACGGCGGCCAGGAAACCACGCTCTTGGCGCTCTCCACTTTCTTCTTTCACATGGGCATGGTGATCGCCGGCGTGCCCTACAGCGTGCAAGAACTATCGAAGCTCGACGAGGTGACTGGCGGCACCCCCTACGGCGCGTCCACGATCGCCGGCCCTCGCGGCGAACGCCAAGTGACCGAGAATGAACTGGCCATTGCCCGGGCTCAGGGAAAACATGTGGCCGGGATCGCGGCGAAGTTGGCGCAGTAGTACCGCGTGGGTGCAAGCACCCACCCTACAGTTTCAGCGGCTCTCGATTGCCTGAGACGATGAACGCGCCCCAGTAGGTCGGCTTAGCGTACTTGCCACGCAACATCTGCTGCTGAGCGACTTGCATGGCTTGTGCTCTCCCCTGCCCTGCCTTGAGTCCTCGATAGTACAGCGCCATCAGTTCCTTGGTGGCGTCGTCGTGGACCATCCACAGGCTCATCACCTGCGTCTCCGCTCCGGCGATGACAAAGGCGCGGCGCATGCCAAACACACCTTCGCCGGCAGTGATCTCTCCCAAACCGGTTTCGCAGGCGGAAAGCACCACCAATTGCGTGCCATGCAAATCCACGCCTGTCATTTCCAGGGCGGTCAGAATGCCGTCTTCTTTCCCCTGCCCGGAGCCGTTCGCGCCTGCCAGCGCCAACCCGGAGCGGGCCAGCGGCGTCCTCATGCGCGATTGCTCCGAGGCTTTAATTGCTGGTTTCTTTGTGCTGGCTGCCTCCGCCGGTTGCTGGGGCGCGGCCGCCGGCGCCTGGGTCGGCGGCTGCTTCGCCAGCTTCAATCCACGGTGCGATGATTGTCCCTGGCTGTCGGCAAAGAATCCGTGCGTGGCGATGTGCAGCACCGTCGGAGCGGCCAGTTCCTTGACGCGATCCTCCGTGGCCTGGGTGCCAGTGTAGATTGCGGCGGCAGGTAAGATGCTTTGAATCAGTTTCGCTTCGGCTGCTGTGCCCGGCAGCGGATTAAATGCGAACGAGATCGGCGGTGCATCCCTTTGCGTCCCGGCCGCGGCCTGAGGCGAACCATACTCCGGATCAGCCATCACCACTACCTTGGCGGCCGCGGTACTCGTTTCCGCCGGCCGCAGCAGATCGCGCCCCGAGGTGACATAGCTGATGAGATAACTCTCCAGCAAATATTTTCCCGGTTCATCGCGGAGCGTGGCGAACGGCAACAGGTTCAATGGACCATCCGGCGCGATCACCACCGTCCCGCTGCGCGGCAAATGGGCCGCCACAGGTTTGACCAGCAGGCGATATAGCTCGGCCGCTTGTTGGTCCGCGGGTTGGGCGACTTGCAGCCGCGCGCGATAGTTGCCGATCGCCTCCGCCAGAGGACTTAGTTCGCCCAGGTCGGCCCAGCGCAGCCCCCCGTCGGCCAAGACGACATATACGGCCAGCCGTTGCGGGATGAGATGTTCTTCGGCCTTGGGAATCTTGCGATCGGGCGGACGATAAACGAAATACTCCAGCAACACAGTGTTCTTTCCCAACCGTGAAGCCACTTGAGCGCGAGATGGCGATGGGGCGTCCACCACCGAGGTCGCCAGCCGTCCGGCCAGGCGGCGCTCCAGCGATTCGATCCCGGTGCGAAGCGTTTTTTCCTTGGCCTCGCTCCCCGCTGCGCCCCGAAGCTGCGTTTGTGTCAGCAGGCCGGCCAGCGCTCCGTGCAACGTGCGTAATTGCGCCAGCATCATCTGCTCGTTGGCAGTCATATCGTTTCGCGGCGCGAGTCGGCATTTGCTGAGGGCTTCCAGCACGCGCCCCTTGCGATTGAGGATCACGCTATAAGCCAACTCCGCCGCGGCCGGATCATCGGGGTTGAGCTGCAGATGGTTGAACATGCACAGGTTGGTCTTGCCCTGAAGTTGCTCCAGGTAGGCCAACTTGCTCGCTTCGGAACCCACCTGCATCACATGCGGCAACGTGGAATCGTAGGTGGCAGAGGCCTGCTGCAGCTTGGCGGTGGCCTCCTTCTTTTTCCCCATCAGCGCCTCGCAATAAGCGAGGTTGGCCAGGATGTGCATGTTTTCCGCATGTTGCGGGGGAAGGAGCTTGCCCATGATTTCCGCCCCCCGAAGATAATGCTTTCGGGACTCTTCCAGCTTATTCATTTGCAGCAACGTGTAGCCCATGTTGGCATACGTGCCGGCCACCAGCATCGATTCGGTCTTCTGCAACCGTCTGGCGCCGTCGAGAACTCTCTGATAGTGCGTCAGTGCGGCTTCGTTCTTGCCCAGATCCGCCAGCAAGGTTCCCGTGAAATGATCCAATGGGAGAAACTGCACATGCTCCGGCGGATAGGCCCGCAGCAGAACGCCGCGGGCAAAGGCATACAGATGCAGAGCATTCTCGGGATTGCCACTGCGGCGCAAATACTTCCCCAGGTCCAGCGCCGTCCCAGCCACCTGGGCATGCTGATTTTGAAGCTTGGTATAAACCTGCATCGCCAGATCCAGGTTTTCGATAGCCTTCTCATAGTCGCCATTGGTGCCGAAGAAATTGCCGATGCTGCGACACGTGTCGGCCACGCGCAGGCTGCCGGGCCCCACATGATCTTGAAAGATTCGCAAAGCGAGGAAATAGTGTTTCTCAGCGATTTGAGGATTCCCCAAGTTCTCCTCGGCCTTGGCGAGTCCCAGATAACAACCGGCCGCCCCCTCGAAGTTCACCTTTTTCTGAGCTTTCTCATGCCGCAATCCCCGCTCAAAAAATGCCTTGGCCTCGTCGTACTTCGTCGCGTCGATGCAGTGCATGCCCAGGTTGGAGAGCAGCGAACCCAGATATTTAGCCTCCAGCGCAGCATCGCCTTCCACGCGCTTGAAGGCCTCGTGCAGGTAGGAATCCGACTTGGCATCGTTGTCCAGCACATGATGCGCATTGGCGACGTAGATCAACATCGGCAGGAAGTCGGGATGGTCCGTCTGTTCTTCGCGCCGTAGCAATGCCAGAAATTCATCGCCGGGGGCAACCGCATCCGCATAACGAAACGCCCGCAGCGCCTGCTCCGTGCGGCGTTTCAGCGCCTGGGCCTCCTTCGAGAGTTCCGCCGGTGGTTCGGCGGCGATGAGTTGGCCGCCGAGGAGAAACACTGCCAGGGAGACAATCGCGACACGCTTCACCGCTGCGTCTCCCAGGAGAACACCCGCATCACCGTCTCTGATGCTTTGCTCATTTTCATGCCGCGCGTCTGTCCTTGTCCGAACATGGCGTGGCCCAGAAGCTGCTCCAAGGGGCCATCGTTGGCGGATTCGCCCGTGGCGCGAAGGGCCCGTGTCCTCTCGATCGCATCCTGGGCCAGCCAACTGAGAGAGACCGGCCGCCCGGCCGCTTGCACGCCGATCACCACCAGGTGCTCCCGGCCGACCGACTCGCCGTCGATGACCATCGGGCCGACTTGCAGCGATTTGCCCGGTTCGATCCGATTGTCCACCACCGTGTCCGGCGGCGGATAGAGCGACGTGATGCCGTAGCCGCTGTCGATAAATAACAAGGAAACATCCATGGCCGCGCGCCCCTCGTTCTCGATATGCACGCCCAGCACACTCCCCGCCTTCATTTTCATCCCGGCCGATTCCACCACGACCGGTTTGCCTTTCGTATCTTCTTCATCCTTCAGTCGCCGCAGTTCGATCTTGAGTGACGACTTGCTCCCACCCATCAGCGCGGAGAAAATGCCGGTGCTTTTTTGCGCCTGGCTCATGCCGGCGATCTTCAGCAGATTCTCCGCCTTGGCGATCCGCATCAGGCGATCTTCAATCCAGGGGGCCGCTTTGTCATCGCCGGGAATCGGCCCAAAACCCTGGCTTCCGTCCGGCGCCGCCGGCCAACCCTGGGCCGGCACTAAAATCAGCTTTCCCTCTTTCGTGGAGCGGATCAGCCACTGGGCGTCGTCCACCTTGGGCACAAACTGCAACACGCTGCCAGGTTTCCCCGCCGTGGTCTGCAAGAGCTTCTGCCAACGCGCGGCCTCTGCTGCCGACAGTTTTTGAGAACCTGCCGCATCAACCGCCACCCGCAATCGCATGTCGCCGTAGTCCACGTGAGCAATTTCGCAGCGCCCGCCCAACGGAAACTTCTTAAGCTCCGGCGTCTCGCCATACGCGCATTTCTCGATGATCGACTCCGTGGCTGTGGTTTTGACGACCTTGACATAGCCGGCCAATTCCTTCGCTTTTCCACTGCCGGCCGGTGGATAGACGGCCAGCACACTCCCCACTGTCATTCCATGGAGTCGGCCCGCGTTGATAGCGGGCTTCCCCTCCTGTCCCACCGTGAGCGTCAGACGCGAGCGATCGGGCCACTGCTTTTCACCCAGGATCTCTCGATCGCGGCCGCTTCCTTCAATCAGCGGCGTGGGCGCCATCACACCCATCACCAGATAGACGTCGCGAATGCGCTGCGCCAATTCCGCATAAGTCATATTCGAGTCCGAGGCGCCGATCACTTGGTAGAGCGCATAGGTCAACACGCCGCACGGCACGGCATCCTCTTGACCACCCGGAAGCGACGCTTCAAACGTCGGTTCGTGCGGCTGGGCGGCATAGATGGCGACCATGCCTCCGTCCTCGGCCCCCTCCCAACCGGCGGGCTGCGATCCGACGCCGCGCGTTTGCACGCCGCGGCTACGGGCCTGTTGAAGCGTGGCCGAGGGGAGGAGCGCCTCGGGAGAAATCTGCCGATACACTCGGGTGCCCCGCACCGCGGTGCCGGAATGGCAGGAGTCGATAATCAGCCACACGAACGCGCCGCGCGCCCGAATCGCTCCCACCAGCTTGCGCAGCTCGTCGTCACTCAGTCCGTTGGAAATCTCCTCGACGACTTCAAACGGCGAGGCCTTGGTATCGGCTGGGCAGAACACTTCGTCCAAGCCGTCCGGCTCCGGATCGACTTTAGGGTCGAGATCCTTGTCGGGTTGCTGGCTGCCATGTCCGGAGAAGTAGAGCACCACTTGATCGTCGGCCTGCATTCTTTCGGCCAGCGACTTCAATTGGCGGACGATATTCTTCTTCAGCGGCCGGCGCGCCTCGCTCCCCGCTCCCTCGGCCAGAGTGACGATATTCTCTTCCGGCAGGTGGAACTGCTTGATGAGCATCGTGCGCATGAAGCGGACGTCGTTGACCGGCCCCTTCAAGTGCGTCTGCTCCGGCAGATGATCGTACTTCGTGCAGCCGACCAGCAGGGCGAAGCGATGCTTGTCGGCCTTGGAGTCAGCAGGATTCTTTGCCTCCGGTTTGGGGAGCGATTCCGTGGCAGGTTTCGTTTTTCCAGAAACCTTTTCAGAGACCTTTTCTTTCGGGGCCGTCGGCGTGCTGGCAGCGCCGGTGGAAGCTACAACGCTCAATGTGCCGCGCTGGCGAAAGGAATCCAACGCGGCCGCATTCGGAAAATCGACTCGCCTCTCGCACCCGCCCCCGCAGGCGATCCAGCCCGCGCCTACGATCCAAACGGCCGCGTGACCTATTGCGCGCCAAAAGCTGCCCATGCTGGACCCCTTTATCTTTGAGCACACCGTGAAAAGCAGCAAGCATTCTACCAAGCCCAACCCCTGCCGCTCCAGTACGTATTTTTTTCTCAGCCGAAGATTCGCGACGCCTGAAGACTTGCCGTGGGGAGCGCCAACGGGTGAAGGGGCGTGTCACCGCGAAAGATCGACTTGTCTTGATAGCCGCGGCCCACGGGATTGCGGTGTACTTCGATCTGCTTGTCGAGGAGATTCACGATCCAGTAGTCCGCGATGCCGGCTTCCGCGTAGACGCTTAGCTTAGCGCCTCGATCCATGGCCAGCGAAGAATCGGCGACTTCCACTAGCAACAGCACTTCCTGTGGCTCCGGGTGGCGCTGGGAATAATCGCGACGGACAGTCCAAACCAGATCGGGCTGCGGCTCACTATTGCTTAATGGAATTCGGATCGGCCCCTGCACGCCAACGAATATTTTCGCGAGCGGGACGACTTCATAACTCCAATCCGTAAGCAACGCGAGAGCATTGTAATGCGGCGGACCGATGGGGATCATCGTGAGGATTTCTCCACGAACCAACTCGACTCGCTTCTCAAATGGACCTGAGAACGCGCCGACTGCCACCATGTGCTCATAGTGATCGAGTGAAAAACTTGTGTTCACGGTATGTCACACCCTAGGGAGCCCACAGCCAGAAATTCTCATGGCACGTGCTCAGATTCTAACATCCATGGGGGTCTTCGTCCAACAACCATGCCTGCTACAATAAACCGACTAGCAGGTCGATTCTCCCACTTTTCAACTCAACTTCTCTATTCACCAACCATGCAAGACTCCGAAAAGTACGAAAAACTCGGCGTGTTCTATCTCGGCAAAGTCTTCGACCAGCAGCAAGGCAAAACGCGCGACGAACTGCTGCTGTATGACTCCAAGGATCTGACCACCCACGCGGTTTGCGTCGGCATGACCGGGAGCGGCAAGACGGGGCTGTGCATTTCGCTCTTGGAAGAAGCGGCCATCGACGGCGTGCCGGCCATCGCCATCGATCCTAAAGGAGACCTCGGTAATCTGGCCCTGACGTTCCCGGAGTTGAAACCGGAAGATTTTCAACCCTGGATCGAACCGGAAGCCGCGACTCGCCAGGGCATGACGCCGGAAGCCTATGCGGCCGACGTGGCCACTAAGTGGCGCGAGGGGCTGGCAGCCTGGGGACAGCCTGTGGATCGGATCACCCGGTTTCGCAATGCTGCCGACGTGACCATCTATACGCCGGGGAGTAACGCCGGAGTGCCGCTCAACGTGCTGCGCAGTTTTGCCGCGCCCCCGGAGGCCGTCATGGACGACGCCGATCTGGTGCGCGATCGCATTACGTCGGCGGCATCGGGGCTGTTGGCGCTGTTGGACGTCGATGCCGACCCGGTGCGCAGCCGCGAGCACATCCTGCTTTCTAATCTGCTGAGTCATCATTGGCGGGCCGGAAAAGACGTCGATCTGGCCGGCCTGATTCATGGCATCCAGGCGCCGCCGTTCGATCGCGTCGGCATTCTTGATCTCGAAACATTTTTTCCAGCCAAAGATCGCAACGATCTTGCCATGCGGCTCAACAGCCTGCTGGCGTCTCCATCGTTCGAGGCGTACTTGCAGGGGGAGCCGATCGACATTCAGCGGTTGCTCTACACGCGCGAAGGGAAGCCCCGGGTGTCGATTATCTCTGTCGCCCATCTCTCCGACAGCGAGCGGATGTTCTTCATTACCATCCTGCTCAATGAGATCCTCGCCTGGGTGCGCAGCCAATCGGGCACATCGAGCCTGCGGGCGCTCCTCTATATGGACGAGGTCTTTGGCTACTTTCCGCCGACGGCCAATCCCCCCAGCAAGTTGCCGATGCTGACGTTGCTGAAGCAAGCCAGGGCCTATGGCCTGGGCATTGTTCTGGCTACACAAAACCCAGTCGATCTCGACTACAAGGGACTTTCCAACACGGGCACCTGGTTTCTCGGCCGGCTGCAAACGGAGCGCGACAAGCTTCGCGTACTCGATGGACTCGAAGGGGCTAGCGCTCAAGCCGGTGCGACGTTCGATCGCGCCACCTTGGAAAGAACGCTTTCCAGCCTCGGCAACCGAGTGTTCTTGATGAGCAATGTGCATGAAGATGCGCCGGTGTTGTTTCAAACACGCTGGGCACTTTCGTATTTGCGCGGGCCGCTGACGCGGGCACAGATCAAGTCATTGAGGGGTCAGGGGGCAGGGGCGAGGGGTCAGGGGTCAGGAGTCGGGAGTCAGGGGACAGGGGACAGGAGTCAGGAGTCGGGGGACAGGGAGCAGCCTGGGGCAAGTCCCAGGGTGCCTGGGGCCAGTGGAGCGCCGCCCCAGAAAGTTGAAGCGATGAGTACCCGCCCCCCCTCCCCTGCCCCGTCGGCCGCCGTGCAAAGCGGCACGCGGCCCTTAGTTTCCTCAGAAGTAACCCAAGTGTTCATTGCATCCTCAACTCCTGGCGGCAAGCGGCGGCTGACTTACCGCCCTGCCCTGGCGGCCTGGGCGCGGCTCCATTTCGCCAAGGCCAATCCCAGCACCGACCTGTGGCGCGTGTGCGGAGTCTGGCGATTGCTGCACGACGAGCCGGAGGGAAACATCTGGGACGAAGCCGAGTCGTTCGACACCACCGCAGTCGAACTATCGGAGGAGCCGGACGATGAAGCGACGTTTGCCGAAGTCCCCTCGGTGCTGGCCGCGCCGCGCAAATATGCCGGCTTCGAAAAGCAACTGAAGAGTTACCTGTTTCGCACTCAGACGGTAACGGTCTTGTATTGCGCCCATCTGAAGGCGACTTCCCAACCGGATCAATCGGAAGGCGATTTCCGCGTCCGCCTGGGGCAGCTTGCGCGTGAGGCCCGCGACCGCGAGGTGGAGAAGCTTCGCAAGAAGTATGCCCCGAAGCTGGCGACGATTGAAAACCAGATCCGTTCGGCGGAGGAGAAGGTGGCACGCGAGACGACGCAATATGAGCAGGCCAAGCTGGGCTCCGCGATCAGCGTGGGAGCCTCGATCTTGGGCGCAGTATTTGGCCGTAAACTTGCCAGCGCCGCCAATGTTCAGCGGACGGCCACGTCGATGCGCAGTGCCGGCCGGGCTCTGGGTCAAAAAGGAGACATCGCCCCCGCCGAGAAGCGGAAGGCAGAGGCATTTGCCAAACGAGAAGCGCTGGACGCCGAATTCGATGCAGAAGTGGCCGAGCTCGACACGCACTTCGACACGTCATCGCTCGACATCGAGCCAATCAACATCGCCCCCCGCAAAACCGATTTCGAGCTTGTCCGCCTCGGCATCGCCTGGCTCCCCCACTGGGTGGATGAGCAGGGACTGACTGAAGCGGCTTGGGAGAGTCAGTAAGGTAGTGCAAGCGGCCCGAAACTACAGAGCGTTGGACTCAGCCGTCAGTTGAAATGACGCCTGATGCAGACCCGTGACGACGGGCCACAACAGGCGGCTTTCAAGCAGTAGCCAATCTAGGCTAGCTCGTTGCTTTTTCCGTTTCCTCGCCACCGGCGGCTGCGGCCACGGGTTCGGGTTCTTCGTCCAAGACTCCCTTGAAATCAAGGTGCTTGGTCTTGCCGGTCTCTTCGTCCTTCTTCACATCCACCACGATGTGGTTCTTTCCTTGGAACTCTCCCTTGAGCAGTTCCTCAGAAAGCGGATCTTCGACGAAGTTCTCGATCGCCCGGCGCAACGGCCGTGCGCCGTAGTCGGTGTTCGAACCCTTCTTGATGATGAACGACTTGGCTTCGTCGGTCAGCGTCAGCCGCAAACCCTTTTCGCCCAGCCGCTTGCGCACCTTGGAAAGTTCCAGGTCGATGACTTCCTTCAGATCGTTGATCGTCAGGTGGCGGAAAACAATGACTTCGTCCACGCGGTTGAGGAACTCGGGGCGGAAGACCTTTTCAATTTCTTCCGTCACGCGCTGCTTCATCGAATCGTAGCTGGCGTCCTGATCGGGGCGCTGGAAACCGAGCGAGGCCTCGTTCTTGATCGCCTCGGCACCGGCGTTGGTTGTCATAATCAGGATCGCGTTGCGGAAATCGACGTTGCGGCCGAAGCTGTCGGTCAGCCGGCCTTCTTCCATCACCTGCAACAGCATATTGAACACGTCGGGATGCGCTTTTTCGATTTCGTCCAATAGCACCACGGCGTAGGGGCGGCGGCGGATTTTCTCCGTTAACTGGCCACCTTCCTCGAAGCCGACGTAGCCGGGGGGCGCTCCAATCAGCCGGCTGACGTTGTGCTTCTCCATGTATTCGCTCATGTCAATCTGCACGAGCGCTTCGGCATCGCCAAACATGAACTCGGCCAGAGCCTTGGCCAGCAAGGTCTTACCCACGCCGGTCGGTCCGGCGAAAATGAAGCAGCCGGTGGGCCGCTTGGGATCTTTCAGACCGCTGCGACTGCGGCGCACAGCCTTGGAGATCGCATGGATCGCCTCGTGCTGACTGATGACCCGCTTGTGTAGATCCTTTTCCATCTCCATCAGACGCAGGCTGTCTTCACGCGACATCCGTGTGATGGGGATGCCGGTCATCTTGGAGACGACCTCGTAAATGACGTCTTCGTCCACCACGCCGTCGGCCTCGCGTGACTTCTCGCGCCACTCCCGGGTGATGTTCTGCTTTTTCTTCTTGAGCTTGTCGGCCTGATCGCGGAGCCGGGCGGCTTTTTCAAAATCCTGATTGGCCACCGCCTCTTCCTTCTCCTTATTGAGCCGCTCGACTTCTTCGTCGATTTCCTTCAGATCGGGCGGACGCGTCATCCCCTTCAACCGCACGCGGGCACCGGCTTCGTCGATCACGTCGATCGCCTTGTCCGGCAGGCAGCGTCCGGTGATGTAGCGTTCCGAAGTCTCAACGGCCGCGGCTATGGCGTTGTCGGTAATCTGCACACGGTGGTGTTGCTCATACCGGTCGCGGAGTCCCTTGAGGATCGCTTCCGTCTCTTCCTTGCTCGAAGGCTCGACCATGACCTCCTGGAAGCGGCGAGCCAGCGCACTGTCCTTTTCGATGTACTTGCGGTACTCATCCAGCGTCGTAGCGCCGATGCACTGGATTTCGCCTCGCGCCAGCGCGGGCTTCAACACGTTGCTGGCGTCGATCGCTCCTTCAGCGCCGCCGGCGCCGACCAATGTGTGCAACTCGTCGATGAACAGAATCGTGTTCTTGGCGCGGCGCACTTCGTTCATGACCGCCTTGATGCGTTCCTCGAACTGGCCGCGATATTTCGTGCCGGCCACCATCATGGCTAGGTCCAACACCACGATCCGCCGGTCGGCCAGCAATTCCGGCACATTGCCGTCGATGACCCGCTGGGCAAACCCTTCGACGATTGCCGTCTTGCCGACGCCGGCTTCACCCAAGAGTACCGGGTTGTTCTTCGTGCGGCGGCAGAGAATCTGAATTGCCCGTTCAATTTCTTTTTCGCGGCCGATGACCGGATCTAGCTTCCCTTGGCGGGCCAGTTCCGTCAGGTCGCGGCCAAAGCTATCGAGCGCGGGAGTTTTAGATTTGCCACCCTTGGTGCTGCCACCCGAGGAACCTTCCGCCACGCCGGCCCGTTCACCACCGCCGGCCCGCTCGCCACCTTCTCCACCTTCCAGGCCGTGACCCAGCAGGTTGAGTACTTCTTCGCGGACCTCCTCCAGCTTCAGACCCAGGTTCATTAACACCTGGGCTGCTACCCCTTCCTGCTCGCGCAGCAGGCCCAACAAGATGTGTTCGGTGCCGACATAGTTGTGGTTGAGGTTGCGGGCCTCTTCCATTGAGTACTCGATCACCTTTTTGGCCCGGGGCGTTTGGGGCAGCTTGCCCATGGTGACCATGTCGGGACCGGTCTGTACAAGCTTCTCGACTTCGATGCGGATCTTGCGCAGATCCACGTCGAGGTTCTTCAGCACGTTGGCGGCCACGCCGCTTCCTTCTTTGATCAACCCGAGCAGGATGTGCTCGGTGCCGATGTATTCGTGATTGAAGCGCTGTGCCTCTTGATTGGCCAGTTGCATTACTTTGCGGGCACGGTCGGTGAAGCGTTCGTACATGTCTTATTCCTCCGCCAGGTCAGTCGCGGTTGGCCCTCAATGGGCTTATGCGGCTCTGGTCATGTCAGGGGTGCCGTGGGGCACGTCGTTTTGATCTGCTTGGAAATTGTTCTCTGTTTGTTGATCGTCTGTTCTACGTCGGTCGATCAGCCTTCGTTCAGTGGCGATCTCGACCTCCCACTTCCCTGCGGCCTCCAGGGCCGCCAACTCATCCAACCTTCGCTCCGCCTCGTCCAGGCGGCCGGTATGCCGGCAGAGTGTTGCCAGCATCAGCATTGCTTCCGCGTCCTTCTTCTCGCGACGCATCTGCTGCCGCAGCAACCGTTCCGCCTCATACCACTTGCCTTGCAAGTATTCCTCGATCACAGCCGCCAGTGGTTCGACTTCTCCCGCCTCACCACCAGCCAACTTGGCGGCAGTCTGCCGGCGTTCTCTTGTAATCGCCAACCACGTTACGGCAGCCGCCACACTCCAAATCGTCAACACACCAAGCCAACCGACAAGCCGCGCTGTTGAACTGAGCCACTCGGTCCAGACGAACTCTGTGGCCAACAACAGATTCAACAACAGGGCCGCGCCGACGCCCAGCGCCAATGCAGGATAAGAACTGTGGATCCACACTTGCCGGAAACCCGGCCAGATGAGCCACCACAATGCTTTCCTGCCATGCGTCATGCCGGACTTCCTTATCCGCCTAAAAACGGTTCGCAAAACCGCGCGACCGTGACCACTGGGCATCCCTTGCCCGTATGCAGCCAGGGAATTGTAACTCTCAATTTGGCTTGGATCAAGGCAACTGGAAGCCAGACATAGGGTTAGGTTGATTTGTGGCAAATTTGTGGGGTGGGGGCAGGGTAGTTCGGTAGGGTGGCCGGGATTGGAGCCGAGCCTCCACCCTGGCGAAGCCCAGCATTATCAAGGCGAAGTCCCGGATATAGTCAACATTGTATGCCTGTTACTTGGACACTGGCGTTGCTGGCAAACGGCAGTTCTATTGGCCGCAGGCCAGATACACAGCCACACGTTGCCAGTTTCGCCATCATTTGAACCGCGCCATGTCCGACCCCGTTCCTGCCCCCCAGGTTCACGCCGCCGCGGCCATCCGCATTCTCGACGCCACGTCCAATCGTGCCACAGAGGCTCTGAGAGTCGTCGAAGACCATGCCCGGTTTGTGCTGGACGATCCTCACCTCACCGAGCAGTGGAAGCGGCTGCGTCACGATCTGACGGCCGCCTTGTCCCCCCTGTCCCCTTCCCTGCGTGCCGAGTGCCGGCAAACCCAGCACGATGTGGGAACCACCATTTCAACTCCTTCGGAACGGCAACGTGCCGACCTGAACGACGTGCTCTCGGCGAACTTGGCCCGCGTGCAGCAGGCACTGCGAACCTTGGAGGAATATGCCAAAGTTCCGCTGGTCCCCTTTGTGCCTGACGCTGAGGGTTTATCGGCCGAACTGGAAGCCATGCGTTACCGCAGCTACACCTTGGCGGCAGCCATGGAGGTAACGCGATCCAGCCAAGATCGGTTGCAGTCGGTTCGATTGATGGTTCTGGTCGAAGGTCAGGCCGAACCCGAGACTTTTGAGCACCTCGTCACGGACCTGTTTGCCGCCGGCGTGCCAGTCATTCAATTGCGCGACAAACATCTGACGGGCCGACACCTATTGGATCGGGCACAAAGACTGGTGGCGCTGGCCAAAAAACTTGGGGTCTTGGCCATCATCAACGACCGGGCCGATATCGCGGCTGCCTCGCAGGCCCACGGAGTTCACCTAGGTCAGGATGATTTATCGGTGGCTCAAGCCCGCCGCATCGTGGGTCCGCAAGTGCTGATCGGGGTCTCAACCCATTCGCTGGCCCAGGCTCAACAGGCCGTGATTGACGGCGCCAATTACATTGGTGTCGGACCGACGTTTCCATCCAGCACCAAGGTGTTCGACCACTTCCCCGGACCGGAGTTGCTCAGTGAGGTGGCGCAACAAATCCGGCTGCCGGCCTTTGCCATAGGCGGAATCGAGCCGAGCAATATCGGGCAAGTACTCCTTTGCGGCGTGACAAGAATTGCCGTAGGGAGTGCGATCACAGCCGCTTCCGATCCGGCCCGTGCAGCACGAGAGCTGCTGCACCACGTAGGTCAGGCTATTGCCTGACGATTCACGGAGTGGAAGTAGACTCTGCGAACTGATGGGTGAATTTCACTGAACCGTCAGGCAATAGTCTGACCTACTTTTTCGCCAACTCATCTTCGATGGCCCGCCGCATCTCCTCTTCCACTCCCGATTCATAGCCGACCCAGATCGCTCGGATGATACCACCGCGATCCAACAAGATCGTGGTCGGGTAGCCCGGGATGTCCGTCTCCCCAAGAGTCATTCCCACCGCTTGTCGCGTGACGCCATCGGGATCGGCATAGGTCGGCAGCTCCAGTTGCTTCTGAGCAAGAAACTGCCGAGTCCCTTCCCGCAATCGTTCCAGCGATTCACCCTCGACACCGGAGCAGGACACTGCCAACAAGCGAAAGTCCGATCGCGCGGCGAGATCTTTACGGAGCTGCACAATGTGCGGCAACTCGTAGCGGCAAGGTGGACACCACGTACCCCAGAAATTGACCAGCGTCACTTTCCCCTTCAGATCCTTGAGGTCAACATCGGTCGCACCCCCGCTCAGTCCTTGCAGATTCAAAGCGGGAAGCGGGTGTCCCACACCAGGGTAATTCAGTCCCTGGTCGCCCCGGCGAGCCCCCTGCCGCACCCAAATGACCGCCACCACCACCAGCGCCAACGCACCCCAAAAGATGAATTGGCCCGTGGCGGATTGCTGGGGCTTGGGCGGTTCGACGTGGGACATGGTTGGGATCCTTCGGGCCTTGGGTTGGTGCTAAATCATGCCTACAGCACACTATTATCCCCACGGCCTTGGCCGGTTATACTGGAATCTGACTTGGAAATGCTATGCTTTCTCTGCTTCGCCACTCTCTTTTCCGGCACGGACTATGAAACAACGTAAACTCGGGGCGTGGAGCCTCATTGTCATTCTCGCCCTGGCAGCAGGTTGTACGGAACCCGAGACGGCCGTCCCTCCCGCCGCCAAGAATATCGATCTGCTCATTAAGCCTGAAGACCGATTGGTTCACGCGATTGAAAAGGGGGATTTGAGCGCCGTTGAACAAGCGCTCACGACCGGAAGCGACCCGAACAGCCCAGGCTCAGACGAGCTTCCCCCTCTGGAAGTAGCGGCGCGGCACGGATTTGTGGATGCGGGACGGGCGCTGTTGGCCCACCAGGCGGACATCGATCGGGTACCGATCGTGAAAACGCGGGAAGAAGACGGAAAAATGATCCAGCGCCGCGGTAATTCGGCTCTGCACACAGCCGTAGCGACAGGCCAAGTGGAGTTCGTCAAATTCCTCATCGACAACAAAGCGGACATCAATGTTCGCAACGGCCGGGATACCACTCCCCTGGACATTGCCAAGAACAGTGCGGAAGTGCTCAAGAGTATCCAAACTGAAGCCAGTTCGCCGGAAAGAATTGCGAGCATCACGGAAAGACTTTCCAAAACCAATGCGCTGATCACTTTGTTGGAAGAGCATGGCGGCAAAACCACGCAAGACTTTGAAGCCAAAAAACTGGAAGAGATCAATGGCGGCGGCATTTTGGGACGACTGCCGGCCGAACTCCGTGGCAAATCGGGCGATTCCAACGCCTCGAAGAATCCCTTTGATAGGCCCGGTAATTCCACGAAGCAGTCCGAGAATAAGACACCGAAACCGGATTTGTCGTTGCCTGATCCGGCGCTGAAACCATGACCCTCGAAGTGGAGCAGAAGTTCTCGGTCGGCAGTCTTGAGCCGATCCGGCACCAACTCAACTTACTGAGCGCCCAGTGGCTCCCGCCAAACCTGTAGCGCGACACCCCATTGATGTGGTTGCAAACCCTTTCTGCATAAGGGACTTGGGATTTCAAGTGGGGCATAAGGTAGAATTGCTGGAGTACGACCGAGGCCGTTTTTCTCAACCTTGTCGCGGTCCGGCGATACTCCCGCCGAGGAGCGGGGTTTCAAATGTTAGGTGCCTGCACAGTCTCTTCAACCCAAAGAGGTCGATTTCCATGCGTTGGCTCATGCCGTTGAGTGTTGCCCTAATGGCGGTTGTGTGTTGCACAGTTCGTCCCGCCATGGCGGAAGAGACGGAACCGGGTGCAGAAAACCCGCCCGCCGCTGGAGGGAAGCCGGGACGGCCCCCAGGACGTCCGCCCCTGACGCCGGAGATGAAGGCCAAAATGCTGGCCGAGTTCGATACCGATGGCGACGGCACTCTGAGCGACGAAGAGAAGGCGGCCATGAAAGAAACTTTGGCCAAACGCCGTGCCGAACGCGCAGAAAAAGGGAAGCCGGAAAAAGGGCGCAAACGGCCCACCAAGGAAGAGGTTATCGCGCAGTTCGATGAAAACGGGGATGGAAAGCTCACGGGAGCCGAATCAGAAAAAGCCCGCGCCGCCCATCGGGCTCGGAATCAAGGGGAACCCAAAGCAGGCACTGAAAATGCCGCTCCCCCGGAAGGAATGGGAAGGGTCCGCAACCAAGGGGGTGGCGGAGCGGGGGGACTCAACGACGAGATGCGAGCCCGCATGGTGCGCGAGTTCGACGCCAATGGCGACGGACAACTGCAAGGTGGCGAGCTAGAGCGAGCCCGAGGTGCAGCCGCCCGTTTTCAAGCGCAGCAACGCCAGGGTGGTAGATTGCTTGGTCCCGGCGGCGGAGGTGCTGGTGGTGGGGCAGGCGGCGGGCCTCGAGGTGGCGCAGGTGGTGGTGCCGGTGGCGGCCCGCCCCGTCGATAGAAAATGTAGGATGGGCTTCCTAGCCCGTCTGGAAAAAAACGTAGGATGGGCTTCCCAGCCCGTCCCCAATACAACGAGCGACCCCCACTGGGATTGCCCGACGTGGCGGATGGACTGCACACCGGCCGTCGCGTCGGGCTCCCTTGTTGAGGGGTAAGGGGCTAGGGATGAGAGATTAGGGGAAGCAAAATTGCAACTCTCCCCTTATCTCTGTCCCCTCTACCCTCAATTGCCATTTTCCCTGGGCCGCGTATCTGCGATACTCCCCGCGCGTTTTTTATGCGACGGGGCATCTCGGCGCGCCGGGATGCCGGGACGCTCTTCAACGATCGTCAGCTCCTTCCTTGACCATGAAGATCTTCTTTTCCGCCGGCGATCCCAGCGGCGACCTGCATGGCGCCAATTTGATTCGCCAATTGCGCCAG
Organism: Planctomycetota bacterium; assembly: GCA_021413705.1. Taxonomy (GTDB): domain Bacteria; phylum Planctomycetota; class Planctomycetia; order Pirellulales; family UBA7805; genus JAIOPX01. The sequence goes on along the minus strand of JAIOPX010000006.1, from coordinate 2,786 downwards.
CGCCACCCTGATATCGAGTGTGTTGGCTATGGCGGGCCGGAGATGGCCAGTGCCGGTTGCGAACTGCATACTGACCTGACACGGTTGGCCGTGATGTGGATCGTTAGCGCCTTGACCCACCTGAACGAGTTTTGGGGGTTGGCCAGCCGAGCGAATCGCTACTTCGCCCATCACCGGCCCGATGCGGTGGTGCTGATCGACTACCCCGGCTTCAACTGGTGGATTGCCCGGCGGGCTCACGCCCACGGGATACCAGTCTACTATTTTGCTCCGCCACAACTCTGGGGCTGGGGTGCATGGCGCGTCAGCAAGATGCGTCGCTTTGTCGATCATGTGTTGTGCAGCTTGCCGTTTGAAGAAACGTGGTTCAACGAGCGCGGCTGCAAGGCGACCTTCATCGGCCACCCTTACTTTGATGAAGTCCGGCGGCAGAAATTCGATGAGTCGTTTCTTCAAGAGCAACGGGCCGATCGGCGGCGGTTGGTGGCCATCCTGCCTGGCTCGCGGACCCAGGAGGTGGAGCACAATTTGAGGTGGTTGATCTCCGCCGCCGCCAAGGTTCATGCGGTGGTCCCGAATGTTCGCTTTGCCGTCGCCAGCTTCAAGCCCCGTCAGGCTCAACTGGCGCGCGACATTCTGCGCGATGCCAAGCAGACGGCAAAAAACCTGCCGATCGAAATCTTCGTCCGCCGCACGCCGGAACTGATCCATCTGGCCGACTGCTGCATGTCAGTCTCCGGCTCCGTCTCGCTGGAATTGCTCTATCAACAGAAGCCGACGGTCATCCTGTACCACATTTCGCGGCTGGCCAATTGGGTGCAACGCCACTTGCGCAAGGTCAAATACATCACGCTGGTTAATCTGCTGTCGAGCGACGAATTGTTTCCCAAGGACATCTCGGCCTACGATCCCGATGTACCAGGGCATGAGAAGGTGCTGTTTCCTGAATACCTGACCTGCGAGGACAAATCGCTGCAATTGGCTCGCCACGTCATCGAGTGGCTCACCGACGAACCGAAGCGGCAAGCGCTCATCGGCAGGCTCAAGGCGCTCAAGCAGCAAGTAGCCCACGGCGGAGCCTCGGGCACGGCCGCGGAGTTGATCCTTCGCGAACTGGCCGCCCGCCAGCCGTCGATTCCCCGGCCGCATTTCGATCCCGCGGCGGAACCTGTCAGCCACGCTGCCGCAGGCAGAGCTTGCCGGGTATAAATACGGGTACTGAGTACTGAGTACCCCCCTGCCCTATCTTCTGCCAGAGATCACCGTGATCCTCAGCGAGCCCCCTCAGACGCAATACGATCTGCGATTTCGCATCTTCGGCATCCCGGTGCGGATCCATCCTTATTTCTGGCTGGCCACGCTGATGTTGGGGTATCAAGGCTCGGGAACACCTCCGATCAATATGCTGATCTGGGTCGGTGTCGTCTTCGTTTCTATCTTGATCCATGAGTTGGGACATGCCTTAGTGGCCTGGCTTTACGGCTGGCCGCCTTGGATCACCCTCTACGCATTTGGCGGACTCGCATCGTACAGGCCGACATATCGTACAGCGCGCAGCGAGATTCTGATTTCGCTGGCTGGCCCCGGCGCGGGATTTCTGTTTATTGCGTTGATCATGGCCCTCGTGCATGCCTCGGGACATTACGTGACGATCGATACCGGGGGAATGTTAACGCAGTGGGTCAAATACAGTCCTCCATTCGATTCCGCTAATGTTAACATCATGATCCGACAGTTATTGTTTCTCAACATCTTCTGGGGGCTGGTGAACCTCTTACCTATTTTCCCTCTTGATGGCGGCCATATCGCGCAGGAATTAATGACTCAGGCCAATCCGAGAGACGGGCTGCAAAAATCACTCTGGCTTTCGGTTTTCACGGCCGCTGCGGTTGCCATTCTTCTCGGTGTGAGGTTCAACGACATTTACGTGGCCGTCTTCTTCGGCTATCTGGCCTACACAAGCTTTAGCACCCTGCAACAACTTCAGGGCCGGGGCGGGCATGGGCGGCCATGGTAGGTTCGCTGCCGCCTGCTGCCGAACCGCCGCGGCGCGTTGTCGTGCTGGGGGCCAGCAACCTGGCTATCTCCCTCCCCACGGTCGTTTCCGCCGCCCAGGCAGTGCTTGGCGGCCCTCTGGAAATCTTGGCCACGCCGGGACATGGGCGGTCCTATGGATTGAGTACGGCGTTCTTGCGGCGGCGGCTGCCCGGCATCGTGTCGTGCGGATTGTGGGATGACTTGGCCCGACGACCGGCGGCTTCGACCGTCGCGCTCATTACCGACATCGGCAACGATCTGGTGTACGACGCTTCGATCGATCAGATCATCGACTGGGTCGGCACCTGCCTGCGACGACTCGACGCCGTGGGTGCCCGCGTGGTCATGACACGGTTGCCGCTGGAGAGCTTGCAGCGTACGCCACCACATCGCTATTGGTTGCTGCGCAAGCTATTCTTCCCGGCCAATCGCACCCCGCTCGATACGATGCTCGATCGTGCCGAGCAACTCAATCGCCAGGTCGACGCGCTCGGTCGGCAGGGCTGGGCGGCACTCGTGGACTTGCCTGGCGCCTGGTATGGGTTCGACCCCATTCATATTCGCCGTTCGATGCGAGCGACGGCTTGGCGCACCATTCTTGCTCCCCTCGGTAGCGCCGAATCCTCTCCGCTATCCAGCACGATGACATGGCGACAAAGAGTTTCGCTCCGGCGTTTCAAACCGCTAGAGCGCACGGTAGGAGGTGTAGTTCAAATTCATCCTCAGCCGGCCGGCATCCTCGCCGATGG
>JAIOPX010000005.1 GCA_021413705.1 Planctomycetota bacterium | reverse complement strand
TCCGCTGACGGCCAGAGTGGCAGTCAATCGCTACTGGGAGATGTTCTTCGGCGAGGGATTGGTTCGCACACCGGAGGATTTTGGATCGCAGGGTGAACCGCCGACGCATCCCGAACTGCTCGATTTTCTGGCGGTCGATTTTGTTGAGCACGGCTGGGATGTCAAGCGATTGATCAAGCAAATGGTGATGAGCCAGGCCTATCGGCAGACTTCGCGCGTTACGCCCGAGCTGCTGGCCCGCGATTCGGAAAATCGGCTGCTGTCGCGCGGGCCGCGGTTCCGCTTGCAGGGGGAATTGCTCCGCGACAATGCTCTGGCGGCGGCCGGCCTGATCGATCCTACGATTGGCGGGCCGAGCGTGCGGATCTATCAACCGGAAGGATTGTGGGAAGAATTGGCCATCGATTTGAAGATTTCCACCTTCGTTCAGGATCATGGGGACAAACTCTATCGCCGGGGTATGTATATCTTCTGGAAGCGATCCTCCCCGCCCCCGAGCATGATGATGTTCGACGCGCCGTCGCGGGAAAAATGCTCGCTCCGCCGCGGACGCACCAATACTCCGCTGCAAGCGCTGGTAGCGATGAACGACGCGCAGTTTGTCGAGGCGGCCAGGGTGCTAGCCGAACGGTCAATCCGCGAAGGGGGGGCCACCCCGCGAGATCGCATCGCCTATGCCTTCCGCCTGGCAGCCGGAGTGCGTCCCCGCGAGGCGACGCTCGAATTGCTCACCCGGGCCTTTGAACAGGAACGGACCATTTTCCTCAAGGAACCTGCCCGGGCGGCCAAGCTCCTCTCCATCGGCGAGGCGCCGCGCAATAAACAAATCGACCCCGCCGAACACGCAGCAATGACAATCGTGGCCAGTATGATTTTGAACCTGGATGAAACACTCATGAGGCTGTAGTTCGCATGCCACGCGCAGCGTGAAAGTGATTGGCCCAGCAGTTGCATTATTGAACCACAGAGACACAGAGGGCACTGAGAAGAAAAAATTTTATGGAACTCTAATAATCGCTAATCAGATTAGCGGTTATTAGCGCAGATTAGTGTTCCTCCCTCGCTTTCTTTTTTCTCTGTGCCCTCTGTGACTCTGTGGTGACAAAAAATTCGCGAGACGAACCCATGAACCCCTTGACTGAAATCTCTCTTCGGCTGACTCGACGGCAGTTATTGGCCAATAGTTTGCGCCCGCTGGGGGCGGCGGCGCTGGCATCGCTGTTGGGTCCGGCGGCTGGACCGATCGTGGCTCGCGCGGCGGACGGATTGATTGCTTCGCCGGCTCTGGGGACCGGAGGAGTGCCAGGGCTCCCTCACTTCGCCCCCAAAGCCAAGCGAGTGATCTACTTGTTCATGGCTGGCGGGCCTTCGCAGATCGACACATTCGATTTCAAGCCGGCGATGCGAAAATTGCATGGCAAAGAACTACCCAAGGAGATACGTGGCGAGCAACGTATCACCGGCATGACGAGCGGGCAGAAATCGTTTCCCGTCGTCGCCCCCATGTTCGATTTCAAAAAATACGGCCAGCACCAAACTTACGTCAGTAATTTGCTGCCACACATCGCCCAGATCGTCGATGACATCGCCATCGTCAAGTCGGTTCATACGGAGGCGATCAACCACGACCCGGCCATCACGTATATCAACACCGGTTCGCAGCAGCCGGGTAAGGCCAGCCTCGGCTCGTGGATCAGCTATGGCCTGGGGAGCCCGAACCACAGCCTGCCGGCCTACGTGGTGATGATCACCCATGGCCGTGGCCAAAAGCAGGCTCTCTACGATCGGCTCTGGGGAAGTGGCTTTCTGCCGACGCGGCACCAGGGGGTGAAGCTGCGAGCGGGCGCCGACCCCGTTTTGTATTTGCGCGATCCAGATGGCATCGACCGCGACCAGCGCCGGCGGATGCTCGATCGACTGGCGGAGATCAATCAACAGCAGTTCGCCGAATTTGGAGATCCAGAGACGGAGACTCGTATCGCGCAGTACGAGATGGCGTTTAGGATGCAAACCTCCGTGCCGGAACTGGTCGATCTGAGCGACGAGCCGGAGCGGACTTTCGAGATGTACGGCCCCGAATCGCGCAAGCCGGGCACGTTCGCCCGCAACTGTATCCTGGCCCGGCGGCTGGCGGAGCGGGGCGTGCCGTTTACCCAGCTATATCACGAAGGCTGGGACCAGCACGGTAGTTTGCCCAAAGGCATCACCATGCAATGCGCGGATGTGGATCAACCCTCCGCGGCGCTGGTGCAGGATCTCAAGCAGCGCGGCCTGCTGGACGATACGCTGGTGATCTGGGGAGGCGAGTTCGGCCGGACGATTTATTCCCAAGGGGCGCTGACCGCCGATAACTACGGCCGCGACCACCATGGCCGTTGCTTCACCGTCTGGCTGGCGGGGGCCGGAGTAAAACCGGGCATCGAGTTCGGCCGTACCGACGACTTCTGCTACAACATCGTCGATAATCCGGTCCACATCCGCGATCTCAACGCCACGATCCTCAATCAACTCGGCATCGATCACCGGCGGCTGACGTTCAAGTATCAAGGGCTGGATCAGAGCGTCACTGGCGTCATGCCGGCGCGGCCGGTGAAGGAGATTTTGGTTTAGGGCTCATTCAAACATGAGCAACCCAAACCCCTCGGGCAGCGCCACCGCTGCGGAAGCGGGGGTTGTCCACGACTGAAATCCTACTCCCGGCACCACGCGCTCCACGCCGGCCGCCCAGGTGTCGCCGGGGTGAGGGGCTTTGGACGCCAATTCGGACCAGGGAATGGCCGCTTCGCAGGTCCAGCTTTCAGGTTGCTTGGCTGTGGCTACAAACCATTGAGGATTCCAGGTGCGATCTCCCCAGCAATCGTCGGCTGTCTGCCCGCGGTGATCGACCGAGAGCCGCCAATAGCTGGTCCAGTCGCGATCTACGTCGAGCATCAGCGAGATGCGGTCGAAAGCAGCAATTTCTGCGTCGCGCTGACGTGGACCAGCCGCTGTTCCATACTCGACGCCTGGAGCCTGACGGCATGTTACGGCAACGTAAAGAAACTCGTTGTCGTAGGCAAGTTGCA
>JAIOPX010000004.1 GCA_021413705.1 Planctomycetota bacterium | reverse complement strand
CGCGGCGTTATGAAGAATTGCTCGCGCTGGCCGACGAATTGGAACAGCGGATTCAGCAAATGATCGATCTGCGCCGTCGCGACAGTGCAGCTGGCCACGATATGCTGTCCATTCTTTTGCGCGCTCACGACGACCAAGGAGGCTTGACCGACGAAGAATTGATCGGCCAGGCCTGCGTGCTGTTCGGGGCAGCCCATTTGACTAGCGCCAACACGCTCAGTTGGACGCTGCTGTTGCTCGCCCAGCATCCCAGAGTGGCGGGCGCCCTGCTTGAGGAGTTGGCTACGACACTCGGCGGCCAGCCACCGGGACTATCCGACGTCGAACGGTTGCCGCTGTTGGACCGAGTGATCAAGGAAAGTATGCGGGTGCTGCCCGCTTCGTCGTATTCCCAGCGCATTACGATGTGTCCGGTGAATCTGGGTCCGCTCCACCTGCCTCCGCGGACACCGATCGTGTTCAGCCAGTTCATCACGCATCACATGCCGGAATTGTACGACGATCCGGAAGTGTTCCGTCCCGATCGCTGGATCGATATCGACCCGTCCCCCTATGCCTATTTCCCGTTCGGCGCCGGCCCGAGACTCTGCCTTGGCGCATCGCTGGCCACGATGACGTTCAAAGTGGCTTTGCCGATGATCCTGATGCGCTACCGCGTCAGTTGCATACCGGACAGCGAGATCAGCGGGCTGGTGCAATCCACGATGCTAAGCCCCACAACTCCGCTCTGGCTGAAGATCGATCAGCACGATGGAACGCTGGAGAGTCACCCGATCCGGGGGAATATCCATGAGATGGTGACGCTGCCGGCAGCGGAGATATGTCAGTTTGATTCCGGCACGGTCACGGGGCGGTGAATCGCTGCGGCAGCATCTGACGACGGCGTCATTCTATCAATCGCAGGTCTGCCGATTCGCAGGCAGTTTCTCAAGTCATGCGCGGCCAGTTTGCGTGTTTGGGGTTATACCAACATGTGTCTTAGATTGTACAATACCTCCGACCCGCGAACCGTTCGCCCGAGGAGGTTTTTGTGCGCGCTATTCTATTTGCAGCGAAAGCTGCTTTCGTCCTCAGTTTCTTCGTGGGAACCGCCGTGGCCGAGGACTGGCCACAATGGCTCGGCCCGCAACGGGACAGTGTGTGGCGCGAGCAAGGCATTGTGCGCGAGTTTCCCAAGGAGGGGTTGAAAGTCTTGTGGCGGGTGCCGGTCGCCCTGGGTTATGCCGGGCCGGCTGTGGCAGGGGGCCGGGTCTTTGTGGCCGACTACGTGCGCCGTGCCGGGGAAGCGACCAGCGGGCCCATGGGGCGCGACAAGCTGGAAGGCTCGGAACGCGTTCAGTGCTTCGACGCAGCCACCGGCAAACTTTTGTGGAAGCACGAGTACGATTGTCCCTACTTCATCTCCTATCCAGACGGACCGCGCTGCACGCCCACGGTAGACGGTGATCGAGTCTACACCTTGGGTGCGGAAGGAAACTTGTTTTGCTTTGCCACGGCCGATGGAAAAGTGCTGTGGAGTAAGGAACTCAAGAAAGAGTATGCGATCGAGGCACCGTATTGGGGCTTCTCAGGCCACCCGCTTGTCGATGGCGAATTGCTGTTTTGCCTGGTGGGGGGGAAAGAAAGCGTGGCCGTCGCTTTCGACAAGCGAACCGGCAAAGAAGTTTGGCGGTCAATGACCGCGCCCGAGCCCGGCTATTGCCCGCCGACGATGATTCAGCACGCGGGTGTGAAGCAATTGCTCTATTGGCACCCTGAGTCGGTCAACAGCCTCGATCCTCAGACGGGCAAAGTTCATTGGTCGATTCCGTTGAAGCCCGATTTCAACATGTCGATCACAGCTCCGCGGATGTTGGGGGATTTTCTTTATGCCAGCGGCATTGGCGATGCGGCGGCGCTGATGAAGCTCGATCTCACGAAACCGGCGGCTGAAGTGGTGTGGCGAGGTGAACCGAAGAACGCGGTCTATTGCGCCAACAGCACGCCCTATCTGCTGGATGGCACGATTTATGGTGTCGATTGCCGCACCGGAGCCATGATGGGCGTCCGCCTGGAAGACGGCAAGCGACTCTGGCAGACATTCAAGCCGACGACCGGTGGTGCCCGCGCGTCTCATGGCACGGCGTTCATCGTGCGCCACGAAGATCGATTCTTCTTGATGGCTGAAACCGGAGACCTAATCCTCGCCAAACTTACGTCCGAAGGATACGAAGAGCTAGGGCGGTTTCATGTGTTGGCTCCAGACAGCCATGCCTTTGGCCGCAACGTGGTCTGGAGTCATCCGGCTTTCGCGGGGCGGTGTGTTTTCGCTCGCAACAATAGTGAATTGGTGTGCGTCAGTTTGACGGAGTGAAATACCCTCAATGATACAAGAACAGCGGCACCGGGCTGTTTTGCACCGCAGTGATCGTGGCTGATCCGAGCAGGAGTTCTTTGAATGTCGGTTGCCCGTGGGCGCCCATCACCAGCAGTGATACGCCGTGCCGGGTGGCTTCGTGAACCAGCACGCTGCCGGGCGCCTCGAGCGACTCGATGCCATGGGCGTTAGCGGCGATTCCATGAAGGCGTAAATACTCGACGGCCCGGTCGGCCGCGCGGCTGGCAGTCAACGATGATTCAGGATCGACGGACACAACATGCACCGGCCCCAGGGCTCCCAGACCCAGGCTGACAAACATCTGCAACGTGCGGGCGGCTTGCAGGCCACCATCGTAACCGACGAGCACCCCGCTCCCATCACCCAGGGTGCGGGGCACGACCACCACGGGCCGCGGAGCGCTGCGCAACACTTTTTGAAGCGTGTCGCAGCTGCGCCCCTCCATGCCAGGATGAAAAAAAGTTTGCTGGCCCAGCATGATGAGGTCATAGCGCTGCGCTTCAAGACAGATCTGATCGGCAGGGTAGCCCGCGTCTTCCAGCACCTTGCTGGCGATGCGCGCCTGGCTTGCGCGAAGCGAGAACTGCTCGATCTGGTGCTCGATACGACGACGTGTATCGACGACTAACTCTTCATACGCGGCGCGTGCCTGGGGCAAGAGCGGCGGCAACGCTCCGCCTGCCGAGCCAGCGTCGATCACACCCAGCCCCACCAGCAGGCAGTTGAATTGCGATGCCCAGCGGTAGCCAAGTTCGATCGCAGCGTTGCTATATTCCGAGGCGTCCAAACCAACGAGTATAGACTTGAGCATAGATTGATCTCCTTGAACGCCAAGTGTAGCGGTCTAACCTAGGCGTTGCCAGCCAACGGCGCTGAGGGGCGGGCGTCTTATTTCGGGCTCTGTATATCGGCAAGAATTCGTAGAACTTCGTCCTGGCACCACTCGTAGAATAAGTGGGAAGCGAGAAGGTGGAAGTGAGGCCGGGTGAGTCGCCCGGCCAAGAAGTGTGCAGGAAAAAAGGGAGAGCCTCGGAGGCGAGCGCGAGATTCGCCAAGCGGGGTGCGGAACAGGTGGAATGCCACCGCACACCTGCAAGTGAGGAATGAGCGACTCGTGAGCCGCCGAGGCTCGGGGCAGGATAGTTTCCAAGGCGGAAGAGATCACACCGAAACGCATTGGTGTAAAAACTGAAGAGATCAGCAGGAGTAGCCCCCTCCAGGGCTGGGTATTGGACACAATGCCCGGCCCATTTTTATGGCTAGAGCGGTCGGACGGCCGATATCGAACAATAGATGCCCGTTTTTGCCCGTTTTCCGCAAGTCTGATGTGGACACGGTGGCCCTTGGCAGCGATGATGCCACTAGGCAAGAGCGGGCGTAAGCCCCAAACTGATGGCTTGCGGATGGGTCGCCCAGCGGGCTGGCGACCGCCAACAATGCCGTCGTAACGGAAGTTCCACCGGCAACACGGTTTCCGACAGCTTGGAGACGCGATAGATGTTCGTAATTGAAGCCCGAGGCGTGCGGAAAACCTACGGCGACGGCGAAGCCCGCGTCGAGGCCCTCCGCGGGGTGAATGTTCAGGTCCGACAGGGAGAAAGGGTGGCCATCATGGGCCCCTCCGGCTCGGGCAAGAGTACCCTCCTCTCTCTGTTGGGGGGGATCGACGTTCCCACCCAGGGACAGATTCTGCTGGAGGGAGTCGATCTGGCCAGTTTAGATGACGACCGCCGGACCATCATGCGGCGGCGGCGGATCGGCTTTATCTTCCAGTCCTTCAATCTACTTCCCACGCTTTCGGCCGAGGAAAATGTTGCTCTGCCACTGGAGTTGGACGGGATGCCATCGGCCGAGGCCCGTCGTCGGGCGATTGTGGCCATGGACATGGTCGAAATCAGCCATCGCCGCACACATATTCCCAGTACCCTTTCCGGCGGCGAACAACAACGTGTGGCGATCGCTAGGGCACTGGTCATCGAGCCGGCATTGCTGCTGGCCGACGAACCAACCGGCAATCTGGACAGCGTCAACGGCCAGCGGGTGACCAACCTGTTGAGGAAGTTGGTGGACGAGCAGCAGAACACGATTGTCATGGTCACGCACGATCAGGGTGTGGCTGCCCAGGCCAATCGATTGATTTCGTTCCGTGATGGGCTAGTGGAAAGCGAAGAGCATCAGGCGCATGTAGGACTGCGGCGGCCGGTGCTGATGACGGGGCGGTAGCCGGCCCGATATTTTTCCCGTATCGAGAGGTGGGGTGAGCGCTGCACCCACTGAACCCGCTGATACCTCAGGTAACAAACTATGGCGTTAGGTAAGTTCACTATTCGCGAAATCGGCAGCCGGCCAGGCCGAGCCATCCTGACACTGCTAAGCGTGGTGATCGGCGTGGCGATGGTCGTGTCGGTCAATGTGGCGGCGCAGACCACGCGACGGGCGAATAAGGATCTTTATGAAACTCTTGCCGGCCGGGCTTCGCTCGAAGTCATGGCCGAAGCAGGGATCCCGTTCGATCAGGCTGTTTTGGAGAAGGTGGCGAGCGTCCCCGGCGTGGAAGCGGCCGTTCCCTTGATCCGGGGCAAAGTGAACCTGACGTTTCAAGCCGACGCCAAGCAACCCGCAGGGGAAGTTGGCGAAGCGGCTGCGGAGGCCGAGGGAGCAGGGAACGAACAAGAGGGTGGGAAGCGCAAGAAGGTCCATATTCAGGTACTCGGAATCGATCCCGAAAAGGACGGAACCGTTCGCGACTATTCTCTGATTGCCGGACAGTGGATCGACACCACCAAGAGCAAGGTGCTGCTGGATAGCAATTTTGCCAGCAATCTGGGGCTGAGGGTTCACGACAAACTTCGCATGTGGAGCCGGCAAGGAAACCGTAGGACTTTTACGGTGACCGGACTCATCGCTCCGCGCGGAGCGGCAGCCATTGGCCAGGGCGTGGCCTATATGTCGATCGAGAGCGCGCAGAAACTGTTCGATCTCGATGGGACCATTCACACGATTCAGGTCGTAACCGCCGACGGAGCGAATCTGCCGGAGATTCAAGCCGCGATTCTCCAGGTACTTCCCCAAGGCCTGGTGGTGCGCCCGCCGGCCATGCGTACTCAACAAGCTAACGAACGGTTGCTCTCCACCGAACTGGGACTGACACTGGCCACGTTCTTCTCTTGGGTGCTGGCGGCTCTGATTGTGCTGAACACATTTCAGATGAACGTGGTTGAAAGACGGCGTCAGCTCGCCATTTTACGAGCCATTGGAGCGACGCGGAGACAGGTCATTCAGGCTATTTTCCGCGAGGGGCTGGGCATGGGGCTTTTGGGCACGGCCCTTGGTTTGATGGTGGGTCTCGGGGGCGCCAAACTCATTAGCAATGCGATGGCGCGCGTGATGCAAACCAACCTTCCACCTATCGAGATCAGTTGGCAACCGCTGGCGCTGGCATTGCTGGGTGGTCCGGTGGTGTCCGTGTTGGGAGCGCTCTGGCCTGCCTGGCGGGCCGGAAAGTTGACTCCGCTGGAAGGTATGGGAGCCATTCTTCCCTCCGAGATCGAAGCCCCGCGATGGACCATGTTCCTCATCGGATTGGCGATATCCTTGTGCGGCGGCGCGGCTCTGTTCCTTTGCATCCGAGGTGTGTTGCCTGTAGATGGAACAGTGACTTCGACGATAGTGGTTTTGATCGGCCTGATCTTGACCATTCCGATGGTCCTGCGCCCGCTGACCTCAATAGCTTCCAAAGTGTTTTCTCCGCTCTTGCGGGTCGAAGGGCGATTGGCGGAAGGACAGATCGTTCGCCGACGCGGTCGGACGACGCTTACGGTCGGCGTGTTGTTCCTGGCTGTCGCGTTCGGCATTGGAATGGCCATCAACATCGTGGACAACGTCAACGACGTAAAAGATTGGGCGAGAACAACTATTACTGGCGACTTTTTTGTCCGCGGCATGACGTTTGACACCAGTATGGGCGAAGCGGCTGACGTGCCCGAGAGCATCGGACCTGAGATTGCGGAGATACCCGGGGTTAAGCGGGTCATGACGATCCGCTATGCAGAGACGCAAGTTGCGGGGCAGCCGGTGAGCATCATCATCGGGCCGTTTGGTGAAAAGGACGGGAGGCAATTGGAACTGATCGCGGGGAATCCAGACACTCTGCTCGAAGAGATGGAAGCGGGCAATGTGGTCATCGGTTCCGTCTTGGCCACTCGGGCCAAACTGAAATTGGGCGATACGATTCCGCTAAAAGTTTTGGAAGGTCAGAAGCCCCCCAAAATTGTCGCCATTGCGAACGAATATATGGCCGGTGGTCTGGCGATGCACATGCGGCCTCAGCCTGCTGCAGATTTGCTGGGAATCAAAGGGCTCAATGGCTACGTTGTCAAAACGGAACCCGGGCAAGTGGCCGAGGTGGGGGCCGGGCTGAAAAATCTGGTTCAGAAGCATGGGCTGATTCTGCAATCGCAGAAGGAATTGCTGACCATGATCGACAACATGATGGCGGCGGTGGTGGGTTGCTTCTGGTTCTTATTGGTGCTGGTGTTCGTGGTGGCCGCCTTCGGGGTGGTCAACACGTTGACGATGAATGTGATCGAGCAGACTCGCGAACTGGGTCTGCTGCGGATCGTGGCCATGACGCGCAATCAAGTGCGAAAATTGATCGTCTCGCAAGCGGCGCTCTTGGCCACCATTGGCCTGGTGCCGGGTGTATTGGCAGGCTTGGCGCTGGCCTGGTTCATGAACCAGGCCATGGAGACGCTCGCGGGGCGCCCGATCGACTTCGACCTCCATCCGGTCGTGATCCTCAGTTGCTTCTGCGTGGCGTTCTGCATCGTGCTGCTGGCTGCCTGGTTCCCCGCCAATCGCGCCGCCAAGCTCAAGCTGGCCGAAGCGCTGCAGTATCAATAGCGTGCCGGGGACTTTGTAGGGTATGCGCAGCATACCAATTCGTAGACAACCAGTCGGCGCCCAGCTTCCTAACACGGCTGTGTTAGCCTGATGTCTCTCGTGGTCTAGGACTTGGTACGCTGCGCGTACCCTACAGATTTTCCAAAATCTCCCGAGTCGGCACCAGTCGCACGCCGTTGTGCTCCTCAACGTTGCAGGCCGTCAACCAACGCCGGCAGATTTCTTCTTCCAATTCTGCTGGGATGTGGCCATCGCCGCCCACGCCGGCAATCTTTCCCCCTGCCCGGTGCTCGTGCCCACCGCCGTGGCCCAGTCCATCGAGCAGTTGCATGACCAAGATTGCCGCATTGCCGGCATCCGAGGCGGTGCGCACCGATAAGATCAGGCTTCCGTCAACTAAGGCTCCGCACAAAACACGGCGCACACCCTGGCAACGGCTTAGCAAGTCGGCCACTTCGCCGACGGTGTCGGCTCCCTGGGCACGGGGCAAGAGCGACAGAGCCGTGTCGTGAAACAAATACGTACTTTGCAGGGCGAGAACCAAATCGCCAAAGTAGGCTTGCGACAGCGGCGCCTGTTCGATCTGCGAGAGCAGGTCTGGATCGGCGCGCTGTGTGAGCCACAAGCCGATCGATCGATCAATTCGGGAATAGCGCACCCGCGCCCCGCGAGTTTCCGTGCG
>JAIOPX010000003.1 GCA_021413705.1 Planctomycetota bacterium | reverse complement strand
TGGCGGACTTCTTTCGACTCGCTGCCGCCAACAGGAGTAAATGTCGTCCGCCGCCAGTTGCCAAGCCCGTCCAGGTCGTAGGTGCGGGATTCGTTGGTGTTGGGAAGTGTGATTGGCGTGTCGATGGCTGCGCCGTCGGTGGCCAGCTCGCCTCGTTGGTATTGCCGCAGACGGTCTACGGAATCGTAGCCGACGACACCCTCTCCACCCTCACTACCCTCTCCTGTGTCCTCTCCCTGAAAGGGAGAGGAGTAGAGGTGAGAGCGGCTTTCGGCGTGTAGGGCGCGTTCGTAGAGCTTGTTGCTCGCTCGGTCATAGGCCGTGGTCTGGCCCATGATGGCGCTGGTGCTGTCGTAAGCGGTGCCAGCCAGATCTGTGAGCAGATAGCGCTTCGTGATCAAGCGGCCGGCGGCGTCATAACCCAGCCGGTCGCTCGATTGGTTGCCCCAGGCGGGAGTCGTTTGGCCAGGTTGGATGGCGCTGCGCGTCCGATCATTGTTCATGTACGTGCAGTAGAGATTCGCGCCGCCGGTATTGGCAGCCAGCTTCACCTCAGCCGTGCGAGTGGGACCGAAGAACTCCCAGTTGGCAATCGCGGAACCACCTGTCTCGCCAACTTGCGTTCGGCGATACAGCGCGTCCTGGACATTGCTGATCTGCCGGCCTTCAGGGAACTTGAACTGCGTGGCGGAGTAGCTCGTGAACTTCTCGTTCACCGCCACCCGCGTATTCCCGTCGAACGTCTGCTTGTCCTCGACCACGCGGCCCAGCGAGTCGTAGACCACGGCCACGTCGGCGTGGGCGCTGGAGATACTGTCGCGCGAGAAGGTCGCCCGGGAGAGGCCGTCGTACTGGGCAGTCTGTTGATCGGTGCCGATCACGCCGGAGGCCTTTGTAATGGTACACTGCGTCCTGCGTCCCAGGGCGTCGAAAGTATTTTCGTACTCCGAGCCGTTCTCGTCGATGTAGCCGACCACGTCGCCCGCTTCATTATAGCTGTACTGCCGTGTGGCTCCATCGTGAAAGATCATCCGAGTCCGCCGGTCCAAGCTGTCGTACTCATACCGGGTAACGCTCCCCCGGTCGTCCACCAGTTCCGTCACCCGGCCGTTGGCGTCGTAGCGGGTGCTGGTGGTGATTGCGCCTCCGCCGAAGGGCAACAGCGTCTCGCCGGCCGCCGGCGGCTGGCTCCCCTGGCCGCGGCGGCGCAAGTGCTGCTGCACCAGCACCGGCCGGCTGGCCCCGTCAAACACCGTGACTGTCGTGTTCCCCTTGGGATCGATCGCCAACACCTGGTTCCCCCGGCTGTCGTAGCCGTGGTAGCCGATCAGTGAGCTGGGATCGGCGAACAGGTCTTCGGCCGTGGTGGCCACTTGAACGAACCCGCTGACAGCAAACGAGTAGGCGGGTTCGTCGTGGTCGTTGGAGTTGATCGTGATGTTTCCCCGCTTGCGACCCGGCGCAGCGGCCAGCAGGTTGACAATCAGACTCTTGCTGGCGCCTCCCAAGACCGTTGTCCCGACGGCTGGGATCTGGCTGCCGGCGTCGATTTCAAAACCGGCCGGCACGCTGACACTGCTGATGGTGATCGTCTGCTCGCCGAGGTTCTGTACGGTGAACGTCTGCTGCGCTTCGTCGTCGCCGGCCGTGATCCGGCCGAAGTCGATCGGCGTCGTCTGGCCGCTGACGACCGGCGTGGCGCCGTGCAACACGTTGAGGTCGCCGGCCGACTGGCGGAATGCTACGTCCTGACCCGTGCTGGCCGGCAATGTGCCAGGGTTGGCGATCTTGGTTCCAAACGAACCGGTCCAGGGATAGGCCGTGATGAACGGAGTCGTGGAGTGGGCGATGGCCACCGCGTCGCCGGTGGGGGCGAACGCGATGCCCAGGCCGTTGCCGGTCGGCAATGTGCCCGGGTCGGAGATCTTGGTGCCAAACGCGCCGCTCCAAGGATAGGCCGTGACAAACGGCGAATTGACGTGCGCCAGCGCCACCGTGTTGCCGGAGGGAGTGAACGACACACCCAGGCCGTTGCTGGCCGGCAGCGTGCCCGGGTTGGAGATCTTGGTTCCGAAAGTACCGCTCCAGGGATAGGCCGAGACGAATGGTGTGGTGACATGGGCCACCACGATCGCGTCGCCGGCCGGAGAGAAGGCCACGCCGTTGCCCACGCTAGCCGGGAGCGTGCCGGGATTGGGTATCTTGGTTCCGAACGATCCGCTCCAGGGATACACAGAGATGAAGGGGGACGTGCCGTGCGCCAGGGCCACGGCATTGCCGGAGGGAGTGAACGCCACGAAGTTGCAGTCGCCGGCCGGAAGAGTCGAGGGATCGGCAATCTTGCTTCCAAACGCGCCGGTCCATGGGTAGGCCGAGACGAACGGCGTGGTCGAATGGCCGACGACGATCGCGTCGCCGGCTGGTGAGAAGGCCACGCCCAGGCCGTTGCCGGTCGGCAATGTGCCAGGGTTGCTGATCTTGGTTCCGAAGGCGCCGGTCCAAGGATAGGCGGAGACATAAGGAGACGTTATATGCGCGACGGCGAGGTAGTCTCCCAGCGCCGTGAACGAAACGTCGCGGCCGTCTCCAGTGGGCAGCGTGCCGGGGTTGCTGATCTTGGTCCCAAACGCGCCCGTCCAGGGATAGGTCGAAACGTAGGGGCTGCTACTGTGGGCGACTGCAATTTCCATCGTGTTCTCTCCGTGACTGCGCGTTGATGTTGTGTTGAATAATGCGCGGGCGCCTGGGACGGGTGGGGTGCCCCTCGAAGAAGGTCCCAGGCACCCACGCGATATCGATCGTTAGTTTCTGCCGGCCTCTTTGGCCAAGGCGGCGGCGATGGCTGCTGTGCGGCGGGCCGTCGGCAACTGGGCCACCAGCGACTCGTGCGCCCGGACCACCACGCCTGTTTGCAGCGCCACTTCGCCGAGCCGCTTCTGCAGGTCGGCCCGTTGCTCGGGCGTGAGGTTCTTATCCTCGAGCTGGCGCTCGAAGCTGAGCCGATTCAGTTCGTAGTGGGCATGTTCCCGCTCCCGCGAGAGGATAGCCGTGGCGATGGTTTCGTCCACTTCGTCTTGTTGGAGGATCAGGTATTGCATCGTTCGCTCCTTGAGTTTATGGGTTTGTGTGAAAAAACTACTTGCGGATGAAATGGGGTAACTGGTTAGGTGAGTAATTAAGCGGGCATCGCGGGTTTCTCCTGGGTGGTGTTCTTGTGGGGAGTTCATTTTGCGGTGGTTTCGTTGTCTTGCGGTCGTCAGCGGATGGCCGCTGCTGGCATTCGTGCCTGGGAAATCACCGTCTGCGCGCAGCCTGAGCCCAAGGCGCCCCCAAACTCATTTGGGATCGGACCTCGGCCTTGCGGCCGGCGCTCACTCAGAGGGTGAGCTAGTTTGCGATTACGTTGCTGTCATTTTCAGTTGCCCTCGATTTGCTGAATTGATCTTGTTGCACTTGTCGTTTCGTGTCGCCCCGCGGTGGTGTCACTTGCGAAGCGATGATTTCGTTATAGCAGACAAGTGGCCGATTTCAGACAAATTCCGGTGGCCGAAAAATCTGGAAAATTATTTCTCGTTGCCAGGGTTGTGGTTGCGGCGCGAAAAAATATTTTCCGCGGACTTTTTTGCCACCCCTGAAAACAAAGCGAGGTTTTTCGATGCATCGTTTCGACCGTGAATTTGCAATGTGCTGTTTGTGCAGTGCTGAAGAGGAAGGAATTCATAAGTCTTGCAATTCCATGCCCACGCGAATGGAGTGATGGGGGTTGTCGTGGCTCCTGTAGGGTATGCGCAGCATACCAATGCTTAGTTTAAGTTATCGCTCAGTGTTTTCTGAGGCATTCGGTAGGCTTGTCGTCTTTCGTTGTCCAAGAAACGGTACGCTGCGCGTACCCTACACCTTTGTTTCCAGTTTTGCATGGCACCCGAGGCTCAAGGAAGGAGATACTTCCCTCGCTTGCGCTTCGGGCCCGTGTCAGCGGCAAACTCTAGCGCGCCAGTCTTCGGCCGCGGCAGGTTCCGCAGCCGGGCGAGGGTTGCTTCTCGTTGCTGTGGTTGCTGGTTTCTCGCTCGCGCTGGAGTTGCTGCCGGCGACCGCCCGAGGGCAAGCGCCGGCCGGTGGCCAGGGGACGCGGTTTGTCGTTGGTCATGGAAAATCCCCCTTAAAAAGCGGCTATTCGGCTCTTTCTTGCAATACGCACCAGAAAACGGCCGGGGTCATCAGGCAGGCGGCCAGGCACCACCACTGCGTTGTCATCCACCACCAGAGCAGCGAGAGCAACAGGGCGCTCCAGAAGCTGAGGCAGACATAGCAATCCAGCACATGCCGCAGCCGTTGGGGCAGGGCAGGGCGGAAGAGTTTCTCGCGCAGCGCTGCCCCAAGACCTTCCTGCGGCCAAACGATCAGCACCGTCAGACCCATCGACGAAAGAATGAGCGTCAGTAAATGTACGGCATCTTGCATGGCGGCCCCCGTTGCTCCTGCTGACCGAAGTGAGCGGATGGATTATGAAGACAATTCGTGGACAATGTTGTCGCTGATTATTGTATACTCGTGGGTGGCTGATTTTGCATCTTGATTCAGTAACTTATCCGCTTACAGGCAGGAGAGCGTTAGCATGAGCCCAGGCATGAGCAAGCATTCTTTGAGAAGGAGCGACATTTTTATCTCGGCAGCCTGTCTGGCGATTTGCTCCGGTTGGATATTGTGGAGTTCCAGCGGCCATTGCGACGACGTGAAAGCCGGTTCGTCCACCGCTCCGCGCGGCTTCGTCCCCCGCGCTCCGGCCGGGATGAAGATCGACGGCGACTTGAGCGAGTTTGCCGCCGCTCTCTCCACGCCGCTAGGTTACTTTCACGCGGACCAGAAGAACCGCCCAGCACAGTTTCTTTATATGTGGGACGATGAAGCGTTTTATTCAGGACTGCGAACGCTCGACGAGGTGGGCAAGCAGGCTAACCATGGGGGCGACGACAGGCTGTGGGAGGGAGACGCCGTGGAATGGTACTTTGATACTCGCGCCGGCGACGCCTTCCGCAGCCGCGCATGGGGTCCGGGGGCGGTGCATTGCTATTGGACCGGACTCAAAGGAAAGGAATTGACGCCGCGGTTTTGTCTCCGCCCTGGCTATCTCGATGCGATCAAGAAGCTGGGCGTGCAGGTGGCCTCGCGGCGCTGGAAGCATGGGTTGGAGGTGGAGTTCAAATTGCCGTGGGCGAACTTTCCCGAATTCAGGCCGGCAGTGGGGAAGGTGATCGGGCTGGATGCCGAGCTTTGCTACAGCGATGGCGGACCGCGGAGCGATCGTAATTTTGTTTTCGGCTCGCCGCTGTCGGTGCAACAGCCGGCGATGTTGGCGCCGGTGGAGTTGGTCGAGAAGATCGAGCCTAAGCATTGGAAGACATGCGGGCCGGTGTTGATGCCGCTGCGCGTCGATGTGCCGTGGAACCAGGGCACGCTTCCAATGACGACCGCGCAGATTGCCGTCTCGCCGACGATGGCCGATCAAGTGGGCAGGGTGGAGTTCCGTATTTTGAATTTGGAAGGGAAGGAACTTGCGAAGCACGAAGCCGGCAAGCCGCAGTTGCTGGCTCCAGAAGGCGGTTTCGCATTGCTGACCGCTCAATGGCCGGTGGACGCCGCGCCGCCGGGTGGGCACCAGGTGGTGGCCGTGGTGTATGATCGCGAGGGCAACGAATTGACCCGCATAGCGCCGCGGTTGTTGAGCGTCGGTATGTCGCCTGGATACTGAGAGGACATTGATGTCATGAAGGGTCCTTATGAACGTCTGAAGTATGATCTGCGCCGCATCTGGGAATGCCCCGTGTGTGGAAAGCAATTGCGCAGCAGCGGCGCGATCACCGTGATGGTTTGCCCATGCCAACTCGCGAAGCCGCTGGTGGAGCAAGTCACCATGAAGCTGGCACACGACGGGCCGCTGCTCGTAGAGACCGCGCTGCCGCATTAGGCAGAAGAGCGCGGGTGCTACTTCCAACCCGAAGTACACGATAGCGTTCCCCCCTCGGGGGTGCATTGCCATACTCTGCCTCGCCAGCGATACTTACCCACTTTGACAGTTTTGAGGCGGGAGCGTTTTTGTTGTAATTTCTTCTGGTGCCAATTGTGGCGCTGGAGATTTATCAAATTTCCGCTGCCTTGAGATGCACAATATTTTATCGAGACAGTTCAGGAGTATTGACTCATGCCGAATCTGATGGTGACGTTGAAGCAGGAAATTAGTCGTTTGGCCCGCAAAGAGATGCGACCGCATCTCGTCACGACGCGACAATTGACGGCCAGGCATCGCCGCGACATCGCGCGGCTCAAGCGGTTGTTGAGTGGCCATGAAAAGAAAATCGCGTTTTTGGAAGCGCGCGAACGCAAGCGGCTCTCCGGCCCGCAAGCGCCCGCTGCCGACTTGCTCAACGGCGCTCGATTTTCGCCTACCTCGGTGCGAGCGCAGCGCCGCCGGCTGAAACTCTCGGCCGCCGAGTATGGGTTGTTGGCCGGAGTCAGCGGCCAGACGATCTATCTCTGGGAGCAAGGCAAATCACGCCCTCGCACGGGACAATTGGCTACGCTGGTGACTCTGCGAAAGCTGGGGCGCCGAGCGGCGCTGCGTCAACTTGATGTGCTCAATACGGGCGAGGAACCGGTCAATCTCCCGCGCCGACGCAAGCGTCGAAAGCCGCGCTAAATGAGCTGACGCATAGCGAGAATTGCGGGGCAGGCTGGCATGCTCGGCGCGTCGGCTTCGGCATGGTAAACTGGATCTTGCTTTCCGCGAGCTGGCAGGCCCTGTCGGCGCCTGTTGTGACGGTTTCCATCCTCATGCCGTAGCGACGCACCTATGCACGTGCCGCTTCGCCCTGAACTTTCTGATCCGCAATTGATATCGGCGGCTGCGGCTGGCGATCGAGATGCGTATCAAGCGATCATCAGTCGCCATCAACGGGCGATCTATGCCTATTTGCGAGCGCGGTTGTTGGTGTCGGCCGATGCTGAGGATCTTTGCCAGGATGTATTCATGCGGGCCTATGTGGCCTTGGGCAAGTTCAGTGGCGAGTGTTCCGCCCGGCCTTGGCTGCTTGGTTTTGCCCGCAATGTGCTTCGCGAGCATTTGCGGCGTCTCGGCCGCCGCAACGAAGTGATGTGGACGGAGATGTGCTTGCAACTGGACGCCTGCCAAGAGATCGAGGAAGGGCAGTTCGACGACGTGTTGGAGTACTTGCCCGACTGTCTCTCGGAGCTTGGCCCCAGCGCCCGGCTGGCGATTGAGCTGCGTTATGCCGGCCAACTGAGCCACGCCACGATTGCGGAACGCCTGCACCGCAGCGCGGACGCCGTGAAACTCATGCTCTACCGTTCGCGCCGGGCGCTGAAGCGCTGCCTGGAGCTGAAGATGGCGGCGGGGTAGGACAGGGGATCGGGCAGAGAGCTTCGCAATTCCACAGCACCGCCCGAGCCGTTGATCCTATGCCTCACTACACGGAAGCCAAACCACTTCGGATTGCCATGTGGTGTGGTCCGCGCAACATCTCCACGGCGCTGATGCGAGCTTGGGAGAATCGGCCCGACACGTTTGTGGTGGACGAGCCGCTGTATGCCGTTTACTTGGCGACCACGAGAGCCGATCATCCGCTGCGCGAGGAGATCGTGCAGCGGTGCGAGACCGATTGGAGGGCTGTGGTGCGGTCGCTCACGCAGGATACTCGTCCTGGCAGAACCATCTACTACCAGAAACAGATGTCGCACCATTTTCTGCCGCAGATCGAGCGCGGTTGGCTTGCCGACGTGACCAACTGTTTTCTGATCCGAGAGCCGCGGGAGATGCTCGTCTCGTATCTGAAAAAGATGCCGGTACCGAGCTTTGCCGACACAGGCTATCCGCAGCTTCAAGATCTGTTTCGGCATGTTCGGCAGTTCACCGGCCAGACGCCACCCGTGATTGACTCTCGGGACGTGCTGACGAATCCTGGCCGCACTTTGGGATTGCTGTGTGAAACGCTCGGCGTTCCGTTTACGGAAGCAATGCTCCAATGGCCACCCGGACCGCGCGAGAGCGATGGCCTGTGGGCCGCACATTGGTATCCTGAAGTGGAGCAGACCACCGGCTTTGGGGCGTATCGACCCCCCACAACCAAACTGCCGCCCGAACTTGACGGCCGGTACCAACAGTGCCGTGAGGTTTATGAAGAGTTGTACGAACACCGACTGAGGTAAGCCATGCTCCAAACCTTCCACCAACAAAACCGGGATCTGATCGTTAATATCAACGGCCGGCTTGTGCATCGCAATGAGGCGGGCATCAGCCCGTTCGACTCGGCAGTGCAGGGGGGGGATGCGGTTTGGGAGGGGCTGCGATTGTATGACGGGCGGATCTTTCGCCTGCGCGAGCATCTCGACCGCCTGCGCCGCTCGGCGTTGGCCCTGGCGTTTGCCGAGATTCCGTCCCACAAAAAAATCAGCGAAGAAATTCGCCGCACGCTGCAAGCGAACGAGATGCGAGACGACGTCCATATTCGGCTGACGTTGACGCGAGGTGTTAAGATTACTTCCGGCATGGACCCGCGGCTGAATCAGTCGGGGCCGACATTGATCGTGTTGGCGGAGCATAAGCCGCCCGTCTATGGCCAGACCGGTATCAAGTTGATCACCAGCAGCGTGCGGCGATTTCCGCCCGATTGCCTGGACCCCAAAATCCATCACAATAATCTGCTGCAATCCATCCTGGCCAAAATCGAAGCTAATGCCGCCGGCGCGGATGACGCGGTCATGCTTGATGTTCGCGGCTTCGTGGCGGAGACGAATGCCACGCATCTGTTTGCGATCCTCGACGGCGTCGTCACCACCAGCCGCACCGTGGCCTGCCCCGAAGGCATAACCCGGGCTACCGTGCTGGAGATCTGTCGCGCCGCCGACATTCCGCACAGTGAACGAGATATGTCGCTTGCCGAGTTCTACGCTGCCGACGCAGTGTTCTGCACGGGCACGATGGGAGAGATTGTGCCAGTTACTGAGATTGACGGTCGGACGATTCGCGACTCAACGGGTGCCGCAGGCGAAGTGCTGAAGCGAATCTGCGAGAAATTTCGGCGGCTTACGGAAGAGGAAGGGGAGAAGGTGTGTGAGGGGTAGGGGGCAGGAAGTGCGAAGGGGGCGAAGAGTGAGAATGTGCGAAGGGTTTGTAGGGTCACAGTTGCACGCCGAACTTTTTGGCCTGGGCGCGTAAAGCGAACTGGAAATAGGGAAACGGCATTTTGTCGCTTTGCCCGCGTGCCCAGGTGAACGTGCGTAGCACTACCGCGCGCGAGAGCCTTTTTTCTTCCACCAGTTGGTTCACATGGCGAATAAACGCGAACTCGGAGGGGAGCCGGGCCTTCAAGCCGTAATTGAGCGTCTGCTTCAGGTCGGGCACCTGGCCGGCCCCGTTATCGACCGCCAACGCGGGTCTCGGCACGGCGGCATGGGAAACCATCAGCCCCGATGACAGCAACGCGAGCAACAGGATGCCAGGCCAACGTAGCATGTTGGTTACCCTCGAATGCAAATAGAAGAGTCGAATATTCCTTGGAAATCCTCCCCAACGGCCGCAAGATTGCGGCTTGTAACCAATCCGGGCTTTGCGGACAATGGCAAGAGGTGGGTTCCCAACCGATATTGTTCCCTATATTTCGGGCGTAACGCCGCTGCCTTGTCGGGCGAAAGATTGGATGCGGCGGCGGCAACTATGATGCTAGCACTAGTCGCTGTTCCTCGCTTGGAGAGATTCCTATGATTCGCCTTCGCTCCCGCACTGTTGTCTACTTGTGCGCGACCCTATTCGGCCTGACGCTGGTGGGGGCAGCCAATCCTGGCAGGGCCGAGAATGAGCCGGATCGACCAGCCGCCAAAGCTGTGGCTTCGCCCGAATCGACAGCCGAGTTGGTCAAGCAACTTGATGCAGACGAGTTTGCCCGTCGCGAAGAGGCCAGCCGCCAGTTGAGCGGGCTTGGCGCGGCGGCCGTGCCCGACTTGGCCAAGGCGGCCCAGGGACGCAGCTTGGAAGCCAGCGCCCGGGCATTTGCCATCCTGAAGAAATTCGCCACTAGTGAAGATGGGACATTGCAAGGAACCGCGCGGGAGGCGCTGACTCGGATCGCGGCCCAGCGTGAACCGGCTGAGAAGAGCAAAGACGACGCGTTGGCGGCTGCTGCAGCTAAAGCGGCGGAGATTCTCGGCCAGTCGCAAACTCCCCGCTATGCCGACGGGCGCAATGTGCCTCCTCCGGCTGTTTTCCCACAGCCGCAAATTCCGTTTGGCGCACAACCGCGGATGATCATTCGGGGCCATCAGGTGGTAGGGAACCGAATCTCGGTGAAGGTAGTGGACGGGACGCGCGAGGTCGATGCGGAAGAAACTATGCCGGATGGTCAGAAACGATCCGTGAAGATGGTGAGTGACCCGAAATCAGGTATTCGCATGGAAGTGACCACAACCAAGGATGGCAAACCGCTCACCGAGAAGTATGCCGCCAAGGATGTCGAGAGCTTGAAGAAGGATCATCCTGAGGCGGCCAAAATCTATGAACAATACAACGGCGCTGGCGGGGTGATGCAATTCGGCGGCGGACAGATTCACATTCAAGGCGGTCGGGTGGAAATCGGCGGCGGTGGGATTCGCGCCATTGCCGAGCCCGCTCCCCGGATCGATGTGGACGCTCAGATTGAGAATCAAATGCGGCAGTTGATTGAAGCCAACCCAGAAAACCGCGCCAATGTGGAAGCTCTCCAGGCGTTGCAACGCCAATTAATGCAACAGCGGCAGCGGCAACGACAACTGGATGCACAACGCAAGCGAGCGCAAGAGGGGCAACCGCTTGTCCCGGCGCCGCAGCCGGCTCCGGCACCCGCGCCGCGGCAACTGGAAAAAGACCTGTTTGGCGAGTAGTAGCTGAAGTCGTAAGACTTCAGGATCCAGAGCGGCTATCATGTATAATAGTTGAAGCACGCCATTTCCCTATTATCAAACCCGCCCCGCACCTCTGGAGTCCAGCCATGCTGCACATCCCCGGCGAATCAGGCAAGGATCTCTGCGACAAGGTGCTGGGCGTTTCCCGCCGCGATGTGCTGCGCGTCGGTGGCTCGGCGATGATGGGGCTGACGCTTGGCCACATTCTTAAAATCCAAGGGGCCGCCGCGGCCGCTCCTGCGCCGGTCGCCGGGGGTGGCGTCGGTTGGAACCGGGCAAAGAGCCTGATCCTGCTCTATCTTCAAGGTGGCCCCAGCCATATCGACCTCTGGGATCCCAAAGACAATGTGCCAGACAATGTGCGGAGCGCGTTTAAGCGCATCAAGAGCAAAGTGCCGGGCATGGACCTGACCGAGGCGCTGCCGAAGTTTGCTGGTGTGACCGACAAAGTGACGCTGGTTCGCTCCATGAGCTATACGCCCAACGGCTTGTTCAACCACACGGCCGCCATCTATCAAATGATGACCGGCTACACTGCCGACAAGGTAAGTCCCTCCGGCCAACTCGAGCCGCCGACGCCGAAGGATTTCCCCAATTTTGGATCAAACATCATCCGCCTCAAGCCCGTGACCGATCCCGTGCTGCCGCTGGTGATGATGCCGCGACCACTGCAAGAGAGTGGCGTGGTCGGCAAGGGTGGCACGGCCGGGTTCCTCGGTCGCGGCTTCGATCCATACTATTTGTATCCTGCCGGCGACGACATGGACATGCGGAAGATGGATCGCGTGCGCGTGGACGATCTTTCGCTCCGGCCCGATGTATCGGCCGCCCGGCTGCAGCGGCGTGCCGATCTGCGCACGCTGATCGACAAAGGGATGCCGGACATCGACAAGGCGGTGGCCAAGTACGATCTCGACAAATACTACGAACAGGCTCTGGGATTGATCATTTCGGGCAAAGCCCGCGAGGCGTTCAATCTCTCGGCCGAAACGCCGGCCACGCGCGACAGCTACGGCCGCAACACGTTTGGCGATAGTTGCCTGCTGGCCCGGCGGTTGGTCGAGGCGGGCACCAGGGTGGTCGAAGTGATCTGGCCCAAAGTAGCAAATTCCGACAATCATTCGTGGGATCATCACAAGGATCTGACCAAGCGCCTTCGTACGCAGTCAGCCCCCATGCTCGATTCGGGGCTCTCGGCGCTCATTGGCGACTTGAGCCAGCGAGGGATGCTCGATGATACGCTCGTGGTGGCGGTTGGCGAGTTCGGCCGCAGCCCGCAGCGCGGCGTGAGCACATCCGGCAACGACAACAGCGCCGATGGCCGCGACCACTGGCCCTATTGCTACACTGCTTGTCTGGCCGGCGCCGGCATTCGCCAGGGCGTGGTTTACGGCGAGTCCGATAAAACGGCCTCAGCCCCGCTCGATAAGCCAGTCCACCCGATGCAACTGCTAGCCACGATCTATCATGCCTTCGGGATCAACCCCAAGACGATCGTCCATAACCACCTCAACCAGCCGCGCGAGTTGGTACAGGCGGAGCCGGTGACGGAGTGGTGGGGCTGAGCTTTCAGGCGCTACTTATCTTCCGCCCAGCAATGAGGCTTGACGACATTCCGCGCCAAGCCGACGACCGAGAGCAGCCGAATCGTGAGATAGGTGGGGTCGATCTCCCACCATTTGTGGCCGTGGGCGGCGGCTTTTTGTTCGGCGTGGTGGTTGTTGTGCCAACCTTCGCCGTGGGCCAATAGACTGACGATCCAATTGTTGCGGCTATTCTCGCGCGTGGCATAGTTGCGATAGCCC
>JAIOPX010000002.1 GCA_021413705.1 Planctomycetota bacterium | reverse complement strand
AGATGAACTCCGTGATTGGGACTAAGTCGTAACAAGGTAGCCGTAGGGGAACCTGCGGCTGGATCACCTCCTTTCTAAGGATTTTGTCTGCCGATGGTGACATCGATCAGACTACCATGGAGACAAAACTCGAGCCCAATGATGAGGATCGCACGCCGGAGCAATCCAGCGAGCAACTTCCAATTGTTCAAAAAGTACCCGTCGCGGGACGAGCCAAGCCCGCGGCGGGTTTCTTTTTGCGCGCACTCATAAACCCGCCATGGCCCGACGCGGATGTAGTGGTCCAGTGGCAATGCTATAATTAGGCATCATGGCCAGCACGACACAAATCACCGCCGAACAGCTCCCTTCGTTCGCGAGAGAGAATCGTTGCGAATTAATTGCGGGAGAATTGCGCATGATGTCCCCGGCGGGTTGGCGGCATGGCAGAATCGTTCACCGGCTGGAAGTTTTGCTGGGGCGCTACATTGAGGAAAATAAACTCGGCGAAGCCTTTGGCGCGGAGACCGGTTTCCTTATCTCGCGCGATCCCGACACGGTGCGCGCACCCGACATCGCCTTTATCGCCCAGGATAATCTACCCACGAAAGAGCCCGCTGAAGCCTACTGGCCCGGCGCTCCCGATTTGGTTGTGGAGGTTCTTTCTCCCAACGACAAGACCGGCGAAATCGATGAGAAAATCCAGGCCTGGCTGGCCGCGGGCGCGAAGCTCGTCTGGGTCGTTGATCCCCAGTTGCAGTCGGTAAGCATCCATCGCTCGGCGATCGTTGTCGCCGTGAAGACCGGCAACGACATGCTCGACGGGGGCGACGTTGTGCCAGGCTTCAACTGCCCCGTCGCGGAAATCTTTACGGCGCTCGGTTGATCGCCAATTTCCGCTCCGCAATTTCCGCTCCGTCCAGGCTGTCATCTTGTTCCCACGGCGCCGCCTGGGAGCCGATTATCTCGTACGCTTCCACCGCGTGCTGCGTTCTTATTTCCGGGGCTCCGCCAGGCACAATCGTTCTCACCCTGCCAAGCTATAATTTCACGTTCGACGAAATTCCCCGCGAGGAAGTGCCATGCCCAACTGCCTGCAGCGCAAAATCCCACCGCGACTGCTGCTTGCCGTTTTGCTGTTCGGGCCGGCCCTCTCCGCCTGGGCCAAATCTCCCTCGGAGGCGATACCGCTGCCGCCGCCGCAAGGTAACGTCGTAACCGTGGCAGACGTCGACAGCCTCTATCGCGCAGTCGCGGAACTCAAGCCCCACACCACCATTCTGCTGCGGTCTGGCACGTACCAACTGCATCGCCCCGTGCATATCGGCCACGCGGCGCATTTGGCGGACGTCGCCATCCGCGGCGCCACGGGCAACTTTAGCGACGTGGTCCTCAAAGGGGCCGGCATGGGCAACCGGCAGATGGGCTACGGAATCCTGGCCGAAAACACCGACGGGCTGCTCATCGCCGACCTGACTGTCGGCTGGGTCGGCATGCATGCGATTGCGCTCACACCGCACGAACTGCAACATGTTCGCGTCTATCATTGTCGGCTGGTGGACGCCGGCGAGCAGTTCGTCAAAGTAAGCTTCAGCAATCCCGCCTCGGCGATCAACAACGGCGCGGTCGAATACTGCCTGATTGAATACACGCAATTCGGTCCGGCTAACGGCTATACCAATGGCGTGGACGTGCTCGGCGGCAACCATTGGGTGATCCGGCACAATCTGTTCCGCAACATTCGCTCTGAGCCCAACGGCAAGGGGGTGGGACCGGCGGTCCTGGCTTGGAAAGGGGCCTCCAATACCTTGTGCGAGCAAAATACGTTCCTCAACTGCGAGCGGGCGATCGCCTTCGGCCTGCAGCGCGAGAAAAACGCGATCGACCACCAGGGCGGGATCATCGCCAATAATTTCATCGCTGCAAACAAGGGGCAGGTTACCCGAACCGACGCGGGGATCATCGTTTGGAACTCGCCGGGCACGAAAGTGCGGCACAACACGATCCTGATGGACGGCTCCTACCCCAACGCGATCGAAGTCCGCTGGGATTCCAGCCAGGGCTGCTCCGTCGTCAACAACCTGACGAACGCCAAGATCGCCGCGCGAGACGGTGCCCAGTTCGTCGACGCTGGCAATCAAATCACGGCCACTCCCCAAATGTTTCAGGATCCGGCCGCCGGCAATCTCCATTTGCCCGCCGGAATTCACCTGGACGAGATCCGCCTGGACAAAGTCCCGCGACTCCCCGATTGTCTGCTCGATTGGGATGGGCACGAACGCCCCGGCACCACGCTAGTCGGCGCCATCGATCCGGCGGCCACTCTGGGCAAGTAACCGTGGCGGAATTTTGGCGCCGCAGCCCACAGGCCCGCTTCCAGCCCGACTCCAGCCAAGACTCAGCCGCTTTCAATTCGTTGAACACCTCGTCGATCGACTGAAGTAGCGGGTCGTACTCCCGGATCGACTGCGCGTCAGCGTTTTTGATTCGCTCGACGATTCTTGAAAGTCCGCTGACGCGCTCTTGGCTTTTGTCCAGCGCTTGCCGGGCCAGCTCGAGCTTGCCGCCGACGAAGCCTAACGCCTCGTCGGTGGTTCCAAACACGGCGACAACGATCGGGTCCACGCGACTCTTCCCGGCCCATACACCGATGTTAAGCGCCCCGCAAACGAATACTCCGCAGGCTGACAGAAGAATGACTCCCCATCCCGCCGAACGACGCATGATTGTCATATTAATGATCCAAGAATTTATTATAGAGGAGTTTGGAATGCGGTCCTAAAATCAGGTGGCTGGGAGGCAGTTTCCGCTTCCACTTTGTCAGCGTCAATCGCTCTTCTATCTCGCGTTATCGTCCTGTGCTGTTTCATTGTGGTCGAGCCACCTCTAGAGTGTCACGGATTTGCCAGTTGATTGGCTTGAAAAGTGATTCGACGCCCCCTTTGGTGGAGGCAGCCGGACTCGTGGCCCGGTGTCGAATTGGCGCGGCGTTGTCTATAATTGAAAGTTTGCCGCAATGAAGGCAGTGACCCGTGGGGGCATGCCGTAAGCTTCACCGTCCGGTTTCCCGATGACCGCCACACCTTCGACTCTTTCCAAATTGCCCCCTGCCAATGGCCGCCGGGCCCTGATCACGGGCATTACCGGGCAGGACGGCTCGTATCTGGCCGAGTTGCTGTTGGCCAAGGGGTACGAGGTGTGGGGACTGGTCCGGTATACATCCTCGGGCAATACATGGCGGATCGAGCACTTGCGCCAGGGTGACGTGGGAGAGAAGTCGAGGCTGATACTTCGGCATGGCGACCTCACCGACGATGCGTCGCTGCGCCGCGTGCTCCTCGAATCGCAGCCGCACGAGGTTTACAACCTGGCCGCGCAATCGCACGTTCACGTTTCCTTCGAGATGCCGGCGTACACGCTGGAAGTGACCGGCACTGGGGCGGTGCGCATGCTGGAGGCGGTACGCGAATTGGCCCCGGCGGCGCGGTTCTACCAGGCGTCGTCCTCGGAGATTTTTGGCCGGGTGCAGGAAACGCCGCAGCGCGAGACGACGCCGTTCTGCCCTCGCAATCCGTACGGCGCGGCCAAGGCGATGGCTTGCGACGTGGCCCGAATTTTTCGCGATGCGTACGGCATGTTTGCCGTCAACGGCATTTTGTTTAACCATGAGTCTCCGCGCCGAGGCCAGGATTTTGTCACTCGCAAGATCACGCTGGCCGCGGCCCGTATCGCGGCCGGTGGGCAGCAGCGGCTGAGCCTGGGGAATCTCGATGCCCGCCGCGATTGGGGATTTGCCGGCGACTACGTCGACGCCATGTGGCGGATGTTGCAGGCAGACGTGCCCGACGATTTTGTCGTCGCCCGTGGCGAGGCGCATAGCGTTCGCGAGTTTTGCGAGCAAGCGTTTGCTGAAGTCGGGTTGCCGCTGACGTGGCGCGGCCAGGGACTCGAGGAGCAGGGCGTCGACGCGAAGGGGGAGGTGCGAGTCGCGATCGACGCGCATTACTTGCGCCCGGCGGAGGTGGATCTGCTGATTGGTGACGCCAGCAAAGCTCGCCGCACGCTGGGTTGGGAGCCGACCGTGTCGTTCGCGGAGCTGGTGCGGATGATGGTGCAGTACGATCGCCAGTGGGTTGGGCAGGCGGGCATAGAACGATGAACAGCGCGTTTGAAAATCTGGGCCGTGCGATTCGCGAGCGGACCGCGCTGGTGGGCGTGATCGGCCTGGGTTACGTCGGCTTGCCGCTGATTCAGGCGTTTGTCGCCGCCGGGTTTCGCACGCTGGGCTTCGACGTCGATGAGAGCAAGGTGCGGCGATTGCTGGCCGGCGAAAGCTATATCGGGCATATTCCGGCGGCCAAGATTGGCCAATGCATCGACGACGGCACGTTCACGCCAACCTCCGACCCGGCCCGCCTCTCGCTTGCGGATGCCCTGCTGATTTGCGTGCCGACGCCGCTGACGGCGAGCCGCGATCCGGACCTGACGTATGTGGAGAACTCCGCGCGGCAGATTGCTAGCGTGCTTCGCCCAGGGCAATTGATTGTTCTGGAAAGCACAACGTACCCTGGCACGACGCGCGATATAGTGATGCCGATCCTGGCCGAGAGTGGACTTAAAGCGGGCATCGATTACTTTCTGGCGTACAGTCCGGAGCGCGAGGATCCGGGCAACCCGCACTTTACCGCGCGGACGATTCCGAAGGTGGTCGGTGCCTTGAACGACGAGAGCCTGGTGTTGTCCGAGGCGCTGTACGGGGCCGCGGTGGCGGGGATCGTGCCGGTGTCGAGCTTGGAAGTGGCCGAAGCGTGCAAGATCTTGGAGAACACGTATCGCTCCGTCAACATCGCCATGGTCAACGAGCTGAAGATGCTCTTCGACCGCATCGGCATTGACGTGTGGGAAGTGATCAACGCCGCCAAGACGAAGCCCTTCGGCTACCAGGCGTTTTACCCTGGGCCTGGGCTGGGGGGGCACTGCATTCCGATCGATCCGTTTTACTTAAGCTGGGTGGCCCGCAAGCATGGCATGCCGACGCGGTTCATCGAGTTGGCCGGCGAGATCAATACCAGCATGCCGCGCTACGTGGTGCAGCGGCTGGTGGAAGCGCTCAACGACCAGGGGAAGGCGCTTCGCGGCAGCAAGATTTGCGTGCTGGGGGTGGCCTACAAACGCGACGTGGACGATCCGCGCGAGAGCCCCTCATTTGAACTGATGGACTTGCTCCGAGCGCAGGGGGCCGTGCTGTGCTATAGCGATCCGCATGTGCCGCGGCTGCCCAAGATGCGGGGGCACGACAATCCCGATTTGTCGAGCGAAACGCTCACTCCGGAGTTTTTGGAGTCACAGGATTGCGTGTTGATCGCCACAGACCACACCGCGTTTGACTATCCGCAGATCGTGCGGCACGCCCAACTGGTGATCGACACTCGGAATGCCACGGCCAAGGTTCGTGAAGGCAGAGAGAAGGTTCGGAAGGCGTAAGGTGAAGTTGAGTGCGAGGAGCGCTCAGGCTTCGCTCAATAGCAGTTTGCGTTGGCTTCTCAGGTTGACTTATCGCCACACGATGTGGCAGAAACGCCGGGCTCATCTTTTCCAGTGGCGGGGGAGGCGGCCGCGTGCTGCCAACATTCGCTTTCCCTAATCGCTACAACCGGTCGAGTCGGACTGATATCGGGTTGATTAAGTGGCGCGCGGCGGCAATGGCACCCCAATTGCTTCCCGGTCGGGGCGGTGCATTGCCCTGGTGGCGTTCGTGACGGACAATTTGATGTTTTGCCGTACGAGGTATGCACGCCGGGTAATCGACGCGAATTGTCGCGCGGATTCGTCGGGGCGAAGCGATCGCGATTAGACGTGTAAGAAACAGCGCAACTTGCAGCGCATCCAGTCGACCAAATGGCTCAATCGCCAAGGGGACTAGTGTCACCCACGGGAACGGAGTGTGCGCTGAACTGGCCGGGTGGCTGCGGCAGACCGCAGTTCTTAGTATGGGAGATTGCGGCCCTGAAGAATGGCACTGATCTCCGTGCCAACACAGTTGCGGTGGATCAATTTACTTTCAGCGGCGGCGACCGATTCATAACGAAGACGAACTATGCCGATTTTGCCTCGCGAACCCGACATTTTTCCAGACGATCTGCTGCTCTCCGCCGATCACATGGAGTCATGGTGGGTGGTGTACACGCTCGCCCGTCGCGAAAAGGAGTTGATGCGGCGGCTGCGGAGCCAGTCGATTGCCCACTATGGCCCGCTGGTCAAACGGCAGCGGCGTTCGCCTGCCGGGCGGCTGCGGGAATCGTACGTGCCGCTGCTAGGCGGCTATGTGTTCGTGGCGGGCACCGGGGAACAGCGCATG
Source organism: Planctomycetota bacterium (assembly GCA_021413705.1). Classification (GTDB taxonomy): domain Bacteria; phylum Planctomycetota; class Planctomycetia; order Pirellulales; family UBA7805; genus JAIOPX01. The sequence continues at coordinate 2,187 of JAIOPX010000002.1, read as the reverse complement.
CAGGCGTTGCAGACCAATTGCATTTCCCGTTGCTTGCCGGTCCCCGATCCAGAGCGACTGGTTTTCGATCTCAAGCAGATTCAACGGCTCATCGAATCCGATGCGCCGTTAACCCCCGAAGCGCGCTTGTTGCCCGGGATGAAGGTGCGAGTGGCATCGGGCCCCTTGCTGGGGGTCGAAGGAACGGTCGTCGAACGTCGCGGCCAGAAGCAACTGCTGGTGTCGATCCAATTCATTCAGCAGGGGGCGTCGGTTCAGATCGACGACTACCAGTTGGAACGAATCGACCTCTAATGCCCGATCTGAAATTAAGTCTTTGCGGTATCTGTCCTAGTGCTGGCAGGCCTGGCCGCTATGGAATCGGGAGTGGTCCATTAGGGGGGGGCGGGCCGGAAAAAACGGGTGAAACGAGTCGAGAGGGTTATTTCAGCCCTTCGTTAATTCCGCAAAATGGTTGATGTTTGAGGCGGGGGTGGTTATCGTGAGTGAGTGGCTCTTGTCTAATTCTTGAACTCTTGGCGAAGGGTCAATCGGCCTAAATGCCAGATGCCACCTGGATGTCGAATGTCATCTTCGCAATACGGGGGCGAATTGTCTGGGACAGGGAGCGTTTGTCGCCGCGCAAGGCGCGGATTCAGGCAGGATTGCTGAAACCTCAGATTGGCCGCAGGGGAGTCGCGACGGATGTCGTCAATTTATTCGGTGAGTGATACGACCGGGTTGCAACAGGATTCGCAGGTCAGCGCTAATAGCGCTGTGCAACAGGTGGCCACTACGCCGTCGTATTTTAAGTGGACCGGTTGGCTGAATCGCGTGCTGGCGGCAATCCTACTGGTTCCGGGCCTGCCGATGATTCTGGTGCTGATGGTGCTCATGCGGCTTTCGTCGCGGGGCCCAGGCATCTATCGCCAGGTCCGCGTCGGCCTGCATGGCAAAACCTTCACGGTGTACAAGATCCGCACGATGTGCGACGACGCGGAAGCCGGCACCGGGGCCGTCTGGTCGAGTGGCAAGGGGGATCCGCGGGTCACATGGCTGGGGCGCATTTATCGCTTGCTGCATCTCGACGAGTTGCCGCAATTGATTAACGTGCTCAGTGGCGACATGAACCTGATCGGACCGCGTCCCGAACGTCCTGAGTTTACGCAGTATCTGGCCAAGACGCTGCCAGGCTATCTGAACCGCTTGGCGGTCAAGCCGGGGATCACGGGGCTGGCCCAGATTCAGCTTCCGCCAGATACGGATTTGGAAAGCGTACGGTTGAAGTTGGCCACCGACCTGCAATACATCGAGACGGTCAATGCCTGGCTCGACATACGCATCCTGATGAGCACGGGCCTGCGGTTGTTTGGGATTCGAGGCGAGGCCGTGTTGCGGATGTGCGGATTTCGCTTCGGACCGGCGGGCATCGACGCAGAACATCGCAAAGCGTTGGCCAAACGGGCCCAACTCAACGGGCAACACGCGCCGGTGGCTGTGGCGCGCGTGTTTTCGCTCAACGGAACTCATCATGCCGGCGCGGCGCCCCCCGTGCCCAACTCGACGGAAAGCTCGCCGACTCATCACGACGAATGGCAACGTGTGCCAAACGCCTAGCAGGCAGTTTTGGGGCCGAAAGCGAACTTTGGGACGATGACATCTTTGGGAGCGGAATCCTTGGGGGCGAATCGCCTCAATGCATTCACCGTGGACGTGGAGGACTACTACCACGTCTCGGCTTTCGAGAAGCATATCCCCCGAACGAATTGGGATCAGTTCGAAAGTCGGGTCGAAGCCAACACGCACCGCTTGTTGAATCTGCTGGCACAGCACTCCGTGCGCGGCACGTTTTTTGTCTTGGGATGGGTGGTCGATCATTTCCCGCATTTGATACGAGAGATTCATGCCGCCGGACACGAAGTCGGTTCGCATAGCTACTGGCATCGCCTGATCTACGAGCAGGCGCCGGACGAGTTTCGCGAGGATCTCGTTCGCTCACGCAATGCGATCGAGAATTTGATCGGGCAGGGAGTCGCGGCGTATCGGGCCCCTAGTTTTTCGGTCACCGCGCGATCGACGTGGGCCCTGGAGATTCTTGTCGAAGAGGGATTTCGGATCGATTCGAGCATTTTCCCCGTTTACCACGATCGCTACGGCATCCCCAACGCGCGGGTGGAACCTCATCAAATCGAAACGCCGGCCGGCCCG